>JBEBXQ010000139.1:0-12060 GCA_040391535.1 Telluribacter sp. | reverse complement strand
TCGGCTGCCTGGCTGGGTGGCCAGTCCCTGGCTTCAGGAAACGCGTCACAGGTATGGGTGAAAATCAATGATGAGCTGAAAGGCGTTTTTACGGTTAAAAGCAGGTATCGCAGTAATTTAAGTCATGCGGTGAAGCGGCTTCGGGACGAAGGTTATGAAACGTATCTGCTATCAGGAGATAACCCTACCGATGAATCATTCCTTACGGACATATTCGGATCGGCTTCCAGGTTGCATTTCAGTCAGAAGCCCGAAGATAAGCTTCGGTTTATAGAACGGTTACAGAAAGACAGGAACCGCCGGGTATTAATGGTTGGTGATGGCCTGAATGACGCAGGGGCATTGAAACAAAGTGATGTAGGTGTGGCAGTGTCAGACGATACCAATAACTTTTCACCGGCCTGTGACGCTATCATTGAAGGGGATCAGTTGCCGCTGCTGCCTGCTTATGTAAAACTGGCGCGCTCAGGACAGAACATTATCAAGATGAGCTTTGCTATTTCTTTATTATATAACCTGACAGGAGTGTCGTTTGCCATCACAGGCGAATTGTCTCCTGTGATAGCAGCCATACTGATGCCGGTCAGCTCGGTAACTATTGTATCCTTTACCACGCTTGCATCAGCATTGGCGGTGGGAAAGCATATAAAAACTGACCAAAGTCATATGAAATCCTTCCGGGAGTCAGTGTAGAACGCTGATGCCACCTGTACTTTTGATACAGAAAAGGAACAAGGATTAAGATAATGAATTATCCGGAAACCAAATAAGAATACTATCAGCATGAGCGCATTGTATGTACTTCTGGCACTGAGCCTTATCGTTGCGGCGGGATTTCTGGCTGTATTTATCTGGACGGTCAGAAAAGGGCATTACGACGATGATTATACCCCGTCCATAAGGATTTTGCTCGATGATACGGAAACTGAAGAAAAAGCTTAAAACAAAACTATTCATTTATAACCAATTTCTATGTCAAACGTTTCACACTCTTTAAAGGGAGCCGTTGAACTTGACGAGTTTCAGTACGATAACAAACTCGTACGGAATTTCGCCATAGCCACGATCGTTTTCGGATTGATCGGGATGCTTGGAGGGCTTCTTGCCGCTTTTCAGCTGGTATTTCCTGATTTGAATTTTGATCTTCCGTATACCACTTTCGGGCGAATCAGACCGCTGCATACCAATGCCGTTATTTTTGCATTTGTAGGCAATGGCTTTTTTACAGGAATGTATTATTCTGTGCCTCGTGTATTGCGTACTCCCATGTGGAGTGACAAGCTGGGGCAGTTTCATTTCTGGGGATGGCAGCTGGTAATCCTTGCCGCGGCTGTTTCTTTACCTCTGGGTTATACCACCTCCAAAGAGTATGCCGAATTAGAATGGCCGATTGACATCGCTATTGCCGTAGTATGGGTAACCGCACTGGTAAATCTTATTATGACTATGATCAACCGCCGTGTTGAACACGTTTATGCCGCTGTATGGTTTTATCTGGCGTCTTTCGTGGCAGTAGCCATGTTACATGTGGTTAACAGTATAGCGATTCCTGTATCTTTCATGAAAAGCTACTCCTGGTATGCCGGGGTGCAGGATGCGCTTGTACAGTGGTGGTATGGACACAATGCGGTCGCATTTTTCCTTACCACGCCTTACCTGGGGCTGATGTATTATTTTCTGCCTAAAGCAGCGAACCGTCCTATATACTCTTACAGATTGTCTATCGTGCATTTCTGGGCACTCATATTTATTTACATCTGGGCAGGTCCACACCATTTATTATATACTTCACTGCCCGACTGGGCACAGACATTGGGTACCGTATTTTCAATTATGCTGCTTGCTCCGTCATGGGGAGGTATGATGAACGGCCTGCTCACCCTCCGTGGGGCCTGGGATCGTGTCCGTGAAGATGTGGTGCTGAAATTTATGGTGGTAGCGATTACAGCCTACGGTATGGCTACCTTCGAAGGCCCGATGCTTTCACTGAAAAATGTAAATGCCATCAGCCACTTTACCGACTGGACCGTGGCCCACGTACACGTAGGGGCGCTCGGCTGGAACGGCTTCCTGACTTTTGGTATTCTGTACTGGTTGTTTCCACGCATCTATAACCGTCCGCTTTTCTCTCAGAAACTGGCCAATTTCCACTTCTGGATCGGAACGATAGGAATCCTGTTTTATACGGTTCCTATGTACTGGGCAGGCTGGGTACAAAATGCCATGTGGATGGAATTTACCCCTGAAGGATTATTGAAATACCCCAACTTCCTCGAAACCGTTACCTCTCTGAAACCATTATACTTTCTGCGGGGTGTAGGCGGTACTTTATACCTCATTGGTTTTACTGCCATGATCTATAACCTGTGGATGACAGCCGCCAAAGGCACCTTAATAGCAACAGAAACAGCAAGGGCTATGCCGCTTTCGGCTATCTGGAGCGGGCATGCCAGCGAACCATGGCACCGTCGCCTGATCGAGCGTAAACCTATGGCGCTGCTGATTTTCTCTTTCATTGCCGTGGCTATCGGGGGAATGATTGAAATTATACCCACTTTCATGGTCAGTTCCAACGTACCTACCATTGAAACTGTGAAGCCTTATACTCCACTTGAACTGCAGGGGCGTGATATCTACGTAAGAGAAGGTTGTTACTTATGTCACACCCAGATGGTACGGCCTTTCAGGGCTGAAATTGAGCGGTACGGGGAGTATTCAAAATCCGGTGAATATGTTTATGATTTCCCGCACCAGTGGGGGTCCAAGCGCACCGGTCCTGATTTACAGCGTGTAGGAGGTAAATACCCTGATTCATGGCATTATAACCATATGGAAGATCCTACCAGTATGTCACCGGGTTCTATTATGCCGAGGTATCCCTGGTTGCTGGAAGATGACCTCGACATCTCATCAACGCCGGCTAAAATCAGAGCGATGCAGACCCTGGGGGTACCTTATGAAAAAGGCTATGATGAAATTGCCAATGAAGATCTGGCCAGACAGGCCGATGAAATTACAGAGCGCCTGGCGCAAAGCGGTATCAAAACCAGCAGAAATAAGGAAATTATTGCGCTGATCGCTTATATGCAACGCCTGGGTACAGACATCAAGGCAAGTAACTGACCAAAATACAATTCCTGAAAAATATGAAATTCAGAACTTATTTAGAGACCATTACCGGTGTTGGGATATATCCGCTGATGTCGTTGTTGATATTCTTTATTTTCTTTGTCGGTCTGCTTGTCTATGTGTTTAACCTTGACAAAAAGACGCTTGACCGCATGAAAAACACCCCCCTTGAAGATGGCAGTTTCAGAAAGGGGATCTTCACGCTTTTGTTTATCGGACTGGGATTTACATCATCCGCACAAAGTCCGGAATCAAAACCTATGGGCAATGAAGAGCTGGTGTTGTATGTGATGCTTATTTTCCTCGTTGCCATTGTTATCCTTCTGGCCATATTCCTGACCAGGGTAATGAACCTGCTGTTCCGCATTAACAACCCTGGTCTTGGTACAGAAGGGGTGGCCCCTGAAATTCACTGGTGGCAGCGTTTCAGCGGCACGTCGGTGGCAGTTCAGGATGAGAAGAAAATTCTGATTGAAGGTCATGATTATGATGGTATTCAGGAACTGGATAATGCGATGCCGCCCTGGCTGCAGTTCCTTTTTATCGGAACGATTGTTTTTGCAATCTTATATTCTGTTTATTATTTCGGTGGCTTCGGGCCGGATCAGATCGGAGAGCTGGAGAGAGAACTTGCCGTCGCTGAAGAACAGCATAAAGTGTACCTGGCCAAAG
Organism: Telluribacter sp.; assembly: GCA_040391535.1. Lineage (GTDB taxonomy): Bacteria > Bacteroidota > Bacteroidia > Cytophagales > Spirosomataceae > JBEBXQ01. Next base: position 8,259 of record JBEBXQ010000139.1, on the reverse strand, counting down.
CAGGGGCAAGTATGGATGAGAACTCAGTAACCGTATTGACCGAACAGGCCGGAATTGCTCAGGGAAAGACTATTTTCGAAACCAATTGTGCTGCATGTCACGGAATGGCCGGCGAAGGCGGTGTTGGGCCTAACCTTACTGATGAATACTGGATGCACGGCGGAAGTATCAATGATGTATTTAAAATTATCAAATACGGTGTTCCTGAAAAGGGAATGATTTCCTGGGAAAAACAACTGCCTCCCCTCGAAATTCAAAAAGTATCCAGTTATATTCTGACATTGAAAGGGACCAATCCTGCAAATGCCAAGGAAGCTCAGGGTGATCTGTATGTAGAAGAAGGAACATCCGGGGTGGCAGAAGAGACATTAGAATAAATCCGGGACAATCATGGACGCAGACAGTATAGGTCAGGAATCTTTCAGGGATCACTTTGATGCAGTTAAGGAGGACGGTAAAAGAAACTGGTTTTATCCGCAGAAACCAAAAGGAAAGTGGCATAACCGCAGGCAACTCTTTACCGTTTTTATATTAGGAGTACTTTTTATTACACCTTTTCTGCACCGCGACGGACAGCCTTTGTTCCTGTTTAATATTCTGGAAAGAAAAATAATATTATTCGGGTTCTTTATAGGGCCGCAGGATTACTGGCTGTTTGGCGTCCTCATGATTGTCTTTATGCTGTTTGTGGTTTTATTTACCAATATGCTAGGCCGTTTGTGGTGCGGGTGGGCCTGCCCGCAAACGGTTTTCATGGAGATGGTTTTCAGGAAGATCGAATATGCCATTGAAGGAGACTGGAATAAACAGAAAGCACTTGATAAGGCACCCTGGAACCCTGATAAAATTGTGAAGAAGGGTAGTAAATGGATTATTTTCTTTCTGGTGTCTTTTATCATCGCTAATTTGCTTTTATCCTATATTATCGGGGTGAAGGAACTGTACCGTATTGTGCTGCAACCGGTGGGCGAAAACCTGGGTCTGTTATCTGCATTGCTGATTTTTACGGTGATCTTTTTCTTTGATTTTGCCTGGTTACGGGATCAGGCATGTACGGTGATTTGTCCTTATGGTCGCTTACAGGGCGTGTTCCTGGACCGGAAGTCCACTGTTGTTGCTTATGATCACAAGAGGGGAGAGCCAAGAGACAAACTGAGAAAAAACCAGGAACGAACCTCCGGCGACTGCATCAATTGTTTTCAGTGTGTGCATGTGTGCCCTACCGGTATTGATATCCGTAACGGTACACAGATGGAATGTATAAATTGCACGGCCTGCATAGATGCCTGTGATTCGATTATGGATAAAGTAGGTTTTGAAAGAGGCCTTATCCGTTATACTTCGGAAGAAGCGATCATGGAAGGTAAACCTAAAAAGATTTCGAAAAGAACTATTGCCTATTCTCTGATCATACTGGTGGTATTTACGATTTTCGGCTCAGTCCTCTGGAACAGAACGGATACCAAAACCACTTTGCTGCGGGTGCCGGGCAGTCAGTATACCGAAACACCTGAAGGGATAGGAAATATATATACTTACAAAATATTTAACAAAACCAACCGGAGCATTGAACCTGAGTTCCGTCTGGATTATCCGAAGGGGGAAATGAAATTTATAGGTACCGGAAAATTAACGATCGAACCTGCCGGAATGCTAGAGGGATCGGTGATTATCTCCATACCACACACCGAACTGGAAAAGCGTAAAACGGTGATAGAATTATCTGTCTATGAAAAAGGGGAAAAACTGGAAGATTTTGAAACGACCTTTATGGCACCCCAAAAATAATTAAACATTAAAACCTGATAGCTTATGAAATGGAATTGGGGATATGGAATAGCAACTCTTTATTTGGGGTTTGTGGTAATGATGCTCTGCCTGGTAGTGATGAGCATGGGTAAAAGAGTAGATCTGGTAACCGATCAATATTACGAGGAAGAATTGAAGTTCAGTGATAAAATGGAGAAAAAGAAGCGGGCCCGGGCATTGGCAGAACAGGTGGATTGGTCGGTTTCGGATCATGAAGTGGCTATCCGGTTTCCTGAAAGTATCACAGGAACGCCGTCAGGTAAGATTTCCTTTTATTGTCCTTCCAACAGTGACAATGACCGGTCATTTGCTATTACATCAGGGGAACACAGCATGGTAATTCCTGTCTCACAACTCCCTGCAGGAAGGTATCAGATGCAGATCGACTGGGCTTCAGGCGGACAAACCTACTGGGATGAAGGAGTAGTGGTTATTCAGTAACGGATATGGAAACAGTATTACCATACCTGGCCATCAGTATGGGGTTTATGAGCAGTTTTCACTGTATTGGTATGTGCGGGCCTATAGCGCTGGCCATTCCGGTCAGGTCGGGATCTGTTTCCGGACGATATTTTAATTATGTACTCTACAACCTCGGCCGCACCAGCACCTATACACTGCTGGGGCTGATCGCAGGCAGTATGGCCGCTACTATTTCTCTGGTGGGTTACCTTAAATACTTTTCAGTCGCTGCCGGAATCATCCTGATTATCTACGCGGTAGGGCCCGCTGCCTGGAACCGGTATTACCAGCCTCCTGCTTTATGGCGTAATATGATCAGAAAGGTAAAAACAGCGATGTCTTCTGTATTGCTTTCACATCATACCGGTGCCAGGTATCTGTTAGGAATGCTCAACGGACTTCTGCCATGCGGAATGGTAACCATGGCTCTGGTCAGTTCCATGGCGACAGGGAAAGCCTGGAGCGGTGGCGTATTTATGTTCTTATTCGGGCTGGGTACCTTACCGGCTATGTTGGGCATCAGTATGTTCAAAGAAAAAATTTCTCCTGAAATCCGTTCAAGGCTTTTTCAGATGACTCCTGTTATCATGCTGATGATCGGCCTGTGGCTGGTTATCCGTGGATTTATGCTGGACTTCCCCGCAGGTTCATCTGCTATTCCCGTTTGTACAGGTAACTAAATATCAGGTTTAATTATGACCCGTGTCATATTTTGCTTTACGCTGAGTTTCTAGTTTTGGTAATTGAATTATTGTACGCAGTCAGAGAAATCGCTGTGTAAATTAAAACCATTATAGCTTAGTCTCATGGAGCAGCGTTTACTAGGAAAATATAACATTCCGGGCCCAAGGTATACCAGCTATCCGACTGTTCCGTACTGGCAGCCAGTACCACCTTCACAACAGAAGTGGCTTGAACTTGTAAACCATGCACTATCTGTTACAGATCCGGAAGAAGGAATCAGTATTTATATTCATCTGCCTTACTGCGAAAGCCTTTGTACCTACTGCGGCTGTAATAAGCGGATTACCGTTAACCATAACGTAGAAGAAAGTTACATTGAAGCCGTACTTACTGAGTGGTCACATTATAAACGGGCTTTTGAAACAACTCCTGTCATCAGGGATATTCATCTGGGAGGTGGCACGCCTACTTTCTTCAGTCCGGAAAATCTTCAGAAACTGATCAGGGGAGTACTGGAAGATATGATTGTGCATCCCGAGGCCCGTTTTGGTTTTGAAGCGCACCCCGGCAATACCACCGACGCACATTTGCAAACACTATACAACAACGGTTTCCGCCGGATCAGTATAGGCGTTCAGGATTTTAATGAAACGGTATTGTCAGCAATTCACCGTTATCAGACGTATGATGAAATAAAGCATCTGACCGAAGCATCCAGGGAAATAGGATATACTTCTGTCAATTACGATCTCATTTATGGCTTGCCCTACCAGAGCACCGCAACCATGAAACCAACGATAGAGAAAGTAACAGCACTGAAACCCGACCGTATTGCTTTCTATAGTTATGCGCATATTCCGGGTAATAAAGCTGCTCAGAATGCATTTCCCATACATGCCTTGCCAGATGCCGCCGAAAAACTGAACATTTACAACCTGGGTAAAACCATGCTGGAATCAGCGGGATATTATGATATAGGAATGGATCATTTTTCACTGCCTGGCGACACACTCTGTAAAGCGCTTAAAAACGGAACGCTTCACCGCAATTTCATGGGTTATACCGACAATCATACACAATTACTGATTGGTCTTGGTGTTTCGTCAATCAGCGATGCGTGGAAAGGTTTTGTGCAAAATGAAAAGACCATTGAAGCCTATAAAAGAAGTGTTTATAATAATGAAATTCCGATCTTCAAAGGACATGAACTGAACGAAGAAGATCTGGTGCTGCGACGCCATATCCTGAATATCATGACCAGATTTGAAACAAGCTGGTTTCTGGAACATGAAGTAACGCCATGTTTTGATAATATGTATGAAAGACTGCAGGAACTTATTGAGGACGATTTGGTGGTTATGGAACCCTGCCGGCTGAAAGTAACAGAAAAGGGCCGTGCATTTGTCAGGAATATATGTATGGCTTTTGACGAAAAATTATGGAAAGCCAGGCCGGAGCATGCACTATTCAGCCACACAATTTGACAGTGGCGAGTTTATTTATTTGTCTGTCATAAATTATGTTACTTATTTTGGAATGGTTGTTAGTTTATTAGAAAAACCATTATCAATGAAAAAGCATATTGAAATGCTTGATGCAATATTCACATATGCATCCGAGGGAATTTTATTAGTCAATAGATCAGGTGAAGTCATCATGCTGAATCCCAAGGCCGAGCGATTGTTTGGCTATAAGGCAAATGAGCTCATCGGAGAAAGGGTAGAGAAGCTTATTCCCACCCATCTCAGGACAACACATAAAGCCCACAGGGCCGGGTATCATGAAAACCCGCATGCAAGAGGAATGGGAGGGACGCTTAATTTATTTGCGATCAGGAAAGACCATTCGGAATTTCCGGTTGAAGTAAGTCTGAGTCCTTTCAGGACAGGAGATGGCGATTTTGTCGTGTGTTTTGTAATTGACATTACAGAACGCAAAATTCAGGAAAAATCAATAGAGGAAGCCAACAGAGAAATCCAGAAACTGAATGCAGAGCTGGAGGCACGAGTTAAACTAAGAACCAGGGAATTGGATGCTGCCGTGAAAAAAATCGAACAGTCTCAAAGTGAAGTGGTAAGAGCTTTGGAAAAAGAAAGAGAGCTCAATGATATGAAAAGCAAATTCGTAACCATTGCTTCTCATGAATTCAGGACTCCATTAGCTACCATCCTGTCATCTGCCTCTCTGATCGGCAGATATATTCACACAGAAGAAGATGAAAAAAGGCAGAAACACGTTCTAAGGATCAAATCAGCAGTAAATAACCTTACCGAAATTCTGAATGATTTTCTGTCTCTGGGAAAAATGGAAGAAGGGCAGATCCGTGTAGTACCTGTGTTGACAGACCTTCCGCAGTTTTGTATGGGTGTCATTGAACATATAAAAAGTATCACAAAGGAAGGGCAGACCATCATATTTGATTTTGAAGGCCCTTTGCAGGTGTGGGTTGACAATCAGTTACTTCGTAACATTCTGCTCAATCTGCTTTCCAACGCTTCAAAATATTCAGACCCTGGCAAAGAGATTATTCTGACGGCTTCATTGGAGCACGATCTGCTGACTATTAAAATTACTGATCAGGGTATTGGTATACCCGAACAGGATAAGGAACACATATTCGACCGGTTTTTCAGAGCCCATAATGCCGGAAACGTGCAGGGGACCGGTCTGGGGCTGAATATTGTAAAAAAATATGTCGATTTAATGGGAGGAACGATATATTTCGAAAACGCACCGGGAGGCGGGACCACTTTTACAGTGGTGTTACCTAACGCTGAACCCGAACAGACTACCCTAGCTGATTAAGAGAATTAACGAACCATTTTTGAAAAGAAATTTCCATGAATACGAAAAGAATACTGCTGATTGAAGATAATCCTGAAATGCGTGAGAATACTGCCGAGATTCTGGAGTTGGCCAATTATCAGGTACTGACCGCTGAAAATGGAAAGGAAGGGGTAAAACTGGCCTACAGTGAAGGGCCTGATCTGATTATCTGTGATATTATGATGCCGGTGCTTGACGGATACGGTGTGTTACATATGCTTTCAAAGGATGAACGTACAGCCGCGATTCCGTTTGTTTTTTTAACGGCTAAGGCTGAAAAAAGTGATTTCAGAAAAGGAATGGTGATGGGGGCTGATGACTACCTGACCAAACCTTATGATGATATCGAGCTTTTGAATGCAGTGGAGATGCGCCTCAAAAAGAGCGATCGGTTAAAAGTACATTTTGACCGGACTCCCGAAGGCCTTGATCAGTTTTTACAGGAAGCAAAGTCGCTGGATCTGGTGACCAGGCTGGCGGAGGATAAGCGGGTAAGGCAGTTCAAAAGAAAGGAAACCATTTATACAGAAGGCAGCTATCCTTCAGGTATTTTCTTTTTGCAAAAAGGGAAGGTTAAATCCCTGAAATCCAATGAGAACGGCAAGGAATTTATAACGGATTTATACAAAAGCGGTGATTTTTTCGGCTATACTGAACTATTGCAGGATATGCCTTATCAGGAAACAACGATTGCCCTTGAAGAATCAGACATCACCTTAATTCCTAAAGAGGATTTCTTCAGACTGATTCAGGAAAACCGTGAAGTTTCAACCCGTTTTATCAAAATGCTTTCCAATGAGATCAAAGAAAGGGAAGAACGTCTGCTGCAACTGGCTTATAATTCTGTGCGGAAAAGAGTTGCACAAGCGCTGGTAATGCTGGCTCAGCGCTATCACAGCGACCCTGCGAAACCATTTTCAATGGCACTTACACGGGAAGACATAGCCTCGATTGTCGGTACGGCTACCGAGACCGTAATCCGTACATTATCTGATTTTAAAGAAGAAAAACTGATCGAAATTAAGGGTAGTCTGATCACGATTCTGGATCTGGAGCGATTAACCCGTATGAAAAACTAGCAGACTGTTTTTTGTGGTAACCTGTATTTGTTGAGAATTATCTTTGAATAGTGAAGCTGTCTGCAGTCTGCATGTGTTTTTGGAATATTATTATTTCAAGAAGTATGATAAAAATTGGTTACACTAAGACTACTTAACTTGTAGGGTAAATATTTTTCGCTACTTTTGTTCATTCAAATGTTGTCAATTTGCGATCAAAATATGGGTTTATGTCCGAAATTAAAACAGCTTCTTTGAAATCATCAAACAAAAACTTGTGGTTGTACGGGTCATTGGCAGGAGTGGTTCTGGTAATTTGTTACTTCATTTTTGAAAATACCTCCTTATTTACTTATAGCGATGTTAAAGAGGCACTTGGCAGCGATTTTGTATTTTATCTGCTGGTAGGTTTGGGTGCCCAACTGGTAGACGGAACCCTCGGAATGGCCTACGGTGCCACTTCTACTTCCTTTTTACTTTCATTGGGTGTGCCTCCTGCGGTCAGTAGCGCGAGTGTTCATGTTGCTGAAATCTTTACAACAGGAGCATCCGCCATTTCTCATTATAAATTCAAAAACATTAATAAAAAGTTACTGAAAAGTCTGGTTGTGCCGGGTGTATTAGGAGCAGTTGCCGGAGCATATCTGCTTTCTGATGTTATTGACGGAGATATTATTAAACCCTTTATTTCGGCTTATCTGGTGTTTCTGGGAGTGCTTATCCTGAAAAAAGCATTCAGTAAGAATATCGAGAAGAAGAAGACTAAAAGAATAGGCTTACTGGCCGGCTTCGGTGGCTTCATGGATTCTATCGGCGGTGGCGGCTGGGGACCCATTGTGACTTCCACGTTGCTCGGACAAGGCCGTAATCCCCGTTATACGATCGGGTCTGTCAATGCCGCTGAATTTGTGGTAACCTTTGCCAGTGGAATTACTTTTCTTATTTTCACCGGTATCAGCAGCTGGCAGGTAGTTTTAGGTCTGATCATCGGAGGGGTAATTGCTGCTCCGTTTGGTGCCTACTTCGTCCATAAAATCAAAAGAAAGCCGCTGATGATCATTGTCGGAATTCTGGTAATCTGTCTTAGTATTAATACGATATACCGTTCTTTTTTCTGAAATTTCTATAAAACAGACCGGAAACAACCAACCGGCAAAAGATTCATAACTGGACCTTTTGCCGGTTGGTTGTTTTATGGCGATCGTACGGGTTTTGGTCTGTAATGGCTAAAATCAGAAGATTCCTTTCTTTTGTTGTGATTTGCCACCAGTTCATTCCGGTGAAATATTTCGGGAGGAATTTATAAAGGAAAGAGGTTTGACCCGGGATAAGCTTACGATCTGAAATATTACCCATTTCCGGGTTCTATCATCATTCCACCACTTCGTGGTTATTTTAAGTCCCAGGGACTGACAGGATG
>JBEBXQ010000138.1:0-12165 GCA_040391535.1 Telluribacter sp. | reverse complement strand
TGGTTCGGGCATTTATTCAAGTCCTTTTTTCTCCGGGTTCCAAAATGGTTTTGTCTTTATTTGTTTAGTATCCCAATTCAATTCTCGTCTGAAAAACAGGTTTAACGCTACACAAATTCTACTGTCGCCAGCGATATAAACTATTTTACGGCCGGTCATATCGGGAACAATTTCATTTATCTTACGAACAATTTCGTCATAAGGATTCTGAGGCATTTCATAGAAGTGAAAAGGGGTTGTTCCATCAATGTCAGTGAAAAGTTCGTTTAGTTTTTCACTGTATAAAATACTTTCAACTTTTTTGTCCTTCGGCAGATTCCGGTTGATGATGTAAAGATGAGATAGCGCAGACAAGTCGCCAATCATAAGATAACTGTCAGCATTATTGTCTAAAACAAAATTTCCTTTCTTCCACACAAATGCTACTTCGTTTCCTGTTTCACATTTATTGATCCAATTCGCTCCGATTCCGTTGCTGTGTGTCGCTATTGCAAGGTCAAGCGTTCCTTTTGATTTGTCAATGTCCCAGACACTGTAACTTCTGACTTTGTCTTTTAATGATGTTTCGCTGATACCTATACCAACACCCAAACGCAAAAAATATCCCGGCACAAAGTCCGCTTTTTTAATGTTGTCGTCTTGTATGCGGATATGATATGCAGCTTCTGAGAGTTTTGTTTTATGTTCTATTATTGCTTGTCCTGCATATCGTTTAAGAAGATTGTCAATTATTCCCATTTTCTATTCTTTATGTTTTGTATTTCCGTTTGGGGCAGGTCGCTAAAGGCTTGCGCGAAACTAATCTACAAAAAGTTTAACAAATCTAACGCTCTGTTTATCTAACGCATTTTTGTAAAAGAAAAGCTGTGACCAACTGATTTATCACCACGATCTTACTGTCAGTCCGTTATAAGCTTACCATCTGAAAATTTCACCCTTTCAGTTTTGATGAATGTTATCTTCCTGTTGTTTTCTATAATCCTGTCATCCCTTCTGGATTATTGATTAACGTCAATTCCGGATTGGAAATCCCGGATAGGAAATCCCGGATAAAGCTAATAGCATCGCTTTACAGCTGAATATTTTTTATTGTTGATGGGAAACGGTAAGTTGACCAACAATTGTACTATAGAATAAATCAGGATAATGCCGGACAGGCGTCAGACAAAGCCCGAAGGGCTGAAATGATTATAGGAAGATAAATAGCTATTATGGGTTAAAACCCCGAAAGGGGTGACATGATCAGTCCGGCAAGGCAAACAAGTATTTTTCATCATACTCCTCTCGGATTTTCTCAGAAAATCCTGATACTCCTGCCGGCTATGTATTGAATGAAAATATTGATCTGAAAAGCCGCTCCCTATATACAGAATTTCAACGGAAGGTCCATTAACTGGCTATCCTTATCCCGCCTGCCGGGATAAGGATAGAACTTGTTTGCTTAACAGCCCTGTGATATGAATTGCAGGGCTGTCAGATGATGATATTATCAGTAGTAATTAATGATCATGATCACCAAAGGCTATTTCTGCTGTATAACGGGCGATATGGCCAGCCTGATCTTTTACAATAATCACCAGCTCAATATCATCGTCTCCGGCTCTTTGAATCATTTCATTGCTAATCGTAATCTGTTCGTTCTGCAATAATTTGTCAATAGAAACGGATGCTATCGGAGTGCTGTAATCAAAGGTTTTTTCATAAAACACCTCTGAGGCTATCCTGTGATCATGGTCATGACCATCACCGTCTTCTGTTGTAACTCTGACCACAATACTTTCAATTTTAGTGGCATTAGCCGTAATATCACCATAGAAATTCAGTGCTTTACCGGCTTCTCCGTGATAATGATCGGTAATGTTACCTGACGCATTTTTATAAACCACTTTGGCCATGTCAGGATGAGAAATCCAGATTTCCACCTCTTTATTGGAGCCGTTGTCAAAAGAAGTAGAATTCCCCTGAGCGTCAATAGCCATTACAATGAAATGATAAGGACCAGCAGTCGCATCGGCATTGATGGGAATATCTTCTCTTATTTCTGCTTCTCTCCCGTTGAGGGTGTAATTCTTGTTAAAACTGAAAGGTGTAATCAGTACACGGCCATGCCCGTGTCCGTCAGCCGAACTGTGGATGTTGATGTTGGCAGATGCCAGTGCTACCTCGTCCTTAAATTCGATGTGAGCCGGAATAGCTCCACCCGCGGGAAAGGTTTCACCGTTTTCAGGATCTTCTACTTCAATGACTGGTGCACTGATGTCAATCGGGTCTTCATTGTCAGGATCGCAGGCAACAAACCAGAATGAAGTGAGCAGCAATAACGCGGAAATGTGTCTTTTTGTCATTTTGATAATTTTAATTTATGCATCATTGTTGCAAATATATGTAAATGTTACATTGTTGCAAAAACAATTGAAAAACTTTCCGGAAAAAATCAGGATGTCAGGCAGGATGGAAAATCGTATAGACAAAAGCAACATCCAGTCAACCAGGGGTTTTAGTTCTTCGATCTTCGTAGCATAAAAATGACCGGATCCTGATCGATAGTATTTAACCTCTTATTTTTGTATCTTTCCTGTAATAAAATCAGTTGGCCATCAATCTTTTTAATCTATGAATTTATCCTTTACATATCTATTCGGGGCATTGGGTTCTGTGTTGTTAATTGCAGGGAATACTGCTGATGCCCAGGTCTGGACACCTGCGGAGCCCATGAGCCTGCCTGCGGAACGCCATGAGAATGGCATGGCGGCAGCCAATGGTAAATTGTACCTGATCGGCGGAAGGGGAGAAAGAGGAGTAGATGAATATGATCCCAAAACCGAAACCTGGGTGCCCAAAGCTAAGCCTTCCCTTGAAATGCATCACTTTCAGGCTGTTACGTATAATAATGAAATTTATATACTGGGAGGTTTTACAGGGGGCTTTCCCCATGAAAAGCCATTGACTCATATTCAGATTTATAATCCCGTAAAAGACGAATGGCGGACCGGTCCGGAAATACCGGCGGATCGTCTGAGAGGGGCGTCAGGTGTTTTTGAATACCGAAATAAGATTTATCTGGTATGCGGCATACAGGACGGGCACTGGGACGGGCATGTGACCTGGTTTGATGAGTTTGATCCCAAAACCACTACATGGACAAAGCTGCCTGACGCGCCCCGTGCACGGGATCATTTTCAGGTTACTGTCGTTGATGATAAATTGTATGTAGCCGGCGGAAGACGTTCTTCGGCCAAAACCAAAGAATTCATGAACCTGACGGTAGGTGAATTGGATATCTATGATTTCAAAACCGGGAAGTGGACTACAGTTGAACCGGCGCAGAACCTGCCCACACACCGTGCAGGAACCACCACTATTGCGTTCGGTAAGAAAGTACTTGTCATAGGCGGGGAAAGTGATAAACAGGAGCCGGCCCACCGTGAGGTAGAGGCTTTTAATCCCAAAACGGGTAAATGGGAAACCTTAATGCCGCTTCTTCAGGGAAGGCACGGAACCCAGGCGGTATTGCTGAACGGAAAGGTTTATATCGTGGCCGGATCAGCTAACAGAGGTGGCGGACCGGAATTGAATTCAATGGAAATCCTGGTCAGATAATCAGCCGGAACCGGGGTTTAGTCTGCCAGAGTTACCGTTTAATAAATGTAGTCTTCCGGAGGCTTTTGCGTTGAAATGGATTGTTTAATATTGTAGAAACAATTATCCATATCAACATGAAAAAGTTCCTGAATGCTGTCAGTTCCGTACTCAATAGCAGCGATTCCGATTTTAAAATGAGATCTGCAAAGATGTTCGTTATTTGCAGTATCACCAGCCTGGTAATGAGCTGTAAAGATTCTTCCGGTCCGGGTAATCCGATGGCCTGTTCTTCCAACGCGGAAAAAGTGTCTAAAGCAGCAGAAGTATTTCTGGCAGAGCAAAATGAAGCGAATTGTAATACCTATAAAAATGCGCTAAAAGATTTTTTCAAAAGCTGTCCGACTTTCTACACAGGCGTTCAGAAAAAAGACTTAGAGGAATTTATGAATGAATCATGTGATTTTTAGATATTCACTTCCTGATTATTTTATTGCCTGTCAAGTCTGCAGGCATAGAAGTCCTAACCCTGGGTTTCTATGCCTGTGCTGTCTTAAATCAAAATAAAAATTAGTTGCCCACCCCTGACATACGGGTGACAATGACCGGATGTATTTTTGCTTATATCAATCAAAAACCATCTGTTATGAGCTTGCAAAAACTTATTATCAACTATGCACAGAGTAACCTGTGGAGTAATCAGACTTACGTTGAATGGTTACAGAGTAAACCATCGGAATTACTTAAAACCGTTGTTCCTTCAAGTTTTCCGACAATCTTGATGACATTGGATCATATTGCCGGAACCGAAGATTTCTGGAGCGATGTCATTACCTGTACGTCTCATCAGAAAGAATGGGAAAGGATAAGTAAAGAGCTGGATGCAGAAGCTGTTTTTGAAGATTTTCTCACAAAATCAGCCCGGTTCCTGGAGGTGGTTACATCATTGTCAGCATCTGAACTGGAAGAAGAGGTGCTGTTTTTATCTCCCTGGATAAGCGGCCACCTTCCGCGCTACCAGTTTATCCAGCATGCTCTCAATCACAGTACTTATCACCGAGGACAGATTGTTACCATGGGCAGGAACCTGGGGATCACTGATGCACCCATGACGGATTATAATTTCTTTAATATGATTGTTGAAAATAAAGCAACCCCTGTATTGGCATGATGACAAAACTGGACTTATCCCGCATATACAAAGCATATTATAATGCTTCTTCGAAACCGGAAGTGACAGAGGTGGAAAAGGCACATTATCTGTCGATTGAAGGGAAAGGCAATCCGTCCGGACAAGCGTTTGCTGAAAATATCTCGGCGCTGTATACAGTTGCCTATACGCTGAAATTCCGGTATAAAGCGGAGGAGCAGGACTTCGTGGTTGCCAAACTGGAAGGGCTCTGGTGGTTTGATGAGGATAAATATGCAGGCATCTCCATGAATGATACACCACAGCTGGTGCCAAGAGAGGAGTGGCATTACCGCTTACTGATCCGTTTGCCCGAATTTGTGCTTCCCGAAGAAGTATCCCGCTGCGTGGAATCAGCCTTTCTGAAAAAGAAACTTGAAATCATCAAAAAGGTAACCTGGTTTTCAATAGAGGCACATACTGCCATACAAATGCTGCATAAAGGACCCTTTGATACCGAACCTGAGACGTTGCAATTATTAAAAGATTTTTCGGAAAAAGGCGGCTGGCTCAAAAACGGGCTGCACCATGAAATATATCTTTCTGATTTTAATAAAACCGCACCTGAGAAACTCAGAACTATCCTCAGAGAACCGGTCAGGCAGGCCCGGTAGATATAAAAAATCCCGGCGGATTTCTCTTCAGCCGGGATTTTAAAAGGCGTTTTATTACAATTGCGCCGTTATAGCGGCTCTGAGTTGCTCTTCACTCTGATATCCTGTGGCTTTCCATACTACTTTTCCGTTTTTGTAGATCAGCGTGACCGGAATAGCACTTACTCCCATTTTTTTGACCAGTTCCTTATTGTTATCATAATCAATGGTCTTCACGGTCGCTTTACCGGCATATTCAGCGGTCAGTTTCTTAATGGCAGGCATCATCTTAATGCAGGGGCCGCACCAGGGAGCGTAAAAATCGATCAATACCGGCTGACTACCGCTTACCAGTTTGTCAAATTCTGCCTGAGTAACCGTATTCCCTTTTGTTTTTTCTGTTTTGGTCACCGGCATTTTCACCGCTTTGTTCTCGCTGTCCCATTTGGCATACCCGCCCTCCAGATCATACACTTCTCTGAAACCTTCTTTGACAAGCAGTTCAGAGGCAGTCTTGCTTCTTACTCCGCCAAGGCAGTAAAGAAATACAGGTTTGTTTTTATCCAGTGACTGAATCTGTTTCCGGAAGTTTTCATTTTTGAAGTCAATATTATCGGCTTCAGGAATGTGCCCGCCCTGATATTCGCCGGGAGTCCTGACATCAATCAGCTGGGCATTTTGTTTTTCTTTTAATTTTTGCTCGAACTCATCAGAAGTGAGAACTTTCTGCCCAAAAGAGCTTAAAGCCGATAAACACAGCAGAAAGAATAAGCCAAATCCAATTTTCATTTTTGATTTTTAATGTTGAACGTGTAAAATTAATGTTAAAGTAGGCATATACTAGGCACATGAGCAAAATTTTAATTTAATTTGTGGGATTTATAAATACTATATTAACCATCAAACACAGCGTTTAAGATGAGTACTATTCAGTCAGTACATGCCAGACAGATTCTGGATTCAAGAGGAAATCCGACAGTAGAAGTTGATATTCGGACAGAAAACGGATTTTTAGGCCGTGCAGCAGTCCCTTCCGGAGCTTCTACCGGAAAGCACGAGGCAGTAGAACTTCGGGATGAAGATGATGCTGTATATGTGGGTAAAGGTGTATTAAAGGCTGTTGAGAATGTAAATGACATTATATATCCGGAGATCATCGGTATTTCAGTGTTTGAGCAGAACCTTGTCGATAAGATCCTGCTTGAGCTGGACGGTACAGCCAATAAAGCTAAATTAGGTGCAAATGCGATTCTGGGTGTTTCTCTGGCACTGGCCAAAGCGGCGGCTCAGGAAGCCGGTCTGCCTTTATACCGCTACGTTGGTGGTACGAACGCAAACACTTTGCCTGTACCTTTGATGAACATCCTCAACGGAGGTTCTCATGCTGATAACTCTATCGACTTCCAGGAATTCATGATCGTTCCGGCTAAGGCTGATACCTTCTCGGATTCCCTTCGTATGGGCGTTGAAGTATTCCATACGCTGAAAAAAGTATTGAAAAGCAAAGGCTATTCTACAAACGTAGGTGATGAAGGTGGATTTGCCCCTAACATCAAATCCAACGAGGAGGCTATTGAAGTGGTATTACAGGCGATTGAAAAAGCGGGTTACAAACCAGGTGAAGAAATCTTCATCGCGCTTGATGCGGCTTCTTCTGAGTTTTATGAAAATGGTGTTTATCATTTCAAAAAATCAGACGGCCGTAAACTTTCTTCTCCTGAAATGGCTGGCTACTGGGAGGAATGGGTGAATAAATACCCGATTATTTCTATTGAAGACGGCCTGGACGAGGATGACTGGAGTGGCTGGAAATTACTGACCGACAATATTGGCAAGAAAGTACAACTGGTAGGAGATGACTTGTTCGTTACCAATGTCGAGCGTTTGAAACAAGGTATTGAGCAGGGTGTTGCAAATGCCGTTCTTGTAAAAGTGAACCAGATCGGTTCTTTGACAGAAACGATTGATACGGTTAATCTGGCTACCAGAAACGGTTACAAAAATGTGATGTCGCACCGTTCGGGTGAAACAGAAGATGCGACGATCGCCGACCTGGCCGTAGCCTTGAACACCGGACAGATTAAAACCGGTTCTGCTTCCCGCTCTGACAGGATGGCTAAATACAATCAGCTATTGCGTATCGAGGAGGAATTAGGAGAAAACGCTTACTTCCCCGGCCTGAAATTCTGATTAAAACGTTGTCCTGCTTAATGCAGGAATAGTGCTGAAGCAGTTGTTTTGTCCGCATGGGATAAAGCAACTGCTTCTTCTGACTTCACTTGTATCTGTTCCGGACTTGTTAGCTTACAGCGTGTTATGGTTAATCTTAGGACAATTTACAGAAAGCTCAAACCTTTCGGCAGATTTTATATTCTTTCCTTTCTGATCTGGTTAATCTGGATCCTGTTTATTGATGAAAATAACGTTGCGGTAGTCTGGAATAATTACCGCAAACTCAAAGACCTGGAAGTACAGAAAAAGTATTACCAGGAGATGATTATTCAGGTGAAAGCGGAAAGAGAGGAAGTATTCGGAAATCAGAAACTGATCGAAAAGTGGGCGAGGGAAAAATACTATATGCGTAAGCCCAATGAAGATGTCTACATTATGGTAGACGAGAATGGTAAACCTATCGAAGATTAAATGAATAACACTCCTGAAAAGAAAATAAATGTTTTGTTTGTGTGCCTGGGCAATATCTGCCGCTCACCTGTTGCCGAAGGTGTTTTCAGGGACAAAGTCGAAAAGGCAGGACTGACAAAGTGGATTTCCTGTGACTCTGCGGGTACTTCAGGATACCATGACGGCCTGCTGGCTGATCTGCGGATGCGGCGTACGGCCACCGGCAGAGGTTTTGAATTAACACACAAATCCCGCAAATTCATTGCCGATGATTTTTTCAGATTTGATTATATTCTGGCAATGGATGAAAATAATTATAATGAAATCATTGCATTGGCAAAAAAGGAGGGAATTCAGCATTTGGGCGAAAAGGTAATGCTCTACAGGCCTTTTGATCCTCATAGGGGAGAAGAGACCATCGTTCCGGATCCTTACTATGCCAAAGGACAGGAAGCATTTGAAGAAGTGTTTGACATTGTAGACCGTGCAGGCGAAAAGTTTTTGGAATTTCTTATCAAACAAGGTGGTTATACATTCAGAGTATAGCTGAAGTATACGCTTCATATTTGATGTTTAGTTAACCTATATCAGAAGAATTTAAATGAGCAATAAAGTTATTTTAATTATAATGGACGGTTGGGGAATTCCTAAAGCAGGGGAGGAAGACCGTTCAGCCATAGCCGCTGCCAGTACTCCGTTCTACAACCATATTCTGGCAAGTTATCCTCACAGCAAGCTGGAGGCATCCGGTCTGGCAGTAGGATTACCCGACGGACAAATGGGGAATTCGGAAGTGGGGCATACCAATCTTGGAGCCGGGAGAGTTGTTTATCAGGATCTGGTTAAAATAAATAAGGCGGTAGAGGAAGGCGCACTGGCTCAGGAACCTGAGGTGGTGAAGGCCTTTAATTATGCCAGAGAAAATCACAAAAAAGTACATTTTATCGGGCTGGTGTCAGACGGTGGTGTCCATTCCCATATCAATCACCTCAAGGGGTTGGCTACTATTGCCGGTCAGTATGGGTTGAAGGATGTTTTTGTACACGCATTTACTGACGGCCGTGACTGTGATCCTAAGAGCGGTTTGGGATTCATCAGTGAGCTTGAACAGCATTTAGCCCTTACCACCGGGAAAATCGCTTCCGTTACGGGCCGTTACTATGCTATGGACCGCGATAAACGCTGGGAGCGTGTAAAACTGGCCTATGATGCAATGGTGCATGGTGCCGGAGAAAAAATACAGGCAGGACAGGTCGGTGCCGCTATTGAAACCTCCTATCAGGAGGGGGTGACCGATGAGTTCATCAAGCCGTTGGTGGTAGTGGATGGATCAGGGCAACCTGTCGGAACCATTGCAGACGGGGATGTGGTGCTGTGCTTTAATTTCCGGACCGACCGCGGCCGTGAAATTACAGAAGCCCTCACACAGAAAGATTTTCCGGAGCAGGATATGAAAGCACTGGATCTCTACTATGTAACTCTCACCAACTATGATGATACCTTCCGGAATGTCAAAGTGATTTTTGACAAGGATAATCTTAATAATACCTTAGGAGAAGTATTGGCTGCGGCAGGGAAAAAACAGATCAGAATTGCGGAAACCGAGAAGTATCCGCATGTGACTTTCTTCTTTTCCGGAGGAAGGGAAGAACCTTTCGCAGGGGAAAGCCGTTTGCTTTGTCCCTCTCCGAAAGTAGCTACCTATGATCTCAAACCTGAAATGTCGGCCTTTGATATCAGGGATAAAATTGTACCTGAGCTTCAGAAGGAAGAGGTCGATTTCGTTTGTCTTAATTTTGCCAATCCGGATATGGTCGGGCATACGGGCGTTTTTGAAGCTGCCGTTAAAGCCTGCGAAACAGTCGACTCCTGTGTCAGGGACGTTGTTACTGCGGGACTGGAACATGGGTATGCTTCCATCATTATTGCTGATCACGGTAACTCTGATTATATGCGCAATGACGACGGAACCCCTAATACCCAACACTCAACCAATCTGGTGCCATGTATTCTGGTAGATAATAATGCGCCGGCTGCTATTGCCAATGGTAAACTGGCTGACATAGCACCTACCATCCTGGATATTGTGGGAGTGGCACAACCAGCAGAAATGACCGGAACCAGCTTATTGCTAAAGTAATATGTTTCAGAAAACATTGAAAAAAAGCGCGGGCTTTTCCCTGTTTTGCCTATTCGTACTGACCTCATGCGGCAGCGAAGAGAAGCAAAGCGGGGAATCCGTTTTTTATGATACCCATCAATTTATTTCCGGACAGATTGAGACGCTTGAAAAAATAAATCCTGAAGTGAAACGTCATAACCAGCTACAGGAGCAGGACGAACAAATGACTTTATCCGATGTGGACTGGGCTGAGGAGCTTGATCTTTTCCTGACCTCGGATATTAATAAGGTATCCTATCTGCCGAGTTACACGGTGCTGAAAACAGATGCTGTGTCTACGGAATACATCCTGAAAGAAGGAGAATCCCTGCCTGTAAAGCGCATGAAAATCCAGCTGAATCCTGACAACAATTTACCTGAGAAGCTGGAAATTGAGCTTTACCGGAAGAATAAACTGTTTGATATGGAAAAAAATCTCGTTCTGCACGCAGGAGAGGTCAACGGCCGGTGGCTGATTGCCGATTACCGGATATCAGGCTATCAGGAAGTACTGTTTCTCGGGAAAAATACGTTTGATATCAGCGGAATAGTTCAGTATTGACTTTCTGTATTTCCTGATACTTTACTCCCTTTTTGGGCAATGTAATTAACAATTTTATCTTTGATTGTTTTTATAAGTTACAAGCCATAAAATCTAAACATTACATGCGGAAATTATTCGTAACAACTTCGCTGCTGTCGTTACTCTGGGTTCAGACTGCCACTGCACAGAAAGTACAGGATCTTCCTGAATATAAACTTCAGAAATCAGAAATGGAAGCGCATATGCGTTTCCTGGCAGCAGATGAATTACTGGGCCGTAAAACCGGAGATCAGGGAAACCTGGTAGCTGCCCGTTATCTGGCTGAAAATTTTAGAAAATTCGGCCTGCAGCCGGTACCCGGCACCGACAGCTTTTTTCAGGAAGTACCTTTTCAGCGGGCAAGCGCTCCGGGAGCAGGTAATATCAGAATAGACAGCCAGGATCTGCCGTCTTCAGGTGGAGAGTGGTTGCTGGTCAGCGGGAAAAAAACAGAACTGAATGCGCCTGTCATGTATGCGGCTTTCGGATTTGAAGAAGATTATGCCAATCTGGATGCAAAAGGCAAAATAGTGCTGGTACAAAGTGGTACTGCCGAGGTGCAGAATCCGTCACAAACGATCGCTTCATCTGTCGAAAAGCGCAGGATTGCTAAAGAAAAAGGTGCAGTGGCAGTAGTGGAAATTTTTAATATCACCTCACCATGGCAGTTTGTAAGCAGTTATTTCGGGCAGGAGCGCATTTCACTGGATGATCAGAAGACTGACGAGAATCCTTTTACTCATATCTGGATCGACGGTAAAAATGAAAAAATCACCCGCCTGTTCAGAGATGCTACTCAAATGGAGCTCAGGACAGAAGGAAGAAATACGACCAGATTCACCGGATATAACGTAGCGGCCTATTTGCCAGGATCAGACCCTAAGCTGAAAGCAGAATATGTGATGCTGACAGCACATTATGACCATATTGGTTACGGAAGTGCCTCTGATCCGCAATTTGCTGATGGTGACACCATTTTTAACGGTGCGCGTGACAATGCTTTTGGTTGCGTGGGGTTGCTGGCTGCAGCCCAGTCATTTATGACTAAAAAGCCAAAACGGTCTGTTTTATTCATAGCTGTAACCGGCGAAGAACTGGGATTGTTAGGCAGCCGTCATTATGCAGCGAATCCGCTGATGCCTTTAAATCAGTGTGTGTTTAATCTGAATTGCGACGGCGCAGGATATAACGATACCAGACTGGTGGGAGTAATCGGACTTGACAGAACCGGTGCCAGAGCTGAAATAGAAACCGCCTGCAAAGCCTTTGGCCTGGAAGTAGTAGGAGATCCCGCCCCGGAGCAAAATCTTTTCGACCGCTCTGATAACGTTAATTTTGCGATCAAAGGAATTCCCGCCCCGACTTTCACTCCCGGTTTCCGTGATTTTGATGAGGAAATCATGAAAAACTATCATAAGGCTTCAGATAATCCTGATTC
>JBEBXQ010000137.1:0-12196 GCA_040391535.1 Telluribacter sp. | reverse complement strand
CCATTCTGTATACAGTTCCCTTTTCTTGTACTCCCTGTGTTAAAAAAGAGTATGACTATTTTCAAAAACAGAAAAGTACAATAAATATCTACAATACCCTATGGATAAAATCGTCTCATAAGAAGCAGCTTAAACACATATATTCATCATAATCAACTACTTGATAGTAAAATCCTCCCTTTATTGTCGAACTACAGTCTTTACCATCTCTTTTTCCGGTTCATACAATAATCCCAGGACAGAACTATTTCTGAAGGTTGTTGTTATATAGTCAGCAATAAATAGTCATCTGAATTATGAAAAAACAAAACATCGTAATAGTTGGCGGTGGGTTTGCAGGTGTGAATCTTGCACGGGATCTGGGCAATCAGGATGGTTTTGAAGTTACACTGGTCGACCAGAATAATTATCATTTTTTCCCTCCGCTGATCTATCAGGTGGGTACAGCTTTTATTGACTCCTCCAACATTTGTTATCCTTTCAGAAAAATATTCCATCATAAAAAAAATCTGCATTTTCATTTCGGTGAGCTGAAACGCATTATACCGGAAGAAAATCTTATTGTTACATCGTCAGGACAACTGCATTATGATCAGCTGGTGCTGGCCATGGGAACGGAAAGTAATTACTTCGGGATGAAGGATATTGAAGAAAATGCATTCCCGTTAAAAAATATTGATGACGCCCAGCATCTGCGGAATCACCTGCTGAACAGTATGGAGAAGGCGACACTGACCACCGATCCTGAAGAAAAACTGAAATATCTGACTATCGTCATAGCAGGTGGCGGGCCAACAGGAGTTGAACTGGCGGGTATGATCTCGTATCTGTCCAAACACATTGGCTCAAAAGATTTCCCGGAACTGAGCGGTATCCGCGGAGACAAGCCGTTAATCTATCTGGTAGACAAAGCTCCTACCCTGCTGAGCCCGATGAGTAAAAAATCGCAGGATGAAGCACTGAACGTTCTGGAAAAACAGGGAGTACAGGTTCGGCTGGATCTGGGAGTCAATGGTTATGAGGATGGTGCAGTGCTGTTATCAGATGGTAACCGTATCAAAACCAATAACCTGATCTGGACATCAGGCGTGATTGCCCGCGAAGCACCCGGATTACCGGAAGGCAGCACCGGAAGAGGCCGCCGTATCCTGGTAAATGAATACAACAGAGTAAATAATACAGAAAACATCTTTGCCATTGGTGACATTTGTCTGTTAAACGGTGATCCCGGTTTTGAGGGAGGGCATCCGCAACTGGCACAGGTAGCCATTCAGCAAGGAAAACTACTGGCAAAAAATCTGAAGAAAGCACAGGCAGGCAATTCAGAATGGCGGAAGTTCCGGTATAATGATAAAGGAAGTATGGCCATTATTACCAAATACAAAGCTGTGGCTGATCTGCCCAAAGCCTTTTTCAAAGGCTTTGTAGCCTGGGTGATGTGGCTGTTCATTCACATTATCCCGATTGTCAGTTTTGGTAACAAATTCAGACTCGCCATCAACTGGATTTCTTCCTTTATCACAAATGATCCTAATATAAGGCTGATATTCAGGAATCAGGAACGGAAATAGTTCATGATAAACACCCTGAAACAGGTTGACGTTTCATAAGCACGTTCCTGCCCCCGAAGATTTATCTCCGGGGTTTTCTATTGAATGAGATACGCCGCTGCGTACTTTACCTTCTACAGGTACTCATTATCCGTCCTCTGAATTGGAAACAGTAAATTATAAATACGAATATTTACTTTTGGGTTCGTGTTTCTTTACCAAAGCATTATAATTATATTCGCCTTTATACCTAACCAGCCGTTTCTTATGACAAAGACACTACTTTATAAATGTTCCGTATTACTGTATGTTGCTTTACAATGTGTGCTTCCCGGCTATCACGTTTATGCACAAACGCTGGTTTCGGCAAAGCCCGAAACAGTAGGTATGAGTGAAGCCCGATTGGCACGTATCGACAATGTTATCCAGAGCTTTGTGGATCAGGACCAGCTTCCGGGGGCTACTATATTAATCGCCAGAAACGGGAAAATTGCCTATCATAAATCATTTGGCTACAGCGATGTGGAAAACAAAACACCCATGCGTTCGGATGCCATATTCCGGATTGCGTCCCAAACCAAAGCGATCACCAGCGCCGCCGTTCTGATGCTTTATGAAGAAGGAAAATTTTTGCTCGATGATCCGGTTTCAAGGTACATTCCTTCGTTTGCGAATACGCAGATCATCGACACCTTTAATCTTGAAGACACTACCTATACCACCAAAGCTGCGAAACGGGGAATTTCGATCCGCGACCTGCTGACTCACACTGCCGGTATCGGCTATGCCGTTATAGGAACCAAAGAAGCCAATGCACTTTACGCAAAACACAATATCCCGGTAGGGCTTGATACTCCCTACGGCTCTCTGGCAGATGCAATGAATGCGCTCGGAAAATTACCGGTTTTTCATGAACCCGGTGAAAAATATATGTACGGACTCAATACCGACGTCCTGGGATACCTGGTTGAGGTGGTTTCAGGACAATCACTTTCCGACTTCCTGACGGACCGTTTATTGAAGCCTTTGGGAATGAAGGATACTTATTTTTACCTTCCTGAAAGCAAACATTCCCGACTTACTACATTGTATGGCGAAGATGAAAACAGAAAAATGGTTAAAGTGGGTGACCGGCCCAATCCTCTTTCTCCGGGAAATCCCTCCACACTTCAGAATTTCCCTACCCTTGAAGGGAAATATTATTCAGGAGGCGCGGGCTTATCATGTACCGCTCTGGACTATGCTATTTTTCTGCAAATGCTGCTCAACGGGGGCAAATATAACGGACAGCAGATACTCAGTCCTACAACGGTGCGGCTGATGACCACCAATCAGCTCTCTGATCTGAAAGATACCAAAAACAATTTCAGCCTGGGTTTTGGTATTACAACCGCCGGACAAGCCGCCCGCACGCCGGTCTCGGAAGGTTCATTTGACTGGGGCGGAGCTTTTGGCTCTAACTACTGGGTAGATCCGGTCGAAGGGATTGTCGGCATTTACATGGTACAAAAAGCGCCAAATTCAGTAGGAGGTGAAGTTATCGGAAAATTCAAAGCTGCTGTATATCAGTCTGTAATCAAAAGCAACCGTGAAAATATTTTCGAGGATTAGGAAATACTGATTCCCGTACTATTACCTGTCTGAAATTTCATGTACCCGAATAGACTTGGGTATAAACTGGTTTTTTGCTTTATATTTCGCTGCATTTTCAAAAGAAATGCAGACAGGCAGACTTAATCAGCTTATATGATACAGCTCTGCCGCATGATCCGGTTGCCCGTTTTCAAAGACAGGCGTAGAGGAACGGTATGCGCTATGACTGGTCATTAATCAAACCTATTGACAGATACAACAACGTATCTGCAACTGTAAAGATAGGTTTATCCGATAATAACAAGGTCAGAAAGGTTACGGCAAAGGCTTTACGGTCAGCAATGATCCCTTTAAAGGCTCGGTAAAATGGACTATCCAATAAAAAAGTTCCGGCGGAAACCTCTGCCGGAACTAAAACCAAGTCAATTCAATAAAATACTTCTTTAAACCACCAGATTCCAGCCGCCACGGTATTCACTCTTCACAAACTGATTAGCCAGATCATAATTAGTAACCTTCATGTTGGCAGCATCCCAGTTCAGTTTCTTCCGACCGTTATACTTGTCAACCGTTCTGCGTCCGGATGGGTTATCACGGAGCATCCAGCTGCGGAGCGCTACGTTACCAATCAATATACTTTCGGTAAACGGACCCGCATATTCAAACGGAGAGCTTGTTTCAGCATTGCCATAACCAGCGATACAGGCATTTACCCATTGCAGGTAATGATCTTCATTCGGAACCCTTGCAATGGTTTCGGGAATGTTCAGGAACTCATTGTCTTTAAGCGGCAATAATCTTGGATTTGCCCCGTAACAATCAGCCATCAGTTTTCCTTTGGTACCTATAAAGAGTACCCCTCCATCTGAGTTACCGAATGATTCTCCCGGCAATAATTCTTCAGGTATTTCAGGTAAAATACCACCATCATACCAGCTTACCTTCAGATCCCCTTTTCCATCCGTTCTTGGATAATTCAGGTGAATGGAGCTGGAGAATGGAGTCCAGGCCGGATTATCATCCTGTTCCCGTAAAGTCATTGTCCAGTTACCAGCCACACTACATTCCACAGTAGTAGGGTAATCAATCGGCAGAATCCGGAACACAGGGTCCATGATGTGGCATGCCATGTCGCCTAAAGCACCGGTTCCGTAAGGCCACCAGCCTCTCCAGTTCCAGGGAAGATACGCTTCATTATAAGGCACTTTGGGAGTTGGCCCCAGCCACAGATCAAAATCAAGTTCTTTAGGTACCGGGAACGTTTTATCAGTAGGTACCGCCTGTGGCCATACCGGGCGGTTGGTCCAGCACCATACCTTATCCACATGACCGATGATTCCCGAATTGTAAATTTCTTTCATCCTTCTGACACCGTTTCCAGAGCCACCCTGGTTGCCCATCTGGGTTACCACTTTATATTTCTTGGCGGCCTGGGTCAGAATACGCGCTTCGTAAATATCATGCGTCAGCGGTTTTTGCGTATATACGTGCTTACCCAGTTGCATAGCAGCAATTGTTGCTACAGCGTGAGTGTGATCCGGCGTAGAGATAGAACAGGCATCAATACTGTTTTTTTCCTTGCTGAGCATTTCACGGAAATCCTTATAATACCTGGCTTTAGGGTATGCCTTTCTTGCTTCAACAGACTGACGGTCATCGACGTCACAAAGAGCGACGATATTGACATTCGGGCTTTTGGCAAATGAACTCAGATCGCTTTTCCCTTTACCACCGACACCAATGCCGGCAATATTCAGCTTATCGCTTGGCGCGACATAACCTTTACCAAGCACGTGACGCGGAACAATAAAAAAGGCAGAAGCTGCCAGCGATGCATTACGGATAAAATCCCGCCTCGAAGCATCAGCTCCAGCTGTAATTAAACTCTTTGGTTTCATTGAATATTCAGGGTTAAATAATTAAGTTTAGAATAAGTGTAAAATCAGCGTTCTTATTACTACCTACAAAAAAACTGAAAGTACTATTACTCAGAAGTATTAATATATGCACTCCTACTCAATTTACTTCACAAATTCCAATCCGAAGGTTTCATTCAAATGAATTTTCCCTTCCTGAACTTCCTGATTTTCCGGCAATTGAAGTCCTTTTATTTTACCGGTTCGTCCTTTTTCCACCAAATCTGCCAGTTGCTTATCGGTCAGCTTTTTGCTGAATATTTCAAATGGTATTTTAAAGCCGCACTCCTTGAAATTCATACACCCCAGCGCTGTTTTTCCTTTTTTCAGCTGATGTTGCTTACATTTCGGGCAGGTCAGCGTTTCCACATCCAAAGCAGGTTTGGGTGTACCGGATTTTACCGGTTGTGTTTCGTTCTTTTCTGCCGGCTCCTCAGCAATGGTGATGGTACGCCCGCGGCCGGATTTCACTTCCCATACGAGCCCGGTTACCATTTCAATCAGTTCACTTTTAAAAGTATCAATGACGTATTCACCCTTTTCAATAAGCCGGAGTTTCCGCTCCCAGTTTCCGGTAAGTTCAGCACTTTTCAGCAATTCATTCTGAATGGTATCAATCAGATCCATACCCGTTTGGGTGGCGATGATATTCTTTTTCTTCTTTTCGATGTATTTCCTCCGGAAAAGGGTTTCGATAATGTTGGCACGGGTTGAAGGCCTGCCTATTCCGTTATCTTTCATCAGTTCACGCATCTCCTCATCTTCTACCTGTTTACCTGCTGTTTCCATGGCTCTCAGCAAAGTGGCTTCTGTAAAAGCTTTGGGAGCTGAAGTTTTCCCCTGGTGAATACGGGGTTCATGCGGACCGCTTTCACCAGCGACAAAGTCAGGCATTACTTTTTCTTCCTGATCTTTCTTTTCATCCTGTACGTCATTGGCATATACTTCCCTCCATCCCATTTCGAGAATCTGCTTACCGGTTGCTTTAAATTCAACCTGCCCCACTTTACCCAGCACTGTGGTATTGGCTACTTTACATTCCGGATAAAAAGCGGCAATAAACCTTCTGACAATCAGATCATAAATTTTTCTTTCGTCTGTACCAAGCGCATTAGGTACCACTCCGGTAGGAATAATCGCATGGTGATCTGTTACTTTTTTATCATCAAAAACGGCCTTTAACATCGGGATTGTCTTTCCGAGTAACGGAGCTGTCAGCTGGCTATAGTTTGTAAGACTGCCCAGAATTCCGGGAATTTTCGGATGAATATCCTCAGAAAGATAGGTAGTATCTACCCTTGGGTAAGTGACAAATTTCTTTTCATACAATCCCTGAATCAGCTTCAGGGTGTCTTCTGCCGAATATCCGTATTTTTTATTAGCCTCTACCTGTAATGAAGTCAGGTCAAACAGTTTCGGATTCCCTTCCTTGCCTTCTTTTCTTTCAAAAGACGTGATTTCAAACAGATGCTCTTTCAGGTACGCTAATCCTTTTTCAGCCTTTTCGAGGCTTCTCAGCCGGTCGATTGTGGCGGTGAATTCCGTTTCTCTGTAAATTGTTTTCAGCTCCCAGTAGTCCTCAGCTATAAACGCATTGATTTCTTTCTGACGCTGCACAATCATCGCCAGCGTAGGAGTTTGTACCCTGCCGATGGACAAAACCACTTTCCCCTGTCCGAATTTACGGGTAAAAAGCCGGGTGGCATTCATGCCCAGCAACCAGTCCCCTATGGCCCTGGCACTACCGGCAGCGTACAGATTGTCAAACTGACTGCTATCCTTCAGGTTTTGAAAGCCTTCTTTGATCGCCTCCTCCGTTAATGACGAAATCCAGAGCCTTTTGACGGTTGATCTGCATTTTGCTTTCAGTAAAACCCATCGCTGAATCAACTCTCCCTCCTGTCCGGCATCACCACAGTTGATGACCTCCTCACAATCTTTTACCAGATTTTCAATAACGGAGAACTGCTTTTTTACACCTTCATTATCGATGAGCTTAATACCGAAGCCAGGCGGGATCAGCGGCAGATCCTCCAGCCGCCAGACTTTCCAGCGCTCCGCATAGTCATGGGGTTCCTTTAAGGTGCAGAAATGCCCGAAAGTCCAGGTTACCTGATAACCATTCCCCTCATAATATCCGTCTTTACGTTGTTTAGCCCCGATTACCTGGGCAATATCTCTGGCTACACTTGGTTTCTCTGCAATACAAACTTTCATTCCGCGGATAGTATTCACTCCGGATGGTGATCCTGCAGGGAACCCGTTTACCCTGTCAGTCTTCCGGAGAATACAAATTTACAAAGATTAAATGATTGCGGAAGGTTTTCGGCAGTATATGGATACATGTTATCGCTTTATAAAATTCCCTTCCGGATATTCACCAAACGCCACTGTGTTGTAGCAGGGTCAAACTGAAAAGAATAGATATTTTCCTGTTTGTCAGGAGAGTTTGCCAGATTGAAATTAAAGTTAATACCACTTATCATCATTTCTCCTTTGTTATTAAATCGTATTTTGCGGGGCTTGTCGTCGCCACGGTCTCCCAGTAATGCCAGGGAAAGTAATTTTTCAGGCTCTCCCTTAAACCCTCCTTTAGGATTAAGGGCAATTTTATACACTTCACTGTTTCGGGCTTTTCCAAATAACAGGTACTTGTCCCCGTTAAAATAACAAATTCCCAGTCCCATAGCATCCAGGCCGCTTAGTGAAGCAAGCACTTCCGGCTGATCGCCGGTCCGAATGGCATAAATGCTGCCAGTTTCATGGTCAGCATCACTACCCAATACAGAAGAGGCATACATAATATCACTTTCACAATCCAGCACCAACCCCATGAGACCAAAAGGATTCCGGTCATTAGCCGGCCTGACTGAGGGTAACTGAATATACATTTTCATCGCTCCGGTGCGTGAGTCTACCCTGTAAATAATATTCTGCTCTGCCGGATCATTTTTCAGCGTATTGATAAAAGGCCTCGGAATAACAAAATTATTACCTTCCTTATCTGTAATTACTGCCCCCAGATGACCTGCATTGTCCCAATCAGGCATTCTGAACTGCTTATAAGAAACGCCATTTCCCGGAAACTGAATGAGTGACAAACCCGTAACTCCCTTCTCCGAAACGCTGAATCCAAAAGGCTTGCCTGGTAAAAAACCAGCCTGAACAATGTATTTTGGCACCCCTTTGCATTCCGGTATAATACTCATAACCGGAGCATCTGATTGCCTGTTGCCGCCGCATCCTGACAGCAAAAGCCATATACATAAAGGTAAAAACCGCATCATATTCATTTGTTTTCAGTCAGGAATAAACATTGGCCCTGCAATACACGGGAACATTTCCGTTTTATAAACTCCATTTACCAGTTGTGCTTCTGCCCAGCAGTACTCTTTACCTTTTGTATCGTCATTTTTAATCTGAGGTACATACCACAGTACCACCTGGCTATTTTGCAACGATTCGGGTTGCTCTTCAATAAATTTTTCAGGCCCTTGCCGGTGATCTGTATTGCAACACGGGCCTATAGTGGGTAAATCACTCTCCCCTTCATCTGTATCTGCCTTATATCTGGTAAAATAAATATATGCATTATCGCCACGCCCTCCATCACCAAACTGACCATTTGCCGGAACTAATCTATAGTTATTTTCACCAGTACCCAATTTAAACATGCCACCATCGCGGTCATAGCGGGTGTTGAACTGCTGTAAACGCCAGCCTTCCTTTTGTATGGGTACGTATTGATCTCCGCCCCACTCTGCTAACTGATGCTTATCTCCTGCAAAAGCAATTCTGAATACCGGCCGGTACGTACCGTCATTTCCACATCCTCTGCCGATACTGGCAGCAGCTGTCCTGAACCTTCCGTCGTCGTAAAATTCATACCGCTGAAAGTACTGGTAATTACATGGAGACGGCCATGCGTCACTTCTGTAAAACTGTTCTATACTAAAACCTACCGGCTTTCCGTCATGGATAATTTCGGCAATTTTCGGTGGGTCTATCGCTACCACTGTCGCAGAACTGAAATAAGGGCACCCAACGGCATCGCTGTAACCAAACCCTTCGGTGTTACTGTAACTGACATGCCAGTCTACCAGTTTTGCGCTCTTTATAACCGGTTTTCCTTTATAGCTTACGTCCGAAATTCTCAGGCCATCATTTCCTGTAATCATATATTCAAGATTCCAGTTGTCTCTATTCAGTGGAACTGCGGTTTTACAGTAACAATTGGTTATAGATTCATTCTGGATTTTGCGCTCCGAAACCACCTCTGTTATAACAGGCGTCTCTCCGAGGTTAGTCCAGCGTAATCCTGCCACATGAAGATCGGTAAGGTCTACAATGGTCCATAGCGCTTTATTATCCTTTACAAAAGTCGGGGCCACACAAAGGTGCTTACTTCTTTCACAACGGCTATTGTTCAGCGCCGTTTTCGTATCGGCCATCAATGCATCTTTCATTTCCGGTTTCATCTCCAATGCTTCCTGTACCCTCGGATTTTCAAGTGCCATCTGAATGGCCAGATTCTTAAGATGCTCAGGTAATTCCGGTTGCATTGCGATATAGTGCGCCACTTGTATCATCTCTGACGTTGCAGGTTTAACCACAGCAATAGTGGTTATATTACGGGCAAAATTATACATCTCCACTCTGAAGCATGACCCGTCCGTAAAAAATGATCTGTTCGCCGCAAGCAGATCACTTTCACGTGCCGGGTAGATACCAAATATTTCGTTGCGGTAAGCATTGCCTGAACTGTCTTTCAGAAACGAACGGAATGAAGCATCCTGAAAACATATTTCCTGGGCTTTCTGTTCTTCATCGGTCAAAGCCCTTTGCAAAGGTACTATCGGGATTTCCTTTTTTAGTGAATGCTGAATCAGCTCAAAATAATTATTAATCAACTCAAAATCAGGCCTTTCATCCTGACCGAACAAAACCGATGAAATCGCAAGTGAGTCGGTGGGTGTGGTATCCAGTTTTTTATTCCCACTTGAGCACCCGATAGTAATAAGTGTGAATAAAATGAATGCGATCCTCTGTGCGGCTGCATTATTGAACATAGGTCTGTGCATTAGTTTTAAATGGTGATTGAAAATCCGTTCGGGAGGTTATCCCGAAATCATTCAGGCTATATAAAAAATCCAGGAGGTTCTGCTGCTCTTCCCCACTCATCTGAATACCATTTATCATGGGGTGCTTATTAGGATCTTTACGTCCGTCTCCTCTTTTTTTACCATATGTAATATTCCTTCCTCCCTGACGGTATACTTCTAATACTTCATCCAATGTCCGGGCACTCCCATCGTGAAAATAGGGAGCCGTTAAAGAAAGATTTCTGAGAGAAGGAATTTTAAATTTCCCCCTATCAGTTTCTACTCCTGTGCTGTGGAATAGTCCCATATCATCCTCCGGATTAATGATTTCCGTATAATTATACAGTCCGATATTTACATAAAGATCACTAACGGACATCGTAGAATCTGCACCGAAAACCGGAGGACGGTGACAACTGCCGCATTGGTAATTTGCTGAAAAAAATAATTTCTCACCTGCTTTCGCAGATACACTGAGTGCTGTACTATCGCCTTGCTTATACCGGTCATAAGGTGCACTGTAATTATTAATTGACAGGACAAAAGCCGACAAGCTTTCTTTAATATTATTCCAGGTAAAAGGATCTGATTCTTCAGGAAATGCTTTCCTGAACATAGTCTGATACAGACTATCTTTTTCAAGGATTTTTAGTGTCTGTATGTTATTACTGTCAAGTCCCATTTCTACCGGACGCTTACCAAACAGCGGGCTGTTCATTTGTACTTTCAGGGATGTGATTTCAGGGTTTGCCCAATTAAAATGGTTTTGACTGGAAATATTCACAAGACTGGGGGTATTCCGGAAGTGCAGATCCGCATAAACTCCCGGCGGCGTCCGATAACCATCCGTAAATGCCAATACAGGATCATGACAGCCTGCACAACTTTTTGTACCGGTAACAGATAACCGCTTATCAAAAAACAAATAACGGCCAACTTCACTTTTGAACGTTAATTCTTCTTTATTGTCAGTATTGTTCCTCTCACAGGATGCTATCATAATACTGCAACACCAGACAACAAGACCAAATAATAACCTGGACATATTTACCTGATACCTGTAGAGTAAACCCATTTCTGACTTTTTTACTGTATGAAGGTACTAAATAAAGCAAAGCCCTTTAATTGTTCAAAAACGTTCAAAGGGCTTTGCATAATCCTTACTTCACAACTCAGTGATTTACAATCACTCTGTGCGTACTGCTTGTTCCGTTTTTATTTTCTATAATTAACAGGTACACTCCTGATTTCAGATTTCTGCTGTCAATAACGGAAACGGGTTGATTTCCTGATTTGTAAATCTGTCTTCCGGTCATATCAACCATTTTCACTGATATTACATGACTCCAGTTGTTCGATTTAATCAGAATCTGCTCTGCGGCAGGGTTCGGAGAAATAACCACTTCAGCACGTCCGTCATAAACAACCGATTGAATGTGGCTGAAGGTATATGAACCGTCTATATCAGCCATTTTCAGTTTATAATAATTATTACCGATGGCTATATTCCCATGTTTAAAGGAGTAGGATACTACATTGACACTTTCCCCTGCTGCATCAAGCCGTCCGATGTTATTCCAGTTTTTCCCGTCCTGACTATATTGAACTTCAAAATGATCGCTGTTCATTTCACTTACTGTGGTCCATGTAAGATTTGCTGAGCCTTGTTCCTCTCTGACAGTAAAACTTATCAATGTTACAGGCAGAGGAGCACATTCTATATCATTTTCAGCCAATAAAGTTACCGACAGGCTATTACTCAGACTACCAGTGGCTTCATCATTTATACGAATTGTACTGTATATCCCTCTTTCTAATCCTGTTATTTCGGCAATACCTGAGGCATCACTGACAAGATTGACAAAAGCAGAGGTTCCTCCGTTTTTAACATACTCAATACGGTAGGTTGTACTCAATTCTAGTCCGGTTATTCTGATAACCCCGTCCGTACTGGTACAGGTTGAGGCTAAAGTATGCGTTCCAGCTGCAATCACAGGTAACGTACATTCCAGAGTCGCATTCAGACTATTACCAA
>JBEBXQ010000136.1:0-12394 GCA_040391535.1 Telluribacter sp. | reverse complement strand
ATAGCTATGCCGCAGCCAATGAAGGGTAGTTGGCTTGTTTAGGTCAACCCTTTTGACAGCTTGTTTAAATACCAACCGGAGGCTCCTTTCGGAATAGGATGTGGCTGGTTTATCTCCCTCAAACAAGCAAACCTCAGGCTTATACTGTTGATAATACAATCGCGACAAATTAAGAACCTTACTGTATCCTGGTGGCAACCTTTCAAGTTGCGGGGGGCACTTCTGATATCGTATTGATTTTGTGGCTTGGGAAATAGGTTATGCTGCCTTATTATCTTCAAAACAAATCTTAATAAAGTGTTACAGCTCTGGTGCGGACAGAGAAAATAATGTTCACCTGTTTACGAAGTGCCATTGCCTTACAAAATAAACCTGGATATTGAATTGATTTTTACTAAATTTAATTATCCAACTTTAATGATTTCCTCATGGAAACAGAAAGCCCCGAAACGGTTGCTACCCGGTATGTGCCTGTCAGGAAAATGAACGGACTGACCAGCTCATCCTTTGTGGATATCCTTTCTATTGAAGAACCGCTTGAAATCCGCATCGGCTATGGTCCTGCCGATCAGCGGGTACAAAAGAATATTTCTGTTACCATGCGTACACCGGGCAATGACCCCGAACTGGCGATTGGCTTTTTATTTACCGAAGGCATTATTGCTTCCCCGGATCACATCAGAAGTGTTCGTCATACAGGGATGGAATGTTCCTTACAGAAGGAAAACAGTATACTGGTGGAACTCTCCGAAGGTTTTGAACCTCAGCTTCATCAGGCCGACCGGAATTTCTATACTACTTCAAGTTGCGGTGTTTGCGGAAAGAGCTCTGTGCAATCTATAAAAACAGTAAGCCCTTTTCGTGATCCGGAGAAGCCGGCCTTAAAGCTTTCGGCTGATCTGCTGTATGCATTACCCCGGAAATTAAGAAATGCCCAGCATGGTTTTGAGGCTACCGGTGGTATCCATGCTTCAGGACTTTTCAGTAGGGACGGGGAGATGATTTTGCTGAAGGAAGATGTGGGTAGACATAATGCGCTGGATAAGCTGATAGGCAGCGCGCTGACTACGCATTTACTGCCATTGAATCGGCATATCCTGGTACTGAGCGGAAGAGCAAGTTTTGAACTGATTCAGAAAGCGGCAATGGCAGGGATTTCAGTGGTGGCGGCCATCGGTGCTCCTTCCAGTCTTGCGGTGGATCTTGCCAGAGAATTTGATATGACACTTCTGGGGTTTCTTAAAGCGGACAGGTTTAATATGTATAACGAAAGCAGTTGCCATGAATGGACTCATGAAAACGGTTGATTCAGGGCGATAAATGAAGAATGAAAACAGGAAGAGGGGTCAGGATCGGTTACCAAAGTAATAAGCTGAGACCCGCCCGCTGACCCGATAAAATGTACAGATATGGAAGATCATCATAAAGAGACAGAAATAAAAGTCAGGAACGACCCGGATGCTGAAAACCCTTATCGCCTTACCGGCCTGAAGTTAACACCTGTCGTAAAATCCACGGCAGGTATTCATGGAGTCATGGCCGCAATTGCGGACCTTGTCGAAGAGAAAACGCTTGTCAGAGGAGGTAAAGCGTTGCTTAAAATGAATCAGAAGGGTGGTTTTGACTGTCCGAGCTGTGCATGGCCTGATCCGGATGATGACCGGTCGCCTCTGGGAGAATATTGTGAAAACGGCGTTAAAGCACTGGCAGAGGAGGCTACAACCAAAAAAGTGACTGCGGCATTTTTTAAAGAAAATGCGGTTTACGACCTCGCCAGGTTAGACGATTATCAGATCGGAAAAATGGGACGGCTCACCGAACCAATGTATCTTCCGGAAGGCGGAACGCATTATCAGGCGATCAGCTGGGATAATGCGTTCAAAAAAATAGCAGAACATCTGAATGCTCTGGAATCCCCGAATGACGCTGCCTTTTATACGTCAGGGAGAACCAGCAACGAAGCGTCATTCGTTTATCAGCTTTTCGCAAAAGAATTCGGAACCAATAATATGCCGGATTGTTCCAACATGTGCCATGAAACTTCAGGATCAGCCCTCAGGACAACCATCGGAATAGGGAAAGGAACCGTGACCCTCGATGATTTTTATGATACGGACGTCATTGTGATTATCGGGCAAAATCCCGGCACCAATGCCCCCCGGATGATGAGCGCGCTGGCCAAAGGAAAGAAAAACGGTGCAAAAATTATTGCCATCAATCCTTTACCTGAAGCCGGTTTAATGGGCTTCCGGGACCCGCAGCGAATGAGTGGGATTATCGGAGGTGGGGTGAAGCTGGCCGATCTGTATCTGCCGGTGAAAATCAACGGTGATATGGCCTTGCTGAAAGCGCTGGAAATTTTACTGATTGAACTTGAAAGGAAAAATCCCGGAAAGGTTTTTGATCAAGACTTCATTGCAGAAAAAACAACCGGATACGACGATTTCCTGAAGCAGTTTGACGGTTATTATTTTGATGAGCTGGCTGCCCTTTCCGGAGTCTCCAAAGAAGCGATTTACCTCGCTGCCGAGATGATAGCGTTTAAAAAGCGGATCATCGTTTGCTGGGGAATGGGGTTGACCCAACAGCCAAACGGCGTTGACATGATCCGCGAAATTCTTAATATTCTGCTGCTGAAAGGCAGTATAGGGAAACCCGGTGCGGGCGTTTGTCCGGTACGGGGGCACAGCAATGTGCAGGGCAACAGAACCATGATGATTGACGAAAAGCCGACTGATGAACAGCTGGATCGTTTACAGGCTTATTTTGGGTTTAATCCGCCCCGGGCACATGGCTATGATGTCGTCAGGGTAATCAAAGCGATGCATGACGAAAAAGTAAAAGTTCTTTTCTGTATGGGAGGTAACTTTTTGTCAGCCACACCAGATACAACGTTTACGGCGCATGCCTTGAGAAAGCTCCGTTTGCTGGTTTGTGTTTCTACAAAATTAAACCGTACTCATCTGGTACATGGCAGAGAAGCGCTGATGCTGCCCACTTACGGACGAAGCGACAAGGATATCGTAAATGGTGAAATACAGATGGTCAGTACCGAAAATTCGATGGGAGTGGTACAATCCTCCAAAGGAATGCTTGACGCGGTTTCTGACCAGCTTATGAACGAAACACAGATTGTATGCAGAATGGCTATGGCCACTTTAGGAGACAGATCCGTGGTCAATTGGCAACTTTATCATGATCATTATGACGCAGTTAGGGATGCTATTGAGCAATGTATTCCGGGATTTGAAAATTATAATGTCCGGATAAGGGAGAAAGGCGGGTTTTATCTGCCCAATGCGGCACGGGATGAACAGCGCTTCGCCAGACAATACGGTGGCCGGGCACCATTCACTCTTACGGAAATACCGGATAACCACCTTGATGAGGATGAATACATGATGGCCACTACCCGGACACACGATCAGTTTAATACCACAATTTACGGTCTGGATGATCGCTATCGCGGCATCAAAAATGAACGTCGCGTTGTGTTCATGAATCCGAAAGATATTGAAAAAGCGGGCTTTACAGCCGGAGGAAAAGTAGATCTGTTTAATTATGATGACGGGATCGAGCGGATTGCTCCGTTGTTTATAGTTGTAGCCTATCAGATTCCGGAAAAGAATACCGTTACTTATTTTCCTGAAACCAATGTGCTGGTTTCCATCAATAATGTGGTGAAGGAAAGTAATATGCCGGCTTCAAAATACGTGAAAATAAAAATCAGGAAACACGATCCGGAAATATACCGGAGAATAGCGCCGGTTTTATAAATTGAGGATGTGGAATGATTGTTTTTTAAGATCAATAAGTAGCTCATAATGGAGCCTGCCATATCAAAAAGAAAAGAATCCTGTTACAGCATACCGGACATTCGCAAAAACAGAGCAACCGTAATACGATGAAAAGAAGAATATTTTTTAGAAATACAGGTTGGGCGGCAGCCGGTCTTGCCGTATCGTCTGCTGCTTCCGGTTTTGCTACTTATCATTTAAAATCAGATACAATGGAACAATTCAAAAATTCAGATACGCACAAAAGATTCAGGCCTGAAAGCAAAATTGGGTTCGGAGGAGTAGCTTTAGGCAATGGGTTTAATCCTCATCCTGACATCCAATGCCTGCAGACCATGGAGGCCGCCTGGGAGGCAGGTGTACGTTATTTTGATACGTCGCCCTGGTACGGCCTGGGAATCAGCGAACGCCGGATGGGGCTTTTTCTGAAAGATAAGAAGCGTGAGGATTTTGTGCTGTCTACAAAAATCGGGCGTATCCTGCATCCGCAGGATGACTTCAGGATGGAAAGAGGGATCTGGAAAGGGAAGCTGAATTTTTCGTATCAATATGATTATACGGCAGCGGGTGTGCGCAAGAGTGTGGAGGACAGTTTGCAGCGTTTGGGTGTCGCTTCCCTGGATATTGTATTTATCCATGATTTATCGCCGGACAACGGCGATATGAAAGCAGATTGGGTCAACTACTTTGATATAGCAGCCAAAGGCGCGATGCCCGAGCTGACCAGAATGCGGGAGGAAGGTCTGATCAAAGGCTGGGGATTTGGTGTGAATACCATTGAACCGGTTTTAAAAGCGATTGAAGTCGCGGATCCGGATATATTTCTTTCGGCCTGTCAGTATTCACTGATCCATCATAAGGAAGACCTGAACCGGGTTTTTCCGAAAGCAGCCGAAAGAGGTATTTCCATTGTGGTCGGAGCACCGTTATGCGCAGGGTTTTTATCAGGCAAAGACCGGTATTTGTATGGAGGTACTTTCCCCGAAGGTGTCAAGGAAAAGCTGGCAGCTCTGCAGCGTGTGGCTGATCATCACCAGGTAGACCTGAGAACCGCTGCTTTGCAGTTTGCAGGAGCCCCTGACGTTGTTTCGGCGGTAATTCCGGGTGCCAGTAATCCGCAGCAGGCCAGGGAAAACGCGGCCTCTTTCACGGTCAGTATTCCGGATGGTTTCTGGCAGGAACTGAAACATGAAAAACTGATTGAAGAAAATGCTCCTGTACCTAAAGTATAACGATAGAAAAGAGAAATAATCAATCTCATCTGTACAGGAGCTGAGGCGGAAAGGCGGCACGGCAGGTGAAAAAAACGCTGGCATTTGATTTTGAAAATCACGATGATCTGTTTTTTTGAGATAATCAAATCAAAGCAGTTTTGCGGGAATGAGTATACAGCGCATGAGTTGGCTTTGGGACTGAAGCTTTTTACAGAAGTATTGGTCAAAAGCCTGTCGCATCCTTTGTTTGAAGAATTAAGGTCAGCGATACTGACATTTATGAAGAAATTTTAAAGCTATCCGGCAAATGAAAAACTTAACGCTTAATGACGGCAATGTAATTCCTCACATTGGTTTCGGAACTTATAAAGCCACGGAAGAAGAAGGGATAGCGGCTGTGAAGCTGGCTTTGCAGAAGGGGTACCGTCTGCTGGATACCGCCGCTAAATATGAAAATGAAGTGGCTGTAGGGAGAGGGATAAAGGAAAGTGGTGTGGCACGCGAAGAAATCGTTGTGACTACCAAGGTGTGGCGTGAAAACCTGGGATATGATCAGACCTTAGCTGCCTTTGAGGCTTCACTGCAAAAGCTCGGACTGGATTATGTCGACCTGTATCTGATCCACTGGCCTGCTAATTTTAAAAATTTCGGTGAAGACTGGAAACAGGTTAATGCGGCCACATGGCGTGCTATGGAAGATCTTCAGGCAACGGGGAAGATAAAATCCATTGGTGTCAGTAATTTCCTGGAAACGCATCTGGAGGCATTGCTGGAAACGGCAAAAGTGATACCTGCTGTTAACCAGATCGAATTTCATCCGGGATACTGGCAGGAAAACACAGTAAGGTTTTGTAAGGAAAACGGAATTATAACAGAAGCATGGTCTCCACTGGCCCGCGGAAAGGTTTTTGAGAATCCCGTGCTGAAAACCATAGCGGATAAATACCGGAAATCGGTTTCACAGGTCTGTTTACGGTGGTGTATTGAACATGGGGTTGTCCCTATTCCCAAATCAACAACACCGGAGCGTATAGAAGACAACCTCGGCATTTTTGATTTTGAACTGACACCGGAAGAAGTCCTGCAGATCAACCAGCTTCCTGAGATGGGGTTCAGCGGAGAGTTGCCGGATGAATGGCCGGATCGTGTATAGCAAAAACCGAAGACAATGGACCGGAAAGAATTTGTGAAAACGGCTTCTCAGGCAATAGCAGGGGTAACTTTTATGGATGGGAAAGAAAGGATGGAACCGTTAATAAAACCTGAAGAATACTATTTTAAGGAAGATGGTGTGATTCCGAATAACCGGCTGCCCTTGCTGGTATACCGTCAGGCTTTTGATCAGCGTGGTGACAAAGGCGCAACATGGCTGGAAGCTAGATTCAAATCCAATGACTGGTATAACTCCTGGAGGTGGGGGATTTACCCGTTTCATCATTATCACAGCAATACGCATGAAGTGCTCGGGGTTTTTCAGGGATCGGCTGAAGTACAGATGGGAGGAGCAGCCGGGAAGAAAATGAAAATTGAAGCCGGGGATATACTGATTATTCCCGCAGGTACGGGGCATCAGTGTCTTTCATATTCCCGTGATTTCCAGGTTGTAGGGGCTTATCCCGAAGGCGTGGAGCCAGACCTTGTGCGTGAGGAGAAAAGTAAGTATGCGGCTTCGAAAGCACGGATAGAAAAAGTAAAGGTGCCTTCTGCAGATCCATTTTCAGGAAATGCGGAAGGATTAGTGCAAATATGGTCGTCTGTTAAATAGATAATTCAGCTTGAAAAATGAGAGATTTTAAGACAACATTCTTCTTTTTAAGATTACCTGTGGCAATATCATTAGCAGGTCACGGATTGGTTCGTCTGCCCAAACTTACTGCTTTCGCGGAGGGGATGGCATCTTCGATGGAAAGCTCGGTATTACCCTCCGGACTCATACTGGGTTTCGGGTATATATTACCGGTTATTGAAGCTGTTTTAGGTATAGCTTTAATTATTGGCTTTAAAACCAGGTACACTTTGTATGCATCGCTGACGGTAATGAGTGTGCTGGTATTGGGTAGCTCTACTGTTGAAAACTGGGGTGGGGTACAGGCGCAGCTGACGCATGGTATATATCTGGGCCTTTTACTTTGGTTTTTTGATAAAAATGCACCGGAAAGTCATGTGTAAAGAAGTCTGAAACCGGCGGTGTGTATTCCGGTATATCCTTTGGCCTTATATTGATCCGATATGGCTCAGAGAGGTTAAACAAATCCGGGCTGAGCGTTGTTATCTGTCCTAAAAACTTTTTGTATGATACTGCACTACCTGAAACAGGAATTTGAAAACGAAGTAAACAATACCCGTAAGCTGTTAAAGGCGATTCCGGAAAAAGATCTGAGTTACAGACCTTCGGAAATTTCCTGGACGATGGGAGAGCTCGCGCAGCATATTGCCACTATTTACTACTGGTATGTGGGTGTATTCGAGCAGGATGTGTATGATCTTGCCGCTGATCGGCTTGAGCGGGGAGATACGAATGATATCAGCGCCACCCGGGCACTTTTTGAAAGCAATGTGGAGAAAGCCAGGACTGCTTTACAATCGGTTACTGAAGATAAATTACAGGAGAACTGGACCATGAAAGCAGGGGACAGGGTGGTACTGGGCCCCCTGCCAAGGGGCATTGTGACGCGCGGATTTCTTTTTAACCATATTTACCATCATCGGGGTGAAATGATTGTTTATCTGCGCGCCACCGGAAATAAAGTGCCGGGCCTGTATGGCCCCACTTATGAGGAAAGCAGAAAAGGTTGAGGCCATCCCGTATGGGGGAACGGTCCCGCCCGGTATCGTTATTGCGTTTTAATGAACTTAACCGAATAGGTACCGGATTCATCTTTCAGGGATAATATATAAATACCGTCGGTAAGGCCATTTACAGGTAATAATGATTTACCGTTACGGACCTGTAATTTCTGCTGCTGTAACGTGATCCCATTTACGGATGTTATTACGGCGGAAATCTCTGTAAGGGTGTTATCATTTAAAGAAATCTCCAGTGTTTCCCTCACCGGATTCGGATACGCCGTAAAGCCGGGAACCGGTGTTTTTTCAAACATGACAGAGGCAATCTGACTATAAGCATAGGTATTGTCAGTATCTTTCATTTTTAACCTGTAGTACAATAGTTTTTTGGAAGAAGTACCTGTGTCGGTTAACCGGTAATTTGTAATGCCGTCTGAATAACTGACTGTTGCAATGCTTTCGAAATTCTTTCCGTCTGTGCTTCTTTCTACTTCAAAATGGCTGAAATTCAGGGCTTCTGCTACCTCCCAGTTCAGTACAGAATTCTCTTCCACCGGCAGAACAGTGAAAGACAAAAGAGATACAGGGAGCGGATTAGAGAGGGAAATACTTCCAATTGTAAAAGGACTCCACGTGCTTATGTTATTACTTGATACAGAGCCTGACGAGGTTGTACCTGAAGCCGAGACAGCTCCTTCATTAAGCCAGGAGCCACCCGATAAATGACCAACCCGCAGATCATCGATATGATGAATGCCCGTATTTTGATAAGCATCCCAGTAAAGGGTGACACTGCCCTCAGCATTTCCGGATGGAGAGATATCCCAATATTCCGATGCATTACGGCTTAACAAAAGAACAGGATCCGTACCGTTTGCTGAATATGGAGCACTGCCGGCATCGGAAGGATAATAGCGTGCGGTAAGCGCGGATGAGTTAACGCTAAGATCTACTGTCACCGGTTGATACCGGATGCCGTCCCCTGTGGGGTAAGTAAACGGACCTGTTCCTTCCGTGGCAACGTAGCCGTTGATATGAGCCGCATCTGTGGGTGGATTACCGGGATGCACTGCGCCGTTTGCCGTGAAAATTACAGGTGCCAGTACGTTGGTGGCATCTGTAATCCCATTAATAAAACCGAGTTCACCGTTTATTTTTAATGAGGTGCCGAGTATAATACCGGCGCTGTTATCGACAGTCAGGTCGTTTACCAGCAACGGAGCGGAACCATTGATCATTTGTGCAGCAGTCCCTTTCAAAGACAGAGACCCGCTCCCAAATGCGGATAATTGTGAATGGTTCGTAATATTACCTGATACAGATAGATGTCCGTCATTTACAAGTTTGCTACCCGCTTCATTGGAAAAGCTACCCCCGATTTGCAGTGAACTACCGGGGCCGATGTAAAGAACGGCTCCGGTAGTATGCAGATTGGACTGGGCCTGAGTCTGAAAGACTATTCCGTTCCATAGTACCAAAACAATCAGATATTTCATAATCAAAAAGTTTTGAATGGATTAAAAGTCTACTCTCCTGATTGCATAGGAAGAGAATATGGGATTATTATTAAGGGCGGCCACTCTGATCTTGTAAGTGCCGGGCCCCAGAACCGTATTAATGGTGACATACTGATGTACATCCGCACTTGAAGTTCCGGTTGTGCTGGATGCGATAACCTCATTTGAAGCACTTGTGATAAATCCCCATTTGGCGCCTCCTTGAGTGCTGCCGTCAATGGTAACAGATATAATGGAATAAAGACCACTGACAGTAAAAGAGCCAAAATCAGTAATGGTTGTGCCCGGATTGATATCGGCCGGATTTTCTGCTGTAACCGAAAATGTTCCGCTGCCTCCAGAGGCAGCAGGCGCTGCCCATGTGCCATCCCCGCGAAGGTAAGTCGCATTGGTTGCCCCTGGAGGAAGTTTAGCTATAGTCACTGCATTGTCCGATATGCCACCGGTAGCAACCTGGCCAAAACCAAGCGAAGTGCCGGATCGTCTTAATACATGCCCGTCAGTGCCTGCCGGAATGTCAGAAGGACTTGCGGCAGCATTGGTAGCATTCCCCTTTACAGAAAGTGCGGCAGTGTTTGCTAAATCAGCATTACTTACAGAGCCATCTGTAATTTCAGAAGAACCGACCGTATTCAGGACTGCAAGTGTGCCCAGCTCCAGGTTGGTTCTTGCATTGGCAGCTGTGCTTGCGCCTGTGCCTCCGTTTGCCACTGCTACAGTACCGGTTAAGTTTCCTGCGGTTAATCCGGTAAGATTGGCACCGCTGATGGCTGGTAATTGTGCCGAACCGGTGAGTTGGACAAGTTGTTCCGCACCGTTGAAAGTATTTCCCTGAACCGTAACGGCGGAGCTTAAACGTGCGTCTGACAATGTACCGGAAGTAAGCTGCGATGCATCTGATGTGGCTGGAGTATTAAGAGTAGTCCAGGAAGTTCCGTTATAAAAATAGAAGCCGGCAGAGGCATCTGTTTGATAAATAAGCAATCCCGTTGCCGGACTACTGATCAGACTCCTTTCGGATGCTGTCATCCTGGGTATCAGAATACCCTGGGTTGTAGACTGTATTTCAAGTGCGGCAGAGGCATCCGGCTGGGTAGTATTAATCCCTACACCACTTTGCGCCTGTGCAGAGAAAGTAGCCACAGAAAGAATAATAATCCGTAAATAGCTTTTCATAACAATAGAATATCTTGATGATTTAGAACAAAAATAATACAACTATGCTACCGGATGTAGTTTTTTTTAATTTTTTATAGCATTTTATTGAATTTATTCTTGATACTGAATTCGTAGAATAATTTCTATTCACTCAAAAAATCTTCCAATGAGACAGTTTTGTGATTTAGCCGGTACAATACCCGTGTTCTTCGCCGGAAGGTTTACTGCGATTCCGTCCCTCTTTAAATCGTTCAGAATTGCCCCGGACAATAAGAGGGGTTCAGCTATGTCCTGCAGCGGATCTTTTATCAGAGACCTGACGAGCGATGTCTCATACATTTCCTAAATTGCAATCTGACAGATAATCAATACAAAAAGAATAAGTGGATTATGCTAAGTGAAGCATATAAACAGTAGTTAAATGGAGCCTGATAAAGACATACATGATGCTGATTCTTCAGGATTAAGCAAAGTGCGTCCGGATATATTTTATAAAGTGGATATTGTAGTCATCGGTGCCGGACAAGCGGGTTTGTCGGCTGCATATCATCTGAAAAAAGAGGGGATAGTACCCGGAAGAGGTTTTGTCGTTTTAGATGATGAGTTTGGTCCCGGGGGAGCCTGGCAGCATCGATGGGATTCCCTGACGCTGAGCAATGTGAACGGAATCAATGATTTACCCGGAATGGGCTTTGCCGATGCTGTAAACACCAGTGATAAAGAATTACAGGCTAATATCGCCATTCCCAAATACTATGAACAGTATGAGAAAGCCTTTGAGCTTTCCGTCATTCGTCCGATCAGGGTTAGTGAGGTTACAGAGAGAAACGGGCGGTTGATCATGCGTACAAACGGTGTGCAGTTCAGTGCCCGCGGGTTGATAAACGCTACAGGTACCTGGAAAACACCCAACTGTCCCCGATATCCCGGATGGGAAAAGTTCCGGGGAAGGCAACTGCATACGGGTGAATACAAAAATGCCCGGGAATTCATTGGGAAACATGTCATTATTATAGGCGGTGGGATTTCAGCTGTTCAGTTGCTGGGTGAAGTTTCGGAAGTAACCCAAACCACCTGGGTGGCCCGCCGGTCTCCTGATTTCAGAAAATATGAATTTAGCCCTGAATTGGGGCGCGAGGCTGTGGCAATGGTAGAAAAAAGAGTACGGGAAGGTTTGCCACCAAAATCAGTCGTATCAGTCACCGGGCTGCCGGTTACACCTGCTATTGAGGGAATGCTGAGCAAAGGAATCCTGGATAGAAAACCCATGTTTGAGGAAATTACGGAAACGGGTGTCCGATGGGTAGACGGAACGACACTTGATGCCGATGTTATTTTTTGGAATACAGGCTTTCGCCATTCTCTGGACCATCTTACTCCTTTAAACCTGGTCAATGACAAAA
Source organism: Telluribacter sp. (assembly GCA_040391535.1). Taxonomy (GTDB): domain Bacteria; phylum Bacteroidota; class Bacteroidia; order Cytophagales; family Spirosomataceae; genus JBEBXQ01. The sequence goes on along the minus strand of JBEBXQ010000136.1, from coordinate 518 downwards.
ACGGAATTGAGATGACCGGAAAGCTGGCCACACAAGTTGCTAAAGATCCGCGGATCCATTTAACGGGCTATGGTCCGTCTGCTTCCACTATCGGTGCCAACAGAGCGGGCAGGGCTGCGGCAAAAGAACTGATTGAGTATCTCGGATTGTAAATACGAAGTGTTGTTAAGGATTCACTTGAGAAGCTGAATGAGCATAGAGATTTTGAGCTATTCAGATCATCAGAAGATGAACTGACCCGGATTCAGGAATGTAAAGGAAGCCGTCCGGTGTGTAATTATATCGTTTTATTCAAAAGGCTTATTTTTCAGAGATATTACAATCTGTCAGTTTTAATGCCGCTCAGATAATACCTGTTGTATCATCAGGATTTAAGCCTGAAGTGGTTAAGTGCTTACTACAGATGCTGCTGACTTACAGGATAGTGTTGCGAAGATCTACACCATAAAGGGAAAAGAACTGCCGGTTAAGAGGTTCAATGAAAATACGCCTGATGTCAGAGGACTGGCAAGCAGTAT
>JBEBXQ010000135.1:0-12847 GCA_040391535.1 Telluribacter sp. | reverse complement strand
GTGGATAATTATTAAATTGTCTGAATGTCATTTATTCTTAAATGCAGACACTCTAATTACTTAAATATCCGTACCAACCCGTTTTCTTCTCTTAACAACCCTTCTCACACAGTAGGGTTACATTCCGTTTACAATCGTTCAAAGCTAAAAATTTCAGCGTCTGAATTCTTCTTCCGCTGCAACAGGTCAGTGATGATCTCTGCTCCGATGACACTGAATAATATCCCATTTCCACCAAATCCTAATAAAAAATAAGTATTGTCCCATTCATCCACCTGTCCTATAAAAGGGAGGCCGTCATGGGTTTCTGCGAAAGTCCCGCACCATTCAAAATCCTTTATAAAGTTCAATTCAGGAAACATTTTCCGTGCTTGCTTTTCCAGCTCTTTGCTTTTTCGGGCAAGCAGTTTATCCCGCTTCACAGCGCTCTTAAACATCTCATCCTTACCTCCTATCAGGACCCTGTTTTCCTCTGTTGCCCGAAGATATAGATATGGCCGTGCACTTTCCCATAACATGGCATTCTGGTGCCATAATTCCCCACTTTTTTCTATGGGTTTACTGATAATAGCATAGGTCGAGTGCAATCTTACTACTTGTTTTGTAAGGTAGTTCTGAGATTCATATCCACTTGCGACTACCAATTTCTTAGCCGAAATATGCCTTCCGTTTTCAAGCTGAACCTTTACTCCCCGTGCATTGGTCTGCATTTCTGTGACCTTCACAGCATCAAAAACCTTTGCTTTTTTTTCCTTTATCAATTTTTGGAAAATCGCGTGTGTCAACTGATACGGATCGACCTGAGCACCATCATGGGAAAGAATAGCACCGTTCTTTTTCAGATCCGGAAATTTATCCCGCAGCATTTCCCTGTCCCACCAGTCTACTTTGATTCCGGCCTTTCTCCTCGCTTCAAATTCACTTTCCAGTGCCGGAAGGTCTTTATTGACAGAGGCATAATACAGGCTCTTCTTCAAACCAAACCCTAATGGCTGCCTAAGAGCCTTTACGATTTCCTGAACTTTATAGATGGCTTCAACACAAGCCAGGTAACTCCTTACAGCTTTCTTCTCACCGATCATCTGTATCAGGTCCGTCAGCATCGTATCAATCTCGTATTGCAGCAAAGCCGTACTCGCTGAGGTACTCCCCATTCCGATATGACGCTTTTCGACCACAATTACTTCGAATCCCGCATTCACCAGATGCCATGCGGTAAGCGCTCCGGTAATACCTCCGCCCATAATGACAACGTCTGTTTTAAGATCTTCATCCATCGTTTCGTAACTATGGAGAATCCCGTTCTTAAACAGCCAGAAAGGCTGACCGCTTATTAAATCCATGGTGTAGATATAGTTTATTGATTAATAATAATACTATATAAATATTGAAATTAAATCTACAATAACCAAAACATGATTATCCGTTCAGATCAGACGCGATTACCTAACCCCGTAAAGAAGATTCTCTGATAATCAGCTCGGAAGGAAGAATAATGGATTCAGGTGTATTGGGATTAACACCGGAGACCTGACTTCTGAACATGCGGGACGCTTCCATTCCTATTTTCACTCCTGGCCGCGCTACCGTAGTCAGCGACGGATAAGTATACGCTGAAATGGGTGAATTATCAAAACCTACAATGGCTATATCATCAGGAATACGCAGGTGATGATCAAGAATGACGCGCATTGCCCCGATAGCAATCTGATCATTGGCCCCGAAAATAGCATCCGGACGTTCACGTAGCCCCAAAAGATGCTGCGTAGGAACAATAGCACTTTCAACCTTAAAATTAGTGTTCATAATCAGCTCGGGATCGATAGGTATCCCATTCCTGGCGAGGCAATCCATATAGCCCGCCAGCCGCTGCTCAGAAACAGTAAGGCCCTCCGGGCCGCGAAGATGGGCAATACGCCTGCACCCCATAGACACCAGATGATTAACGGCTGCATAAGCCCCCAGGTAGTCGTTGACAATAGCTCTGCTTGCCGCAAAACCTTCAAAATCGCGGTCGATAAAAATCAAGGGGATGTGTCGCTGTAAAACCGACTCCAGGTGTTCATAATAGCCCCGGTCATAGGTTTCCTGTGCGATCGAAAGAAAGATTCCTTCTACTCTGTTGGATAAAAGCCTGGCGATAAAATCCCGTTCAATTTCATAGCTTTCATTGGAAACGCATATCGTTAAAGTATAGCCCATCGGATGCAGTACCGAATGCAGACCTTCGATAACGGTGGCTTCAAAATAAGCGCTGATGGTAGGCACAATCAGCCCGAGTGTGTCGGTTTTTTTGTTCAGTAAACTCAGCGAAACTTCATTGCGCTGATAACCGACCTCCTTTGCGTATTCCTGAATATTCGCCCGTGTATCAGGATTTATTGTGGAATGATCATTAAGAGCCCGTGACACGGTGGAAGGTGAACAGTTGAAACGCCGGGCTATATCTTTTATCGTAACAGGTTTGTTATTTTCCATATTGTTTTTGCTTCTCTCAGAGACGGCAGTATTTTTTCAAACGTTTGCAATGGTTATCTGTAAAATTATATTTTGTGTATGATTGATACTATTGTATACTTGCAGGCAAAAGTACTAAATCAGAACTGATATGAATACTTCACCCTTGTTAATTTCTCCTGATGATGGTCCGTGTTACCATTCACTGACGGCACAGGATGCCGGCTGGACCTACCTGAATTTTGAGGCCAGGATTCTTCAGAAAGACGAGACATTTCAGGGAAGCACCGGCGGATTTGAATATTGTATTGTGCTGCTTGCCGGAAATTTCAAGGTAGAAGCCTGTCAGCAAACCTGGGAAACCGGAAACGGAAGAAAAGATGTTTTCAGCGGAATAGGCCACGCGATGTACCTTTCCAGAAATACTGCGTTCACACTGACGGCTCAGGCTGACCATACCGATATAGCGATCTGCAAAGTACCGACTGACGAAGACCACCCGCCCTATCTGAAACGCCCTGAAGAAGCAGCTATTGAATTCAGAGGCGGGGATAACGCTAACCGTCAGATCAACAGCCTTCTTCAGCCGGGATTCGACTGTCATAAAATCGTATGTGTAGAGGTCTATACTCCTTCAGGGAACTGGAGCTCATTCCCTGCCCATAAACATGATGTAAGAAAAACAGACGACCAGGGGAATCTTCTTGAAGCGGAACTGGAAGAAATTTACTTCTATAAAACAGATAAACCTCAGGGATATGCTATTCAGCAGGTCTATACCGGCGATCGCTCACTGGACGAAATCGTAAGGGCTAAAAATAACGATATCGTACTTATTCCCAAAGGATATCATCCTGTTGTAGCGGGCCACGGTTACAATGTTTATTACCTGAACTTTCTGGCCGGAAGTGACCAGTCGCTCGCCAATACCTCTGATCCTGATCATGACTGGATTTACGGTACCTGGAAAGGCCAGGATCCCAGGTTACCGATTGTAACCGCTGATATGAACCAACCTCAATAACACACCCGATGAAAACCACTGACCTGCTGACAATCGGCCGTTCTTCCATAGATCTTTATTCTGCAGACACAGGAAGTCCGTTTGAAGAAATTACCTCCTTCAGCGCATTTGTCGGAGGCTGTCCGCTGAATATCGCTACCGGTGCAGGCCGGCTGGGACTGCGGACGGCCTTGTTCACTGCCACCGGCAATGACCAGGTAGGGAATTTTCTGAGGCATTTCCTGAAAAAGGAAGAAATCAATATGGAATGGTCACCCGTGCTGGACGGCACCCGCAGTTCGGCAGTATTACTGGGTATTGAACCACCTGACAGGTTTCCCCTGGTGTATTACCGTGATAACTGCGCTGATATCAATCTGACACCGGAGCACCTGGATGAGATCCCCTTTGAGCAAATCAGAGCGGTGGTTTTTTCGGGAACTGCATTCAGTAAAGACCCCAGCCGTACAACCATGTTTTATGCATTGGAAAAAGCGCGGGAACACGGACTGATCAGTCTGCTGGATATTGACTTCCGGGCCGACCAGTGGTTTGATCCGCGGGCATTCGGAATTACCCTGCGGGCTGCGATCGGAAATTTCAGTATTGTCGTAGGTACGGAAGAAGAAATCCTGGCCACTTACCTGACGGATAAGAAACAGCTGGAAATCAAACACCAGCAAATTTCAGCCCCTGAAATCCGGGGAAATATTGATGCTGCTATTCAGAAAATACTGGAGTCGGGCGTGGAAACGCTGGTTGTAAAACGGGGCAAGGACGGAGCATCTGTTTTTCAGCCCGGTAAAACAGAAATTAAAGTGCCGGGATTTCCGGTTGAAGTGCTGAACGTACTGGGAGCAGGTGATGCCTTCTGCGCCGGGTTTTCTTACGGGATACTGAAGGGCTGGGATTTGTATAAAAGTGTCAGGATGGGAAATGCCTGCGGCGCAATCATCGTAACCAGGCCCGGGTGTGCTAATTTCATGCCCACTTATCAGGAGGCCCTTGATTTTATTGAAAGTAAAGGAGGTTTTTAACTCAATCGAAAATAGTTATCTGAAATGGAGCTACTGAAAAATTATATAAACGGTGAATGGAGAGCAAGCCGCTCGGAAACAACACAACCCGTTATCAATCCGGCCACTCAGGAGGTAATCGCTACGATTCCGGCCGGAAGCGCTGAAGATATTAACGATGCAGCGCAGGCAGCGGCTGAAGGATTTAAAACCTGGCGAAAAGTACCCGTGAGCCAGAGGATCCAGTATTTATTCAGATTAAAAACCCTGCTTGGCGAAAATCACGATGAACTGGCAAGGCTGATTACCCTTGAATCCGGAAAAACATTTGCAGAAGCAAGGGCAGAAATTGTCAGGGCTATTGAAAACGTCGAGAACGCCTGCGGCACACCTACACTGATGCAGGGCACCTTCTCCGAAGATATCGCCACCGGCATTGACGAGTATATGATCCGGCAGCCTTTGGGTGTCTGCGCCTGTATAGCACCTTTCAATTTCCCGGGGATGATCCCTTTCTGGTTCCTTCCCTATGCGCTGGCCTGCGGAAACACGTATATTCTGAAACCTTCGGAAAAAGTACCGATGACCATGATGCGGGTAATGGAGCTGATCGATGAGCTGGACTTACCCAAAGGCGTCATCAACCTGGTTAACGGAGGGAAACAAACTGTCGATGCGATCCTGGAACATCCGGAGATTAAGGCCGTGAGCTTCGTGGGATCGTCTGCCGTGGCGCGCTATGTCTATGCCAAAGGATCCGCCAACGGAAAACGTGTGCAGGCACAGGGAGGGGCGAAAAACCCTGTGATTATCATGCCGGATGCGGATATTGAGATGACCACCCAGATCGTGACCGACAGTGTATACGGCTGTGCCGGACAACGCTGTCTGGCTGCCTCTAACATTATTACCGTAGGCGACCACTCCCCTGTCACCGAAAGCCTTGTCGAAGCCGCAAAAACCAGAAGAACCGGATTCGGGCTTGATCCTGATGTAGCCATGGGACCGGTGATTACGCCGGAAAGCAAAAGCAGGGTACATCAGCTGATTGAACAGGGTATTTCAGAAGGCGGAAAAGTATTGCTGGATGGCAGAAATGCCAGAATTGATGGTTATGAAAACGGTAACTTTATCGAACCGACCATCATCGAAAATATCCCGCTTGACGGAAAACTCATCGGTACTGAAATCTTTGGCCCGGTGATGAGCCTGATTCATATCAGAACCATTGAAGAAGCGATCGAATTCATCAATAAAGGTACCTACGGCAACATGGCCTGTGTATTTACAGGAAGTGGTCTGCATGCCCGTAAGTTCAGAAATGAAGCTGAAGCGGGAAATATAGGCATTAACATTGGCGTGGCAGCACCAGTAGCACAATTCCCGTTTTCAGGGTGGAAAGACAGTTTTTACGGTGATTTGCACGGACAGGGTATGCATGCCATTGAGTTCTTCACCCAGACCAAGGTAGTGATTGAACGATGGCTGAAAGAATGGAACCGCAAATTTTAACACCTCCCCGATCTCAATTACACAAGAATTTTGTTTTGACAAATCTTTAAAACAGTAGCATTTATATGCCAGAAACCATTAATGTCGGGATCATCGGCCTTGGGAGAGCCGGGCAAATCCACCTGAAAAATCTGACGCATTATATTCCTGGCGCGCAGGTTGTTATTGCCTCGGATCCTGATGAAAAAACACATGCTTTTGCCCGCAATGCCGGGGTAAACGAAGTAACCACTGATGCCGAAAAAGTAGCTTTACATCCTGACGTTCAGGCGGTGATTGTCGCTTGTCCTACCACTCTGCATATTCCCTATTCCCTGATGGCAGTGAATACGGGTAAGCATGTTTTTTGTGAAAAACCGCTGGATGTTTCCCTGGAATCCATTGCTCTGCTTGAAACTGCCGTTGAAAAACAGGGAGTAAAGCTTATGGTGGGCTTTAACAGACGTTTTGACAGTAATTTTTCCAGAATACAGCAGTTAAGGGCTGAAGGGAAAATAGGTATACCTCAACTTCTGAAAATCACCAGCCGTGACCCGGCACCGCCCCCCTATGAATACATCAGGACTTCAGGCGGCCTTTTTATTGATATGTCCATTCACGACTTTGATATGGCAAGGTTTGTTACCGGAAGTGAAATTACCGAAGTATATGTAAAGGGAGATGCATTGATTGACCCGGAAATTAAGAACCTGAATGACATTGACACGGCCGTCACGTTACTCACTTTTGCCAACGGGGCAATCGGTGTAATTGATAACAGCAGAAAAGCAGTTTACGGTTACGATCAGCGTCTGGAAGTTTTCGGGTCGGAAGGTATGCTGCTCACGGGTAATAATACGGCAGATAACGTGATGTATTATGATAAGCAAAGCGGTCATACATCATTACCACTCTATTTTTTCCTTGAAAGATATGAAAATGCTTTCCGTGAAGGTATGAGGGCATTCATCCATTGCATTCAACAGGATTTGCCTTCTCCGGTAAATTGCACTGACGGCAAAATGGCGACAGCCGCTGCTCTTGCTGCCGCAATGTCCTATAAAGAAAAACGACCGGTTTCCATGAAGGAAATTGTCTGAAAAAATACTATTTACCCATCTGTTTTTTTGAAAAGTAAAATGTGATTGTAGTGCCAGATGTAACCAGAATATTATAATTTTCCATGTTCAATAATACAAGCCCCTGAAAAAACATGCAGGAAAACACGCAAACATTTGGCCTACAATCCTTTGATTACATTGTATTCGTTTTATACTTTTTAATAGTAGCCGGTTATGGCTACTGGATTTATCGCAAAAAATCATCCGGTAAAGAAAGTTCCACTGATTATTTTCTGGCCGAAGGCTCTCTTACTTTCTGGGCAATCGGAGCCTCGCTTATCGCTTCCAATATTTCTGCGGAGCACTTTATTGGCATGTCTGGTTCCGGATTTGCCTTAGGGTTAGCTATTGCTTCCTATGAATGGATGTCAGCCGCAACACTGATTGTCGTGGCGATCTTTTTTGTTCCGGTTTATCTGAAAAACAAAATACACACCATGCCACAGTTTCTGCGGCAACGATATAACCCCATGGTAGCCACAACAATGGCCATTTTCTGGCTGTTATTGTATGTTTTTGTGAACCTTACCTCCATTATTTATCTGGGCGCGCTGGCGCTGGAAGTTACCGCCGGCCTTGATTTTACCATTGCAGTGATCGGACTTTCACTATTTGCTATTTTTATCACACTGGGTGGTATGAAGGTAATCGGGTATACGGATGTCATTCAGGTGGTTGTCCTGATCATCGGCGGGCTGGCCACTACCTATCTGGCCATGGATCTGATCGCGCAGCATTTTGACAAACCCAATGTTTTCAGCGCGTTTTCTGTATTGCGTACCGAGGCCGACAGTCATTTTCACATGATTTTGCCCAAAGAGCATCCTTATTACAAGGATCTTCCGGGACTGACGGTTATTATCGGAGCCATGTGGATCAATAACCTTAATTACTGGGGGTGTAACCAATATATCATTCAGCGGACTTTAGGGGCCAGTTTACCTACTGCCAGGAAAGGGATTTTGTTTGCCGCTATCCTGAAACTGCTTATTCCCGTGATTGTCGTTTTGCCTGGAATTGCAGCATTTGTCCTCCATCAGAACGGTATGTTTGAGGCCCAGATGGTGAACGAGCTGGGCGAGTTAAAACCTGACCGCGCCTATCCCGTTTTACTTGATTTATTACCGGCCGGACTCAAAGGAATGGCTTTCGCAGCCCTCACCGCCGCCATTGTAGCCTCACTTGCCGGAAAAGCCAACAGCATTTCAACGATTTTCACTCTGGATATTTACAAGCAATACATCAAGCCGGATGCGTCAGAAAAACAGCTGATCCGTACCGGAAAAATCACGATCTGGTTTGCCATGGGGATCGCTGCTCTGATTGCCCCGCAACTAAGAGTCCTTGAGCAGGCTTACCAGTTTATTCAGGAATATTCCAGCTTTATAACACCGGGCGTGTTTGCTATTTTTCTTTTAGGAATGTTCTGGAAAAGAACAACCTCAACTGCCGCACTGGTGGCTGCTCTTTTAACCATTCCGTTATCAACTTTGTTTAAGTTTACCCTGGAACATATCCCGTTCCTGGACCGGATGGGTATTATTTTTGTTATTCTGGTATCGGTCATGGTGATCATTACACTGTCAGACAAAAGGAGTAAAGACAATCCGCAGGGGCTTGAGCTGGAGGCTTCCATGTTTAAGGTCAGTACCGGGTTTTTGGTGAGCTCCATTCTGATCTGCGGTATTCTTGTAGCCTTGTATACTGTTTTCTGGTAAATCTATTGCTATGCAACTGTCCACAAAAACCTTATTTGAAAAATGCTACGGCTCGTATGCGATTCCGGCAGTGAATGTATTTTTCATGGAAGAAATCCACGGGTTGTTTGCCGCTGCAGTGCAGAATAATGCTCCCTTTATTGTACAGACAACGCCTTTTGCCAGGGATTACGCACACCCGGAAATGCTGCTTTCCATGATAAAAGCCGCTGCTGCGATTTATCCCGAAGCCGTGTTTGCTGTACACCTGGATCATGGAAATGAAGAACACATCATTCCCGCTATTGCTTCGGGGGGATATCAATCGGTAATGATCGATGCCTCTCATGACGACTTTGAAACCAATGTAGCACGCACCCGTGCTATGACAGATCTGGCGCATCAGGCCGGTATTCAGGTAGAAGCTGAACTGGGCGTGCTGGAAGGTATTGAAGACGAGCCTGAACCGGATGAAAAAGCGACAGTAACCTCTGGAAACCTCTATACCAACCCGTCTGATGTACAGGCGTTCGTAGAGCAGACACAATGCGACAGCCTTGCCATTGCGGTAGGTACAAGCCATGGTGCTTACAAGTTTTCAGGGAATCAGGGAATACAGTTTGCAATCCTGGAAGAAATCCAAAAGCGCCTGCCCGGATTTCCGCTGGTGCTGCACGGGGGCTCACGCGTGGACCCTTCTGTCGTGATGAGAATTAATGCCGCAGGCGGACAGCTAAAGACGGATTCGACGGGTGTCAGGGAAGAGGAAATCCTGAAAGCCATTCCACTCGGTATCTGCAAAATCAACATAGCAACCGATATGCGGTTACTCTGGACAATGGTTAACCGTGAGTTTTTCAGGGACCGTCCGGATGAATTTGCACCTACCACGCCGGGGAAAATCTTCATGAAAACCTATCAGGAATTCATGTGCAGAAAATTTGATCTCTTACAAACCACCGGAAAAGCAAAAGCTTTTTATTAAACCTATCTATAAAATGGAGACTACAAGATTAACCGTAGCTCAGGCTTTGATACTGTTTCTGAAGAATCAATACATCGAAAGGGACGGACAGGAAGCACCCTACTTTGGCGGTTGTTTCGGTATTTTTGGTCATGGCAATCTGGCCGGTATTGGACAGGCATTGCAGGAAAACCCTGATTTTTCGTATTATCAATGCCGTAATGAACAATCCATGGTACATACGGCTGTAGCCTATGCCCGGGTAAAAAACCGGTTGGGAGCCTTTGCCTGTACGACCTCCATTGGTCCGGGTGCCACCAATATGATTACAGGAGCTGCATTGGCCACCATTAACCGTATTCCCGTGCTGCTGTTACCGGGTGACATTTTCGCTACCAGGGAACCTAATCCGGTGTTGCAGCAGCTCGAAAGTGCCCAGTCACAGGACATATCGGTCAATGACTGCTTTAAGCCTGTATCCCGCTACTGGGACAGGATCAACCGTCCCGAACAGCTGATCTATTCGCTTCCCGAAGTCATGCGCGTGCTGACTTCCCAGGCAGAGACCGGTGCGGTTACCTTATCCCTTCCGCAGGATGTACAAACCCATGCCTATGATTTTCCGGTCTCCTTTTTCAGGAAAAGAGTATGGCATGTAGCACGTCCAAGGCCCGATTTAACAATCCTGAAAAAAGCTGCTGAATGGATTAAAAATGCCCGCAATCCGGTTATTGTGGCTGGTGGCGGTGTCATCTACAGCGGCGCGGAAAATGTATTGCAGCAACTGGCAGCACGCACCGGAATCCCCGTCGGAGAAACATTTGCCGGAAAAGGATCTGTTCCTTATGATGCCCCTTACAGCGTCGGCGGGTTGGGTGCCACCGGCACACGCTACGCAATTGAGATTGCCAATAATGCCGATCTGGTCATTGGGATCGGGACACGGTACAGTGATTTCACTACGGCGTCAAAATCTATATTCCAACACGAAAACGTCCGTTTCATCAATATCAATATCAATGAATTTGATGCTTTCAAACATGCGGCATTACCGGTAACCGCTGATGCGAAGGTTACCCTGGAAGAACTCAGCGGTTTGCTCGGAAACTATGAAGTACCGGCGGACTACCGTGCCAGAGTAGCCGAAATGAATACAGCATGGGATGATGAAGTGACGCAGATTTATAAGGATGGCAACGGGGAAATCAGCCCGATTGACCAGGCTGTGGTGATCGGTACGCTGAATGAATTTATGGAAGACAAAGATATTATGATCAACGCGTCAGGAAGTGCTCCCGGAGATCTGCACAAGCTCTGGCGTTCCAGAGATCCTCAGAATTTCCATCTGGAATACGGATATTCGACAATGGGTTATGAAATAGCCGCAGGGTTAGGCGCTAAAATGGCCGATCCGTCGCGGGAAGTGTATGTGATTTGCGGAGATGGTGGTTACCTGATGAATAATCATGAAATCATTACCGCTATCCAGGAAGGAATTAAATATACTATACTCTTACTTAATAATAATGGTTTTGCCAGTATCGGCGGATTATCTGAAAGCATTGGCGGGGAACGATTCGGTACCCGCTATCAGTACCGGGATCAGCAGACCGGTCAGCTGAGCGGTGATTTCCTGCCCGTGGATTTTGTCAGAAATGCTGAAAGCCTGGGTGCCAACGTACTCATTGCTGAAAACCGAACAGGGCTTCTGGAAGCATTGGCACAGGCGAAAAAAGCCGATAAGGCAACCGTCATTTATGTAGAAACAAGCCTTTACCGGACCGTTAAAGGGTATAACGCCTGGTGGGAAGTACCCGTAGCAGAAGTTTCAAAGTCTGAAAAGGTGCAGCAGGCGTTTGAAGCCTATCAGGAAAATAAAAAATCACAGCGCAGATATCTTTAACCATTCCTTAGAAATGAATTTCGATAATATCAGATTAGGCATTGCTCCCATCAACTGGACTAACGATGATATGCCTGAATTGGGAGCTGAAAATACGTTCGAACAATGTATCAGTGAGATGGCACTGGCCGGTTTTCAGGGCTGTGAGGTGGGTAATAAATTTCCTAAAGACCCGGCAGTACTGAAAAAAGCGCTTGATCTGAAAGGATTACAAATCTGCAATCAATGGAACAGCTATGAGCTGACCACCAGATCGCTGGACGAAAACAAAAGCAACTTCATTCAGCTGCTTCGTTTTCTCAAAACCATGGGCTCGGAAGTGATCGGCGGCGGAGAAACAGGGAACAGTTGTCAGGGGAAAAATATTCCGGTCTTTAGCGGAAAAGGCATGCTGGAAACACCTGAGCAATGGAATAGTTTTACGTATGGCTTAAACGAGCTGGGAAAAATTGCCCGGGACGAAGGCCTTAAACTTGCTTTTCACCACCACATGGGTACCTGCATTCAGACCCAGGCCGAAACCGACAGGCTCCTGAATGAAACCAATCCGGAATATGTGTTTCTGAACTATGACTGCGGGCATTTTTACTTTGCCGGGGAAGACCCGGTAGCAATGCTGAAAAAATATATTTCCCGGACTGCACATATTCACCTGAAGGATATTCGCCAGCACATCCTGCAAAAAGTAATGGATCAGCAGCTGAGTTTTTTACAGGGCGTGCGGGAAGGTGTGTTTACCGTTCCTGGTGACCATGAGGGCTGTATAGACTTTAAAGGTATATTTTCAGTAATCAAAGACAGTGATTACACAGGATGGATGGTGGTGGAAGCCGAGCAGGACCCCGCCCTGGCCAATCCGCTTGAATATGCGCTGACAGCACGCCAGTTTATCAGAAATCATACAGGAATTTAATTTTTTTTCAATCGGATGTTTCCTTCTGCACAAGTTTCACGACTAAATAGTCAGAACAGATATCCACATCATCCCATTAGTGAAAACTAAGGTATATAATCCCTTAAATCCATGCTGAAAAGCCCGGACTTTAAGGGATTTTTACTTTTAGTATAGTACTTTCCGGGAGAGTGAAAGCGGGGAAATTGTTAAGTGTTTTATGTTGGGGTTTTGTATTATTTACCTTCGATTAAAGTTCAGTTCCAGAAATCCCGCCCATCGCCAATACGCGGTCCGTTATGT
>JBEBXQ010000134.1:0-12898 GCA_040391535.1 Telluribacter sp. | reverse complement strand
ATATACCGGTCTGTTTCGGGCGTGGTTATGACCTGTTGCCATGGCATGTTTTCCTGTTGCAAGGCCCGGAGCCAGTTTTCATGGTGAGTGTCAACGGACAGGGAGATGATCCGGAAGCGGGGATCTCCGGCATATCGGGCATGCAGTTCTTTCAGGTCGGGGATCTCCTGTCTGCACGGGCCGCACCAGGAAGCCCACAGGACGATCAGGGTTACAGCCGATTCTTTTTTCAGCAATGGTACGGGCACTCCAGCCGAATCAGGCAGCAACAGGGAATAATCCAGGTGGGTGGCACTACGTTTGGAAGCATATTCCGTTAAATGGCGGAAGGTTTTGCTTTCTGTAATTTCACCTTGAAAACTATCCAGCAGCTCCTTCATCTGCCGGTCTGTAAGCGCATGTTTGTTCTGTTCCAGTTCATACAGCAGATGGTAAGAATATGGGTGTTTTTGTATCGCATTTTTCCTGGAGGCAAATGAACTCTTTTTCCAGAAATGAAAGTCATATTCGTAGTATGCCTTTGTCTGGATTCCGTGTAAAATCTCTCCCTCGATCTTTGCAGCTATAATTTTCGTGTTATGATTTAACTCTGTAAACGTTCCGTTTATTAACAAGGTCCTCTTTTTCTTCAGGAAAAAGTCTCTGGTATGTCCAGCAATGCCTGTTGAATCAGATAAGTTCCTTATTGTATTTTTTACAAAGATTTAATGCTCATGAAGACCTGTTATTGTTATATTGGGCGTTATTTTGCAGGAACGGAAATATCCTGTTTAACTGAATTAACCTTAAAGTATTATGTTACGTATCATTCCGGCCTTGCTGCTTGCAATTGCCTTTTCTTTTTTAGTATCAGACACCATGGCACAAAAAAACAACGTCGTTGCTCATCGTGGATCATGGAAGAATACCGATGTTCCTCAAAACTCTGTTGCTTCACTGAAACATGCCATTGAGCAGGGTTGTCTGGGAAGCGAATTTGACGTACACATGACCGCAGACGGCGTTCCGGTTGTGAATCATGACCATACGATAGGAGATATGGACATTGAAAAAGTTACTTTGGCTGAGCTGCATAAGTTCAGGCATAAGAACGGAGAAGTGGTGCCGACACTTGAGGACTATCTGCTGGCCGGGAAGGGACAGAAAAATACAACGCTTGTACTCGAAATCAAAACCTCCCGGCTGGGTAAAGCGCGTTCGCTGGAACTGACTGAAAAGTGCGTTGCGGCAGTGAAAAAACTCAAAATGCAGAAAATAGTAGACTACATTGCTTTTGATTATGATGTCTGCAAAAAAGTAAAGGAACTGGACCCCAAAGCCCATGTAGCTTTTCTGAACGGAGATGTTGCTCCTGCCCAGCTGAAAGCGGATAAAATTGACGGCCTGGATTACCACCATACAGTCTTAAAGAAAAATGAAAACTGGATTCAGGAAGCGAAAGACCTGAAACTTACGCTGAATGTGTGGACCGTCAACGATAAGGAAACCATGCAGTGGTTTCTGGATAAAAAGTTTGATTTCATCACCACCGATCAACCCGAATTGCTACTGGAGCTGATCAAATCCAAAAAATAAAAATTCAAAGCCCCCCCCCTCTCCTCCCAGGAGAGGGGGCCGGGGGGTGAGGTAAAAATGCTGCGTGTACCATCAGATATCAGTCAGGAAGAATTTGAGTCACTGAAGATTCAGGACATGACCTTTGTGGCCTACCGGAACGAGGTATATCCTAACAAATACGATGTATTCTACGAAGAGCACGCGGTGATTGTGGTGCTGGAAGGGGAAAAGAAATTCAGTGCCCCCTCGCAGGACGTTCATGTAGTAAAAGGCGATATCCTGTTTATTCAGCGGGGATTTTACCTGATGTCGGAGTCTATCAATGAAACTTACAAAAGCCTGGTTTTCTTTTTTGATGAAAAACTGCTGAAAGAATTCGTAGGGCTGCATACCGAGCTATTTGACAAAGATCAGATCGGGAAGCAGCGTTCCAGGCCTATCCTGCAACTGCATGCGGATGATAATTTTGAGAAGTTTATCCAGTCGGTACTGCCTTATTTCAAATCCCGCTCACAGCTGAAAAACCACTTTCTCAAGCTGAAGTTTCAGGAATTGCTACTGCATTTGCTGGAGCTCGACACTTCCAGTCAGCTGGGAACCATCTTATACACACTCAATAAAGGAGAGAAAGCCGATCTGTCATTTCTGATGAACAGCCATTATCTGCGGCCGCTTGCCCTGCATGAATTTGCGCGTCTTTCCGGACGAAGCCTTTCTACTTTCAAACGTGATTTTCAGGAAGAATTCGGCATGCCGCCTGCCCTGTGGCTGAAAAATAAGCGGCTGGATTACGCTGATTTCCAGTTACGGAATACAACGAAAAACGTATCTGAGATCAGCACGGAAATCGGCTACGAAAGCGTGTCTCATTTTATTAAAAGCTACAAGGAAAAATTCGGAAATACGCCCAAGCAAAAATCCATCCACTAGGCGTTTACCAGTTCCATAATTGTGATTTCCGGAAGAATACCCACCCGGCCGGGATAGCCGATGTACCCGAAGCCACGGTTTACATAGAGGTACTGATCTTTTTCCTGATAAAGGCCTGCCCAGTGTTCATACCTGTACTGAGACGGACTCCATCTGAAACCAGGCAGTTCCACACCGAACTGCATACCATGCGTATGTCCGGCAAACATAATGTCAATGGGTTTGTACTGAGAAGTTACCTGTGCTTTCCAGTGAGTAGGATCATGAGAAAGTAAGAGTTTTACAGGGTATTCATCTGTACCTTTAAAGGCTTTTTCCAGATTCCCGTACTGCGCAAAGCCCTCTCCCCAGTTCTGTACTCCGATAATCCCGATCTGCTCATTATCCACTTTTAACGACAGGTGCTCATCCATCAGCAGGCGCCAGCCCAGTTCTTTATGAGCCAGGAGCATATCATCCAGATTTTTTCGTTTGGCTTCTGTAGAATGCCATTTGGCATAATCGCCGTAATCATGGTTCCCTAATGTGGAATATACGCCCAGTGGAGCCGTCACTTTAGAAAAAACATCAAAATATTCCCTGACTTCCGTAGTTTTATCATTGACCAGGTCGCCCGTAAAAAACACCACATCGGGTTTCTCATTCAACAGCATGTCAACTCCCCCCATCACGGCGGTTTTGTTATAAAAACTACCGGTATGGATGTCGGAAATCTGTGCGATTTTTAATCCGTGGAATGCTTTGGGTAAGTTTTTGAGTGGAATCCTTATCCGTCTGACGCGGTAGTCGTGCGCACCGGAAATGATGCCGTAAGCGAAAGTGCTCAATAGTGTACCACCTGCTATCAGTGCAGTTTGCGCCATGAATTTTGAGCGGGGAATGCGCTCACCTTTACTTGTTTCAGGAACAGCCGGGATATGGGCAAGTGCTTTCTTCTGGGGCCTGAACAGGCTCAGCACCCACTGGAAGAATCGTCTGATATCATCGGCCAGTATAAATAATAAAGCGAATATCTTGGAAAGATAGGGAAGTACAACCCCGACAATCAGAATAAATCTGAAACTGTGTCCTAACGTATCCGGAGGCATCAGCAGTAATGTGCCGCAGATGATTACGGAAATGGCAGTAATGCTCCAGAATGCGAAACGAATCGTTTTTCTGACAAATCCTGAAGATTTCCGGAGGGTTAATCTGATCGCTTCCCACAAATACCAGTCGATCGCCGTAAGAAAAACAAAAACTAAAAAGGTTATTAAAAACGTATTCATCTTGTAAGTATGGCTAAAGTGAAAAGCGAAAATCAAATCCGGATCGTATCGCTTTTCTACCGGAATATAACATTGATTACAGGTAGTAACGTTCAGCGATTTACAGATTTTTATTTTTTGTGAATAATATTCAACTTTGACTGAAAATTGAATGAAAAGTAATTGATATGGCAGATTATAATTTTAAAAAGTTTCATATCCGCGCCATCAATGCGGCGACAGAGGAGGAAAAACAAGCGATTAATCAGGAGCTGAAAGATTTGTATGCGTCGCTTTCAGAAGAGGATAAAGCCGTTTTTAATGAGCAGTTGCAGAAATTCCTGATTCAGGAAACCGCCAGGCTGAAATCGGATTATGAGTCGGTGAACGGTGTAAACAGCCAGAACTGACAGCGTTGGGAAGGTGCTGGTAATGAGTTTTATAGAAATTAATTTTATGCTCATTTAAACTATTTGGAGTGGAATAGTATCTATGGTAACAGGAAAGCACAGATTATTCACCAGCCATGATACCAAACAATGCTTTCTGATTACAGTTATAATATTACTTAAAATGAAAACCAACACCAGTATGATGAAGAAACACATTTTGCTTACCCTTGGGTTAGTAACCGGTATTTTATCCACCACTTTAGCACAAACCGTTACCACTGTGGAACAAAAACGTAAAATTGAAGTGACGGGGTATTCCGAAATGGAAGTTACTCCTGATGAGCTTTATTTCAATATCACCCTCAAGGAATATTATAAGGACGAGAAAAACCAGAAAGACAAAGTCATTATAAGCAATCTTGAAAAAGAGCTGGTAAATGCGGTTGCAGCTGCCGGCTTATCCAAAGAAGCCCTTACGGTTTCGAGTGTGGGTGGTTATCATAATTATGTGGACAAAAAGAAAAAGCCGACCACTTTTCTGGAAAGTAAGCAGTATGTGCTGAAAGTTGACAAAGCAGACAAGCTGGACGGTATTTTGTCGAAGGTTGACAGCCGTGGTTTGCAAAATGCTTATATGGGAAGGGTTGACCACTCTAAGAAAGAAGAATTTAAAAAGCAGGTGAAAATCAATGCACTAAAAGACGCAAAAGATAAAGCGGGGTACCTGCTGGCTTCCATTGATCAGAAACTGGGCAATCCTATTGAAATCAGGGAGTTGGATGAAAATAATTATTATCCTCAGCCGGTTTACAAAACGATGATGGCCAGAGCCAGCTTTGAAGCGGCAGATGCAGGCGCGGTGGAAGATAGTGATCTGGAATTTAAAAAAATAAAGCTGAGTTACCGGATGCAGGCCGTGTTTGAAATTCAATAATTTAAAAAAGCCGTCTGAATAAGACGGCTTTTATTACTTTTGACCGTAATTTCTTAAATTATAGTTTTATCAATGTATCGGTATTACAAGCATTGCCTCGTCTGGATGGTATGGGTTTTGGCCGGAATCGGAATATCCTCCTGTGGTACTTCAGAGCAACATTATGTGCCCAAACCCAAAGGTTATAACCGTATTGACCTGCCGGTGCACCAGTACAGGTTGCTGGGCGATAGCCTGCCTTATACCTTTCAGTATTCAAAGCATGCCGAAATTCTTCCGGATACCTTCGCCCACGCGGAACCCGACTGGATTTTTATTAATTATCCGCGCTTTCATGCGAATATTCAGATTACTTATAAAAAAATAGCCCGGAATCAGACGAAGCTGCAGGAATACATTGAGGATACTTATAAACTGGCAGGTAAACACCAGATCAGAGCTTCCGGTATTCAGGAACAGATAGCTGTTACTGCCAGCGGGCATACGGTTACCATGTTTCATTTAGAAGGTGAAGTCCCCAGTCCGTATCAGTTTTATACTACCGACAGTGTTTCACATTTTCTGAGGGGAGCTGTTTACTTTTCAACGGCAACCAAAAATGACTCGCTGGCGCCGGTGATTGATTATCTTGAAAAAGATGTATTGCATCTGCTGAATACCCTCAGCTGGAAAGAGGAAACGAAGTAAACAGATAGTTGTTCCGATGATATTTTTTCTGCTTGCGGTACTTTTTACAGTAGCGCTTTATCTGATTCTGAGAGTATATCCCAGGTATGAAATCAATAATTTTCATGCTATTGTTTTTAATTATTATGCTTGTGTACTGACCGGACTGGTCCTCACTCCTGACTTGCGGGTGTTTGAGAATATCGACCTGACCTCCGCAGCATCACTGTATACATTGTTACTGGGAAGTTTATTCATCGTCGCTTTTCTGATGATCGGGCTTACTACCCAAAAGGTGGGCGTTACGGCTTCTTCACTGGCAGGAAATCTCTCACTTGTCATCCCTGTTTTTTTTGGATTGTTTGTATTCAGAAATACCAATAAGGATTTTACTTTTCTGAATTATGCAGGGCTGATTCTGGCTGTGGTGGCATTAGGACTGTCGTCTGTTAGGCCGGCAGAAAACAGTAGTGGTCCCGGCAAAGCATCAGGGATGCAGTGGATCTGGATTTTTCCCGTACTTACGTTTCTGGCGAGTGGGTCTAATAATACCCTCATTAATTACCTGTCCATGACCTACTATGAACCGGGAACCAATACCGTTTTCATGATTATAGCCTGTTCCGGTGCAATAATCATCGGAACATTGATGATGCTCTGGAAAATAGTGGCCATGAAGGAAACGTTTGCTTTCAAAAATGTTGTGGCAGGATTTGCACTTGGAGTCCCTAATTTTCTTTCCCTTTATTTTTTGCTGAAAGCACTCGACGCTTATGGCAACAGCGCCGCATTTGTTTTTCCGGTTTATAATATCCTGACCATGCTGGTTTCAGCGGGTATCGCCTGGATTTTGTTCAACGAAAAACTTACCTTGATCAACAAAGCCGGTGTTTTGCTTGCGGTGATAGCGATTATCCTGCTTTCGTATCAGGAATTGGGTTTATAAGGCTTCGGGAGTTTTATAAAGCAGGCTGCGTACCAAAGACAGTTGATGTGCAAGCCCTGTATAAAATGGATTAACATGAAAAAATCCCGTTAACGGGATTTTTTCATGTTACTTTATATTAAAGATCGAATGGTCGTTTCCGGCCGGTTCCGATTGTTTTTCGAGGTTGAAAAGGTCATTCAGTACATCGATCAGCGTTTCTGCTTCCCCGCGTTTACAGGCAGCTTTCAGCTGTAATACGGGAAGTTTCAGTATTTTCTGCATAATGCCGGAAGTGATGCGGTCCACTTTAGAAGCTTCTTCCTGGCTGAGTGATTTCATGTGCCGTGCCATTTCTTCCTGACGGATCTGCTCCAGGGCATTTTTCAGCTTCTGAATGGTAGGCGAGACAACCATTTCTTTTGACCAGTCGTTAAAATCCTCCAGCGTATGAGTAATAATAGCCTGTACGTCAGGAATTGCCCGCAGCCGTTTTTGCATAGCTTCGTCGGCTCTCAACTGAATAGCGTCAATGTTATAAACCATAATTCCCGGAATCTCTTCCACAGCCGGATCAACGCTGCGCGGGACGGAAAGGTCAATAAAATATTTGAAGTTCAGACCATCGGTAAGGCGGTTAACCCGTTCTTTGGTAAAGTAAGGTTCCGGCAGGTTTACAGAAGAGATAATGATATCGGCCTGTGCAATTTCTGTTTCGATATTGTCGATGCCGGCGACTTTAAATCCATATTCAAGCGCCAGGCCTTCTGATTTTGACCGGGTACGATTGATAAGTGTAATATCCTGAACACCTCTGTCCGACAGGTTCTTACAAACATCACTTCCGATTTCTCCGAGACCCACCACCAGAATTTTCGGATTGATCATCAGGTGCTCCACCAGCTCAACTGCCGCATAAGAAACAGAAGCGGCTCCGTCACGGAATGAAGTCTCCTGAGCCACTTTCTTATTAGCAAAGAAAATGGAGTGCATCAGACGGTGAAGATAAGGCCCGGCAAGATTAAGGTCGGCTGACCACTGATAGGATTTCTTGATCTGATTCGGAATCTGCATATCGCCCACAACCTGAGAATGAAGCCCGGTGGCCACTTCGAAGAGGTGCCTGGCTGCATCCATACTGTCGTCGTGTTTTGCAAAATACTGAATTACCTCATCAGTTTGAGGCAATCCTTTTTCTATCAGCAATAACCGGATGATATCATCATTGATGTTGGTTTCCGCAGAATAATAAACTTCTGTACGGTTACAGGTTGAAACGATCATCAGATCGGTCAACGGAAAAAAGTCTTTGAACCGAAGCATTAACGCTTTGGCTTCGTCTTCGTTAAGCGTGATTTTCTCACGGATATCGAGGGGAGCGCACTGGTATGAAAGACTTACGGATCTAAATTGATTGTACATTCCTAATTCACAATATAGAATACAAAAATACGGACTCAGGGACGTAAAAAGAAGTGACGAAAATCACCTTTATGAAATTTAGAAAGGTTTTAAATTAAGAAAACCGAAATCTATCGTGCTATAAATCAACAGAATTTGTATTTAAATGCGAAACGTGGCATTTTCCGAGGCGACGTAGGTTTCGGGGAAAACGACTCTTGCTTCTGCCAGTGATTGATTAAAATCAGGATACCGTGAAGAAAGGTGGCCGATTAACAGTTTTTGTACTTTAGCCAGATTTGCGATTTGAGCTGCCTGCTTTGCAGTGGCATGTAATGTCTTGGTCGCCAGATCTGAAAGGTCATTCAGAAAGGTTGCCTCATGGTAAAGGGTGGTTGTTCCCTCGATAAACGGAAGAATTTCAGGAGCATAAGAAGTGTCTGAGCAATAGGTATATACACGGGCTTCAGCGGCAGGATAGGTGTATTCGCTCGCTTCATAAATCCTTTGGTTTTCGGCATCAATCACATCCATCCCTTTCTTCAGTGTCTTGATTTGTTCGAATGAAATCTCTGACGTCAGTTTTTCTCTGATCATGCTTCTTTCATCATTTTTATAACGAAAAATATATCCTGAACAGGGAATACGGTGTTGTAACGGGAAGTTTTCAACCGTGAGCCTTCCTGCCTGGAAAAGGGTGTGATGTGCATGAGGATCCACTTCTGTAAATTCCAGCGGGTAAGTAAGCCGGGTGTCAGACCACCGGAAAATTTCCGTCAGTATATCCTGTAATCCGGCCGGGGCATATAATCTGACGGGTTCCGTACGATGCCCCAGGCTCAGGCTGTTGAGCAGGCCAAACAGCCCGAAGTAATGGTCACCATGCAGGTGCGATATGAATATTCCTTTCAGCTTACCGGGTTTTATCTTATTTTCCATCATACGGTATTGCGTGCCTTCTCCGCAATCGATCAGATACTGATCGTTGTCAACGGTCAGTATCTGTGCTGAAGGATAGCGGCCTGATACGGCAGATGCCGATCCTGAACCCAATATGGTAACCTGGAAAGTCAAAATGAAACAGGTGCTGATTTTATGAAATAATGAAAAACTGTGCCGATCTAAATTTCTGAATCTTCACTGACGCCCTGGTAATCTTCATCATCATAATCATCGTCATCACCAGCCCCAAACTCATTTTCCAGATTATTCATAAAAATTGCATCAACGGCCTCTTCCGTAGTCGGCAGAATCGTCAGATCGGGGATTTTTGAGTCTTCAAGTAAGTCCGCAAAATCATCATCTTTGGTAACTACGACCAGCATACCCAGGCTGTTGGAGCATAACTTGTTAACCTTTCTCATGGTTACAATACCCTGGTTATCTATTGATTTTGCTGAGTTTAGAATGACAATCAGATTATTGTATTCTTCTCTGAAGAGCTGACGCGCAAGATTTTCGAAAAGTTCGGGGACTTCATCACTGAATGAAGCTTCTTTTACGTCAATCTGGGCGTATTGTTCAGTCCGCTTTATTTCGTATTCCATTATAAAAATTTATTTGCTGAGCAGTGGATTAATGCGAATTTAAAAATTTGATTACATTTTCTTCTATTCTTGATGAAATATCAGTGCTGTTATCTTTGATAAAAGGCTTTCCGGTTATTTTTTCATAAAGTTCGATGTATCTTTCTGATATGCTTGTTACACGGTCGTCATTCATTTCAGGTACAGTCTGGCCCTCTTTTCCCTGAAATCCGTTTTCAATCAGCCATTCTCTCACAAACTCTTTCGAAAGCTGCTTCTGAGGAACTCCGTTTTTCTGATTTTCTTCATAGATGTCAGCATAAAAATAACGTGAAGAATCAGGGGTATGGATTTCATCAATAAGATAAATCCGGTCGTTTAACTTGCCGAACTCATACTTGGTGTCTACCAGAATAAGCCCTCTTTCCGCTGCCATTTCAGTTCCTTTTCTGAACAGTGCCAGGGTATATTTTTCCAGCTGAACGTACTCTTCTTCCGGAACAATGCCGTTAGCGATAATCTCTTCTCTGGAAATGTCTTCATCATGTCCTTCATGGGCTTTTGTTGAAGGTGTGATGATAGGAGAAGGAAGGCGGTCGTTTTCTTTTAGCCCTTCGGGAAGGCGGACGCCGCATAATATCCTTTTTCCGGCTTTGTATTCTCTCCACGCATGCCCGGCCAGGTAGCCTCTCACTACCATTTCCACGGCATAAGGCTCGCACCGGAAACCAACACTTGCGTTCGGATCGGGAACGTCTATCAGCCAGTTGGGGGCAACATCAGAGGTAGCAGACAGAAAATGTGCGGCGATCTGATTCAGAACCTGTCCTTTGTGCGGAATTGCTCTGGGTAATATCACGTCAAAAGCGGAAATCCGGTCTGAAGCAATGGCTATCAGTTTATCTCCGGCAGTGTATACATCCCTTACTTTTCCGCGGTAAAAAGCCGTTTGCCCCGGAAAGTTAAAGTGGGTTTCTTTGATGGCGTTATCGGTCATATTGGTTATATAATTAATAGATTTACCACTCCGCTTTTTTGTTTTGGGATTGGCCGGTTGAATGATACTGATTCCTTCTTAGCTGATAAATATACTGTAATTCGTTGGCTTTCATGGCATCCAGAATAGCCTGCGTTTCTTCTTCTGATAAATGCATCTGATTCAGTTTTTCCAGCAGATCCTTTTTAGCGGCTGCAGGTTCCGGAATCTCTGCAAATTTAACCTGTTCTTTGCTTTCTTTTTCAGTCTTTTGATCACTTGTATTGCTTGCACCTGTATTTACCGGAGCGGGGATACCGGAAAACTGCCTTCTTAGAATTTCGTAATTGTAGCGTGCGATTTCATTGGACGGACTGATTTTCAGCGCTGATTTTAAATTGGACAATGCCATAGCGGTATCTTTTTTCTGCAGGGCGATCATACCCAGCTGAATCTGCGCAATGGTGGAAATTCTGCGGCTGTCTGATTTGGTCAGCAGCTTATATTGATCTTCGGCTGTATTGATTTCCCCGTTGAGAAAGGAAGCATGTGCCAGGTTGACCCGTGTTACCGGATCAATAAATGTAAAATTGGAAATAATTTTCCTGTAAAGACTGGCTGCAGTGGCATAATCGCCTTCGATATAGGCCGTCTGAGCCTGCTCTCTGGCCATATTGGCCTCTTTTACCGCATCAAATGAACGGTTATCCCAAAACCACAACAGTACGTAGATAAGAAACAAGCTCATTTTACGCCAGATTTAATACGGTTTCCGGCCTTCATTAAAGGCGGAAAGTACGGATGGTGAAAATCACATCCAGCAGCAAAAATAATAATCCCAGACCCAAAAAATAATAATATTTATCACTGGTAACGGCTATTGTACGCATATCCACCCTTTTATTGAATGTGGCGTTGATTTTATCAGTGAGCGCAGGGATTTCGTTGACATCATTATTGAGAGAAAAATAGGCACCCTTTGTCTGATCTGCCATTTTTGTCAAAAAAGATTTATCAAGACGGGAAATCACCCGCCGGCCGTGCTGGTCGTTCAGGTAACCTTCGCCGTCGGGAATAGAACTTCCGTTGAGTGTGCCCACTCCTACAATAAACAGATCAATCCCATACCTTCTGATATTGTTGTAAATGTTGCCGCTACAGGAAAAATTCTGTTCACCATCAGTAAATAGCACAATCATTTTATTGCGGTCATTGGCCAGGGTATCCTGCAGGATTTTATGGTTGACTAACTCCAGCGCATCACAGACATTGCTGCCTGAATGGGGAAGAAGAGAGGTGTTAAGGGTGTGGATGAATAAACTGAGGGCAGATTTGTCATAAGTAAGCGGCGACTGTACATACGCTTCATTGGAATAAATAACCAGTCCAATCCGGTTACTGCCGATTTGTGATGCCATTTTGGTCATTTCGTACTTTACCTTTTCCAGCCGGCTGGGTACAACATCTGTGGCATTCATGGAGGCGGATAAATCGACAAGAAAATAGACGTCTTTACCTGTAGCCTGCACACTCTGTTCCGCTTCCCCGAACGAGGGGCCCATTAATGCAATAAATATCAGAGAGAGATAAATGGTTCTCAGAAATAATTTGATATAAATGGAATGGGTTTTAGAGTTCAGTAACCTGGCCGTGCGGACTGTTCTGATGATAAACATCATATAAGCCAGTACAAACAGTACAATAAATGTATATTCTGTGCCCCCGAGGGGATAATTCCAGTTCATTAGGTTGCAGTTGATAAACGATATTCAGCGCATCATTATTAAAGTGATATCTGCAGCATTCTGCAAAATCGTTCTCCGGAAAGTGCTCTGAAAAATATTTTTTTCGATGAAAATGCCTCAAAGTTAATTATTTGACAGAATACCAAAATATTTTTTTGTGATATTGTTTGCAAATTAGAATTTGTTCCTTCTATCTTTGCACCCGGAATAGGAGGGATGGGTGAGTGGCTGAAACCAGCAGTTTGCTAAACTGCCGTACTCGCAAGGGTACCGCGGGTTCGAATCCCGCTCCCTCCGCGCATTAACTTCGGGCGGTTGATGTAAAAGAGGGATGACGTTCTTAGTCCGTAATTAATGCCCAAGTGACGGGGAGTAGCGCAGCTCGGTAGCGCATCTGGTTTGGGACCAGAGGGTCGCAGGTTCGAATCCTGTCTCCCCGACAACAAAAAGCAGTTGGCAGTTTGCAGTTGTATAACAACTCGCTTTTAACTACTGACTGCTTTTCTTTGTTAAGAAGAAAATGGTCTCGTAGCTCAGCTGGATAGAGCAACTGCCTTCTAAGCAGTAGGTCTTTGGTTCGAATCCAAACGGGATCACTT
>JBEBXQ010000133.1:0-13205 GCA_040391535.1 Telluribacter sp. | reverse complement strand
TTTGTGACCCATAGGGGAATCGAACCCCTGTTTCAACCGTGAAAGGGTCGTGTCCTAACCGCTAGACGAATGGGCCGACTGGTCTCCTACTTCGTGCGATTTTTTCACCTCAACTCTTTCGTTGTTCTGAAATCGTGGTGCAAAAGTAGCGGCTTGAGGTATACCGCGCAAGCCTTTTGCCAAAATAATTTTAATTTATTTTTCAGGTATTTTTTATTGCCCTCTTTTTCAGATACATAATTTCTAAAATTTGTTGAAAATTTTTTCAATCTCTATTTTTGATCAGGTGAAAACATGCGCACCTCCCCCGTTCTCATGGCAAAATCTCTTGCGATCTTTACTTTTCTCGTGCTTTTGGCCTTCTCAGGTGTCTCTCAGTCTCTGTCTCCTGACCAGTTTCTGGGTTATCCCTTGGGCAGCCGTTTTCCCTACCATCATGATGTAATCAGTTATCTGGAGAAAATCGCAGCGCAATTCCCGGAACAAACCCGCAAAATTCAATACGGAACCACTTATGAAGGCCGCCCTTTGATGGCGATAGTAGTAGGCTCCTCTGAAAATATGTCCTATCTTGAGGATATCCGGATCAACCATCTGAAGAGTATCGGCCTGCTTGAAGGCTCACCTACCACTAAAACACCGGCTATTGCCTGGCTGAGCTATAACGTCCACGGAAATGAGGCAGTAAGCTCATCAGCTTTTATGAAAGTATTGTCCGACTTACTGGACACAAAAAATAACAGATCAAAAGAAATTCTTAAAAACACCATCGTTATACTTGATCCCTGTCTGAACCCAGACGGATATGAGCGTTATGTCCAATGGTACAACCAGAGAGCCGGTATAAAACCCAACCCTACACCTTATGCGTGGGAGCATCGTGAGCCGTGGCCGGGCGGACGATACAATCACTATCTTTTCGACCTGAACCGTGACTGGGCATGGCAATCTCAGAAAGAATCACAGGAACGATTACTGCTTTATAACCAATGGATGCCTCATGTCCATGCCGATTTTCATGAGATGGGTGCAGGATCTTCGTATTATTTCCCTCCGGCTGCAAAACCATTTCATAAAGACATTACTCCCTGGCAAAGGGAATTCAACGATATTCTCGGAAAATATAACAGCAGGGAATTTGACAAAAACGGATGGCTCTACTTTACAAGGTTCAGCTTTGATTTATTTTACCCCAGTTATGGTGATACCTGGCCGGTATATAACGGTGCCATTGGTATGACTTATGAGCAGGCTGGTAGCGGTAATGCCGGCATTGCCCTGAAACGGGAAACCGAAGGTGACACATTGACGCTAAAAGACAGGATTGCCCATCACGTAACCACCAGTTTCGGCACGCTGAGCGCCCTTTCAGACCATGCTGAAAAAACCGTGAATGAATTTATCAGTTATCATCAGAATGCGGCCCAAAAACCAACGGGTGACTTCAATACGTATGTCATTAAAAGTGAAGCGAACGGTGGTAGTATCCTGGCTTTACGCGAACTCCTGGACAGGCAGGGCATCCGTTACGGGTCACCGGCAAAGAACATGGATACCAAAGGAATTAATCTTTCTACGCTACAGGAAGAATCAGTTTCTGTAAGCAAAGAGGATATTGTCATTTCGGCTTTTCAGCCCAAATCCCGCTTATTAAAAATCCTGTTTGAACCCGATCCTGAACTGGAAGATTCACTGACCTACGACATCACCACCTGGGCCGTCTCCTTTGCCTACGGTGTTAATGCCTACGGACTGAAAGCTAAAACGGAAACCATTGATTATAAACCTGATTCTGTCAGAAACAGCGCTTCAGGAAATCCGTATGCTTACCTCATCCCCTGGAAATCCTATGAAAGCCTGCAACTTTTATCGGCGTTACTTCAGGCAAATGTAAGTGTGCGGACAGCCAATCATGCCTTCCGGATAGACAATCAGACCTTTGACGCAGGCACACTGATTGTTACCAGAAAAGGAAATGAAATACACGGCAATGGACTAAAGGATCTTCTGGTCCGGAAAGCCGATTCACTTCAGGTAAAAATCAAGGCCTCTGAAACCGGATTTGTAACAGAAGGAATGGACTTCGGAGGGCATGCCGTTGTACCGCTTAAAGCCCGCAAAGTGGTTGTTCTGGCAGGCAAAACGTCTTCACCTCTCGCACTGGGAGAAATATGGCATTTTTTTGAACAGCAGATTCATTACCCTGTAACATTGGTGAATGGTGATGATTTAGAGCAGCTTCCCTGGCACGAAATTGATGTTTTGATTGTACCTTCGGGAAATCATCATTCCATTTTCAACGACAAAGAACTCACGAATCTGAAATCATGGATCCGTACAGGGGGAAAAGTCATTATCATGGAAAATGCACTCACTTCATTTCTTGGAAAAAGTGAATTTTCCCTAATTAAAAAAGAGACGCGGCCGGACAACAAAAATGAAGTCATTCCTGATCAGAAACAATATGGTAATCAAATGAGGGATGGTGTCAGTAATGAGACCCCGGGTAGTGTATTCAGAGTACAGCTTGACCCTTCCCATCCGATTTCCTTTGGCTATAACGAACACTACTATAGTCTTGTGAAAGGCAGTTATCATTTAGGGTATCTGTCTGACGGATGGAATGTTGGCTGGCTGGGGAAGGATAGCTATAAAACTGGTTTTGTAGGCAGCAAAATCAGTGAACAATTAAAGGAAACGCTGATTCTGGGCACTCAGAAAATGGGAAAAGGTGAAATTATCTATATGGCTGACGATCCGTTATTCAGAGGTTTCTGGTATCATGGAAAGTTGCTGTTCGGCAATGCCGTATTCAGATAAACCTTTTTTTATGTCTGGTTGTTTTATACAAAAAATACAATATGAAGGAGGTTCTTGAAAATACACTCACCAAAAGCAATATCAAGCCTACTGCTATGCGGTTACTCGTATTGGAGGTATTAAGCCGTCAGGATAATGCTGTCAGTATTTCCGATATTGAAGCCGATTTTGATAAAGTCGACCGGATTACTTTATACAGAACGCTCAAGACCTTTGAAGAACGGAAACTTATCCACAGTATAGACGACGGAACGGGTGTACCCAAATATGCGCTGTGCGAAGAAGGATGTGAGTGCAAACCCAGGGATTTACATTTACATTTCCACTGCAATCAGTGTAAACTGACTTATTGCCTGACGGAATTACACATTCCAGAATTAAAGCTTCCCCGAAAGTTTGTCGCAGAAGAGATTAATATGGTGGTCAGAGGGCTTTGCGACCGCTGCTCTGTATAACTTTGCAATTCCATTGCGTTCCGTTAAGAAGTAAATTTGCATACATTTATTTCCGGAACTATGGAAGATATAAAACATATTCAGGCACACCAACACAGTCAGGCAGAAGAAGGCTGTTGCACGCATCATTCGCATAACCCCGCTTCGGAACATCCAAACGAACAAGGTAAAAGCCGCTTCCGGGTGTATTATCCCGCCTTTTTCAGTCTGGTGTTATTACTAACCGGACTGGCTTTGGAACATTGGCTTCAATCAGATGCTTTCAATGGTTATAAACGCTTTCTATGGTATCTGACGGCCTATCTGCCTGTTGGGCTACCTGTACTGAAAGAGGCTCTTTTATCCCTGGGGAATAAAGATTTTTTTAATGAATTTTTCCTGATGACGTTGGCAACTTTGGGTGCCTTTTACATAGGCGAATACCCTGAGGGTGTAGCGGTAATGCTTTTCTACAGTTTTGGGGAATTGCTTCAGGGTGACGCAGTAAGACAGGCCCGGAAAAACATCAAAACCCTGATGGACATCCGCCCGAAAGAGGCATTTTTATTACAAAATGATCAGATTACTACCGTAAATGCCGATACCGTAAAACCTGGCGATACGATCGTGGTTAAGCCGGGCGGCAAAGTCTCTCTTGATGGTGAGTTACTGACAGATTATGCTACGCTGAATACCGCCGCCTTAACCGGTGAAAGTAAACCGCTTGTTCTTGAAAAAGGCGAAAATGTACTGGCCGGAAGCATTGTGATTGATTCGCTCATTCAGGTACAGGTAACAAAGAAGTTTGAGGATAGTGCTGTGGCGAAAATCCTGGAACTTGCACAAAATGCAGCTTCTCAGAAAGCTCCTACCGAAAAATATATCCGGAAATTCGCGAAAATCTATACACCCATTGTCGTGCTTTGCGCTGTTTTAATACTGCTGCTCCCTTTCCTCTATTCACTTTACACCGGCGGTATTTTTCTTTTTGATGAATGGCTGTACCGTGCGCTGGTCTTTCTGGTTATATCCTGTCCCTGTGCACTGGTGGTCTCAATACCTTTAGGATATTTCGGTGGCATAGGCGCCGCGAGCCGAAACGGCATTCTGGTAAAAGGAGGTAATTTTCTGGACTTACTGGCTAAAATCAAAACAGTAGTAACGGATAAAACCGGCACGCTTACCAACGGCAGGTTTGAAGTACAACACCTTTACACAAAAGATCTGAACCAGGACACCTTACTGTCCTATATAGCTTCACTGGAATCAGGAAGTACACATCCTGTAGCAAGAGCAGTCGTTCAATATGCCGGAAAAATGAATACGGTGTTATCTGCTGTGGAAGGATTACAGGAATTACCGGGAAGAGGCGTAACAGGACAAATCAACCATAAAACAATAGCCGTCGGGAATGATCGTCTGATGAAAGAATTATCCGTTGATCTTACACAAATAACCCCACAGACAGAAGATACTGTTCTTTATTGCGCGGTAAACGGAACAGCAGAAGGTTACCTGGTGATTGCGGACAGCCTGAAAGAAGACTCATTGTCTGCAGTAAGCGCCATGAAATCACTGGGAATTAACCGCATCGTAATGGTTTCAGGAGACAAAGACAGCATTGTTCAAAAAACGGCACGCCAGGCCGGAATCCGGGAAGCCTACGGTGATTGTATGCCGGATGACAAAGTGAAAATTCTGTCGCGGATCCGACAAGAAGAATCAAAACCTGTCGCTTTCGTTGGAGACGGCATTAATGATGCACCCGTGCTCGCTATCAGTGATATAGGCATTGCCATGGGCAGACTTGGAAGTGACGCAGCCATTGAAATGGCCGATGTAGTGATTCAGTCAGATCAGCCATCCAGAATACCGGTGGCGATTAAAATAGGCCGAAAAACACAAAGTATCGTATTACAGAACATTTCGCTGGCCTTTGGCGTTAAGCTGATAGTACTGTTAATGGGTGCCGGAGGTATTGCTACGCTTTGGGAAGCTGTTTTCGCTGATGTAGGTGTTGCTCTTCTGGCCATATTAAATGCTATACGCATCCAAAAAATGAATTTTAATATCAATGACTAACAAATCAAAAGAATCGTGGCCAATAAGAAGTGTGGCCATTATCGCACTGAAAATTATATTATTTCTGGGATTATCGTATCTCCAGCATGACCGGCAGGAGTGGCTCAAATCATTGCCATTAATCCGGAATGCTGTCAGGACAATGATTTTTTTCCTGGGGGTTAATGTTATTATTTCTGTTGCGTCCAATACCCTGATTCTTTGGTACAAGCATAAGAATGAAACCGCAAGAGGCTTTCACAATAACTTTATTCTGGGCATCCAGCAAATCGCTTCTGTCCTGAATGTAGTAGCCGTTATTATTGCACTTTTACTGTTTTTCAACTTTAACCCGATCAGCCTCTTCACCAGCATTTCCATTGCTGCTGCGGCCATCGCACTCTTGACCAAAGATTATATCACCCAGATGATCAACGGATTGATCATTATGTTTTCCAACAAGCTTTCATTAGGTGACCATATTATAGTGGGTGAGCACAGAGGCAAAATTGTTGATATCACCCTGATCAACGTGAT
Source organism: Telluribacter sp. (assembly GCA_040391535.1). Classification (GTDB taxonomy): domain Bacteria; phylum Bacteroidota; class Bacteroidia; order Cytophagales; family Spirosomataceae; genus JBEBXQ01. The sequence continues at coordinate 7,353 of JBEBXQ010000133.1, read as the reverse complement.
CATTAAAAACGATGATAACGATCTGGTTTTAATTCCCAATGCTACAATTTTCAATACCTCTGTCATTAACCAGTCGAAACAGAATGTCAGGTTGATTTCTATGGAATTTGAGCTTAGCCTGAATCTCAATATGGATCCTGATGATATTGAAAATCACATGCTCAGTATTATGCAAGCCTACCCGATGGCCATTCCGCAGCATAGTTTTCTGCTGAAAGTCAGTTCTATTCACAAAGACTTTGTGAGGTATAAATTACAGTTTCAGATGAATATTCAGGATCGGAAACTGGAGAAGAAAATCAAAAGAAAAATTAATAAAGAAATTATGTCATTTTCAATGCATCTGCACAAAAGTCCGTCATTAGACGAAGAGTGATTTGCAGAAAACTGACTTAACTGCTAATTTCAGGCAATCATTATTTTTACCAGCATACCAACATGGATATTACCGTAGAAGAACTTAAAGAACGACTTGAAAAAGGAGAAGATCTTCATTTTTACGATGTTCGGGAAGAGCACGAATATGAAGAAGATAATCTGGGTGCCATTCTGATCCCACTGGGAGAATTACCGGGCAGAGTGGATGAGCTTGAAGATATAAAAGATGAAGAAATCATCATCCATTGCCGTTCCGGTGCCCGTTCCGGCCGCGCTCAGCAGTTTCTGGAGGTCAATGGCTTCACCAACGTCAGAAATGTCATTGGCGGAATTCTGGCTTATCGCGAACTGGAAGACGCCGAATAACCGTTTTCTTTCACCCGGTTACCCTGCCTGCACCGGTAACCGGGTTACTTTCATTTTTAATATAAGATACGATTTCATGGAACTGATCAGGATGAAACCATGTAAAATCACCCTGATGCCTGAACCATGTCATCTGCCGTTTCGCATATCTCCGGCTGTTTCTTTTCAGCAGCCTGACCATCTCGTCATATTCATATTCCCCATCCAGATAGCCGATAACCTCCTTATACCCTACGGTTTGCAACGCCTGGCAATCCCTGAACTCCAATACAGATCCCACTTCCTCCACTAAGCCGTTTTTCAGCATCTGGTCCATTCGTATATTGATCCTTTCATATAATTCTTCCCTAGGTCTCTCAAGGGCAATAAGCCGAATACCAAATGGCCGCCGCCTTGTATTTTTATTCTGAAAAGCACTGATCGGTTTCCCGGTGGAGTGAAAAACTTCAAGCGCCCTTAACACCCTCTGCGTATTTTTAAATTCGGCTGAACCGGCAAAAATCTCATCGATGGCTGCCACTTCCTCCTGCAAAGAGACAAACCCTTCTGTTTCCAGTCTTTTTATCAGGTCTTCCCGAACACCCGGTAAAGGAACCGGAAGATCATCAAGACCTTCACATACCGCCCTGATATACAAGCCGGATCCGCCGGTCATCAGCACCTTATCGTGCTGCTGAAACAGGACTTCCAGAAGTGAAAGTGCTTCCCGCTCAAAATCCCCGGCACTGAAGGTGTCGGTAACAGAATGAGTATCCACAAAATAATGAGGAACACGAGATAATTCTGCATCAGAAGGCTTCGCTGTTCCGACAGACAATTCCCGGAAAACCTGACGGGAGTCCGCTGAAAGAATAACCGTATCCAGCTCTTCGGCCAGCCGGATCGTCAGATCGGTTTTCCCTACGGCCGTAGGCCCGGCAACAACGATCAGCTCTTTCAGCTCTTTCGTCAAATTACTTTTCATTATGTTACTTCAAGCGGTTATTTTTGTCCAAGTAATATTCGGACAAAAATAACCACCATGGAAATCTCATCCTTACTTTTTTTTATAATAAGCCTTTTTGTGGGTGCCGTGAGCGGAATATTCGCTTACAAATATTTCTTTGGCGCGAAAACGCTGCCACAGGAACCCACTCGGGAAGCGACTGTATTACTGGAGCGCATCGAAAAAGTATTTAAAGTCGTTATGGCGGAAGGATATTTCACCGAAATCTACAATTATGAACATAACAAAGATCTGTGGAGCCTGTTCACCGACCGCAAAAAAGCATTGGTTATTGCCAAGGCAAAGGTACTGGTAGGATATGATTTCGGGAAAATAAAAACACATATAGATCCTGACAACAGGAAGCTTATCGTCGATTATTTCCCTGAACCGGAGGTACTTTCCATGGATACAGACTATAAATTCTATGATATCGAACAAGGGTTCATCAACCGCTTTCACAGTGAAGACTATACCAATATTCTGTCAGAAGCCAAGAAGACTATGAACGAAAAAGCCCTCGACAGCGACCTGCCCAGAATTGCAGCCAATCAGCTGCAGGTTATGATGCTTCAGCTGGCAGCTGCCATGAACTGGAAAATCGACTATCAGCTTTCAGACCACAACCGTAAAATGCTCGATTTATACCAGGCCTATAAGGCGCTGGATGCCAATATCACTTCACTGCCCAGCGGAGATAGTACCGATACCCCTTCCAGACCTCTTTAAAAATGTCAGGTTCCTTTTATAAATTTTCCGGTAAGTACGGTATAGGCAATGAGTCTGAAAGTGACGTTTATTTTGAAAAGGTCAGAAAAAAAATAACAGACTGGAATAGCGGACAACAACAGTTTGCCATGAACTCCTCCGGCTCTACTGGTGACCCTAAACTGATTCAGCTACGACGAAGCCAGATGGTCCATAGTGCCCGGATCACAGGAAAGGCTCTGAATCTGCCGGAAAATTCCAGCGTACTGATCGCCCTGAATACAGACCTGATCGCCGGGTTTATGATGCTGGTCCGCACGCTTGAGCTCAATTGGAACGCTACGGTCGTTCATCCTGCCGCAGATCCGCTATGCGATTTACCGGAGGATTTTGCCTGCGATTTTGCAGCTCTGACACCCATGCAGCTTACTACATTGCTGGTCAGCTATTCCAAAGAAACCATCTCCCGTAAATTCAGGAAAATTTTATTGGGGGGCGCACCGGCAGACACATTACTGATGAGTCAGATTCAGGATATGCAGACCGAAATATACCAGAGCTATGGCATGACGGAAACGGTTTCACATGTGGCCCTCCGGCGTATTAACGGTACAGATCCGTCAGAAGATTACCTTTTGCTGGACGATATTGAGGCCGGGACCGATGACCGGGGTTGCCTTCATTTGGCAGGTACCGTTACTGACCATCAAATAATACAGACCAATGATCTGGTAGAGTTTACCGGCAAAAGAACATTCAGGTGGCTGGGCAGAGCTGATAATATTATTAATTCGGGTGGAATAAAAATACAACTTGACAAAGTGGACAAGGAAATCGGCAGGGCTTTAGCAACTATGCAACTCAGTCTTCCGTTTTTTACCTGGCATATTCCCGATTCCGTATTAGGACAAAAACTGATTCTATTGATTCAGGCCTCTCCTTCAGAAAATCTCGTTGAAGAATTAAAAAAGCATATAAAGCTCCGGCTCTCAAAATACGAAATCCCGAAGGAGGTCTGTTTTCTGAAAGAGTTTATAAAAACACCTTCCGGAAAGATTGATAAAGCGGCAACAGTAAAAACATACATCAATCTGCACTAAATCTTTGCAAACTATACTGAATTAGATAATTTTACTTTTAATACCGAATTATTTAACTCCATGCGCTGGAACCAGATTATTTACAAATATCAAACTGCACCGGTAACCCCGGCCCCTTATGCCCATTTTTACACCCTGACCCTCCGGACAGATACGAAGGGCACCCTTCAGACCAGCCTTGAAATGACTTATACCGATCGGGAGGACCTGGATGAAAGTGAAATTTCAGATGAAGGTTTTACCGGCAACGATGATGTAAACTGGGAAGGGAAACTTCCGGGAATATGGCTGGAAATCATAAGCCGGTCATTACAAAAACTACCGGGTAAAATTTCTCCCGCCAGGCCGGATTCTGAAATGGATGAATTCCATGAGCTTATCGTAGACTCAGGCGGGAAGGAACTGGTGATTGAAAATGCCAAAGATCTCAAAAACTGGAATTATACAGCGCAGGAAATTATTCAGGCCATTTTCGAAGCATCCGGTAAGGAAAAGTCATTTGAAATGGACTATACCCGTATTGCAGACGGAAAGGAAAATAACCTTCAGTTTAAAGCTTCATTTCTGCATCGCGAGTTTTCGGTCGTTAATCCGGATACAAAAAAGACAAAACAGCTTCCATGGGACGACCTGCATCATTTCCTGGGTACTGTATTCGGAGCCGAATTCAGGCCCGACCTGATTACAGGTAATGAAAGAAAGCAACCGGGCCATCATATCCGTACAGGTGATGAGCTGTGGTATAAGCTGGGAACTTCTGTTCTTGACCCTAACGGCGGGACTAAAGCACTGAAAAAAATCGAAAGACTACTGGAAGAATTTATTTAAGGCAATGCATGCTGTATCTCTTTCTGCAACTCACTGACCAGGTCCTTAACCCGAGCCAGATCGACCTGCTGCGGTAACGACATCTGACGGCTGATAAACCATACTACCTTAAATACCTCTATAATGTCTCTCGAGGAAACTTCGGTATTAGCAACACCGGCAACATCGGAAAAAAGAGCAACAACACCTTTGACTCTGATCTGATTAAAAACACGCCGGTACACACTGCCCTCATTTTTCAGGAAAAGTATATACGTCTCACCGTCTTTGATTTCGTGCAGATTAGGGATCCTCTGACCAACAAGCAGGGTGCCTGGCATTGGAAAATCAGTACCGGCTTCAAATGCCCTGTATGTTCCCTCTGTTATTCCGGGTAACTGGATAACAGGCAATTGCTGTAAATAGCTCCTGTCGTGTATATGATTGGGATAAATCCGTTCCTGCTCTTTACTGATAAAAGGAATCTGCTGTCCGGACACAGTCACTTTTTGACTTCCCGGTTTAAATAATACCTCAGGCTCATGCTTTTCGACAGACTTTACTTCATGCGCGGGTGTTCTGAATAACATATCTTCCTGCACCCGTACCGGAAGGGGCTTATCCTCTACCGGATCACCATCAAAATCAATATAATTGACAGGCTTAAAAGATACCGGACGGGCAACTACCGTAACATCCTGTTTAGGTAGCGGATGGCGGTTTACGACTGAAGCCAGGGACTCCGGTTCCCGGACAGGTTCATGCAGCAAAGGTGAAGGAAAAGCAGAAGACTGGTTACCTGATGTATGATTCAGCTGCGGTGTTTCTCTGATCTTTCGCAGATCATTTTTTAGCAAACTATCTACCGAGACCCCGAAAGTTGCGGCCATATTTTTCAGGTTCGTCAGATTGGGGTTTGCCCTGGCCTCCTCATAGGCCCCTAAAAGAGAGCGTTTTATTCCAATCTTACGGGCAAATTGTTCTTGCGTCAGGCCATTCAGCCTGCGAAGATATTTGATATTATTGCTTACTATGCTCATACCAATCAGAAGTGCTTTTGCTTAAATTTTTAGCAAAATACCAAAAGCAACCCTATTTTACCAATTTTTCCTGTTGTTCTTATAAATTAAACCTTTTGTATCCTTACTTTTACCTGCCGTGCTATTCCTGAAAACCGATGATACGATGGAAAATACTCCCATGACTCTGACTTCAGAAATCAAAAAAATATTTGATAGTCAGGAGAGAACCAGAAAACGGACCGCACTTTCAGACTTCCATGAAAGAAGGAGGAAGTTGCTGATGATACAAAACTACATTATCGCTCATCAGGATAAAATTACACAGGTGCTGCATGAAGATTTGAGAAAACCACGTCATGAAGCCATTCTTTCTGAAGTTATTCCGGTAACCAGCGAAATCCGGCATGTTTGCAGGCACCTGAAAAGATGGATGAAGCCGCAGCAAGTACCTACTCCGCTGTCAGCATTGGGAACGGATAGTTACATTCACTACGAAGCCAAAGGCAGGACGTTGCTGATCGCTCCCTGGAACTACCCTTTCAGCCTCGTACTCAAACCTCTTATCTTTGCTATAGCGGCGGGTTGTACCGCTATCATAAAACCGTCGGAATATGCTCCTGCAACCAGCTATTTCCTCTGTCAGATGATTAAGAGGCTGTTTGATGAGGAAGAGATCGCTGTTGTGGAAGGTGATATGGAGGTTGCGCAGATACTGCTGAAACTTCCTTTCGATCATATTTTCTTTACGGGCAGCCCCGGAGTAGGGAAAATCGTCATGAAATCAGCAGCAGAAAACCTGACATCCGTAACCCTTGAATTAGGTGGTAAATCTCCTCTTGTTATTGATGATACGGTAAATATCGCTAAAGTAGCCGATAAGATCATTTGGGCTAAATTCCTGAATAACGGACAAACCTGCATTGCCCCGGATTACATATTGGTTCACACCCGTCAAAAAGACCAGCTCATAACGCAGCTGACCAATTCTCTTCAGAAAATGTATAATGAAGACGGTAACGGGATAGAAAATTCCGGAAGTTACGGCAGGATTATTAACACCAGGAATTTTCAGCGACTGCATCGTTTGCTTACGGATGCAGTTGAAAAAGGGGCTGAAGTTTCATTTGGCGGAAGAAAAAATGAAGCAGATCTTTATTTTGAACCCACCTTACTCACACACGTAACCGATAACATGCATGTGATGCAGGAAGAGATATTCGGTCCGGTTTTACCTGTTCTGTCTTTTAGTAATCTTGAAGAAGCCATTATACAAATACAGCATAAACCAAAACCACTCGCTTTGTATATCATGAGTGAAAGCATCAGCAATCAGCAGCTTTTGATTTCGCAGATCAGCGCCGGAGGTGTAATGGTAAATGATTTCCTCCAGCATTTTGCTAACCCTGAACTGCCCTTTGGGGGAATCAGCAACAGCGGAATGGGTAAATCTAACGGATTTTACGGCTTTCAGGAATTTTCAAACGCTAAAGGTATCATGAAAAGACACGTAGGTACTATCCGCTTTTTGTTTCCACCCTATAAAACCGGATATCAGTCAAAAATACTAAACTGGCTGGTCAGATACTTCTGATCAGATCAGTCAATCCGGCAAGGATGAATCCTCAACCCGCCCCAATACACCTTCAGAAACAGTTCCTTAAAGTAAAATACCGGCAAAAGTTGCGGACATATAGGAAGCCAGCGTACCACAGATGAGTGCTTTAAAACCCAGTTTGGCAAGATCAGCACGGCGCGTAGGAGCCAGTTCACTGATTCCTCCTACCTGAATGGCAATAGAGCTGAAATTAGCAAACCCGCATAATGCAAAACTGGTAATAGCCAGTGTTTTCGGATCAAGCTGATCTTTCACCTGAACCAGGTCAAGATAAGCGACAAATTCATTAATAACCATTTTGGTACCCATCAGTGCGCCTGCTGTTTCAACATCCTGCGACGGTACACCCATCGCCCAGGCAAATACGGCAAA
>JBEBXQ010000132.1:0-13261 GCA_040391535.1 Telluribacter sp. | reverse complement strand
TAAATACAGTCAAACAAAAGAACTAATTCGGGATCATCTGATCAACTATAAACATGAGAAAGTATTATACATATCTGGATTTCTGAATACGTAATAATGCTAATCTTAAACATTTGGTGGTTTTGATATTCTAAGAGTTTGTTCTATTTGTTTTCATATTTTATCAGTTTTATTTTTATTTAAAAAGTGCAATTTGTATTTGTTTTTAAAGCCGGTTGGTTCTGAAACAAAATACAAACTCATTTCTCTAATTTAATATTTTATGAAACCTTTTTCCACTTACCGTAACCGGCTAAGGGCTGGCCTTCTTTTTGCCCTGTTTTTCGTCCATTGTATAAACGCAGGTTTATTTGCACAGGTACACAAACCCTTTGCAGCACGTACTTCCGGTCAGGCATTACCGCCTTATGCCGGACAATCCATTTTCCATCTCAGGGGTGACTTTACTATGATTGGTAACACCAACGTAACGCTTTCCAGTTACTATGAAAACGGGGATAACAGTAGTAATAACAATCCCATGAAGTTTGTGGATGTGGACGGGGTTTCCGGTACGATTAACTCTTCCAAAGCAAAACTGAAATTGTCGGGGAGTAATGATATTGATCCCAATTGTTCAAAAGTGGCCTTTGCCGGTTTGTACTGGAGTGGCAGAGCAGCCCGTGAGATCAGTAGCGGGAATAGTATCAAATACCTTGATAAGAACTTAACGGTCAGCAGTGAGGGTAACAGCAGCAGCACCCGATATGTCAGATATACATTTGACAGTAAAATACTTGAATTTACAAACTGGAGCAATTCTCCGGTTGTAAGAGTAAGAAGCGGCAATAGTGTTTCTCCGATAGGTGCCACGTTCAGTACTTTTGTAAGTGGTAGCACCACTTATATAATTGCTACACTCAATGAGCCGTATGTTATCTATGACAATAGTTCCAAGGCGAAGATTGTGGTTCATTCCCTGACAAGGAGAGAAAGTAACAGCAGCAGCAATTTCACAAGCGGTGCCGTAGCATTGATTGAAACCTTACCTTATGCAAACAATACGTTGCTTGACAAGAGAAAAGTGAAACTAAAAATACCAGGTAGCAATAATTATACTCAGATTACAGCCTCAAGCAACGGAATTTACTACGGAAAAAAGGAAGCTGGTTATATGTATGCCGGATTTGCTGACGTAACTGCTTTAGTCCGTGATAATACCAATGGAGCTAACGGCGAGTATGCAGTGGCTGATATTGCATCATCCATCGGGGATGCAGATGGAACCGGTTATTATGGTGGCTGGGGTATGGTAGTAATTTACGAAAATGCAAAAATGCCATGGCGTGATGTAACCATGTTTGATGGTCTTGCTTATGTAGTAGGTAATACGACAACCTCTCATGAGTTGAGTGTGTCAGGGTTTAAAGCGGTTCAGAATTCAGGAACCAACCAGGAGATAAAAGTAAAAATGGGAATGATGGCCGGTGAAGGCGACAGGAATATTGCCGGAGATTATTTTAAAATCAGAAATGCAGCAAACACTAACTGGATTTCTCTGAGTCATGATAATAATACTTCAGGAAACTTTTTTAACTCATCTGTAACTACCGGAGATAATAACAGAAATCCGAACCTTGTTAACAATACAGGGCTTGACATCGTTATGTTTGATCTGCCCAATAATGACCGGTCTATTATCAATTATGGTCAGACCTCTACCAAATTTCAATACGGCAGTACACAGGATACTTATATAATTTACAATATCGTTTTTGCAGTAGATGCCTATATTCCCGAGATAGAAGGCCTGAGTAAGCTGACCCATATTAACTCTTCGGCTGCAGGTACAGGTAATCAAACCGTAAATGCGGGAGATCTGCTCACTTATGAAGTCGAGATCCGCAACCGTGGTACCGAACCGTTGCGTGACGCCATTCTGGAAATTCCAATGCCGTTCCTTGCTTCTTATGTAAATAACAGCCTTCACGCACAGTGGATTTATTCGGGAACGCCAGGTGGCACCTATGCCAATCCGACCTTTGAGCCCTCTCTTGGCAGTAATGGTAAAATAAGATGGAAAATCGGAAATATGCCTCTGCCTGATAACGGATCAGATATCATCGGCAAGCTGAAGTTTAAAATCAAGGTATCTGATGATTGCCGCTACCTGAATGTAACGAATTGTACACCTCAGATTAGTCTGAATGGCCAGGTTTCAGGTACCGGAAAACTGTCAGGAGTGGATGTGGCAAACAGTTTCATTACCGGTTATGAGCAGGGATCATGTGAAGGGGCGGTTATAAGAGATCCGCAGGTGATTACGATTATTTCATCATGTACAGGAGAACCATCTGTTGATAAGGAATTTACTTTCTGTAATATTTCTTCTCCTACCATCGATTTCTGGAGCATTGCAGATTCTTTTGATGCAGGTACAAGATTCTTCACGATTGACGGCTCTGAGGAAATTACACAGGATGGGTTTCCGAATGAAAATGGCAGCTATGTGGCTATTCCCCGCGGCGGAGAGTTTGGAGACGGAAACTGTTATTATGACTTCAGCATTGTGATTGGTGTGATTTCGGAAACACCTTCAGTAATTGACGGCGGGGAAGTGACCTACTGTCTGAATGATGAAGCAGATGCACTTGAAGCAACCGCTACCAGCAGTTCTTACAATCTGTATTTTTATTACCCTAACGATCCGACGCCTTACAACGAGATCAAACCAAGTACTTTGAACGCAGGTGTATTTACGTATTATGTTGCTCAGGGCACGAACACCTGTATCGGACCTAAAGCTGAAATAACAGTGGAAGTAGGTACCTGTAACCTGCCTGTGACACTTGTAAGTCTCACTGCAGAAAAAGGTGATCAGGGTGTGATGGTAAACTGGACTACAATAGAAGAACTGAATTCTGCTTTTTTTGATGTGGAAAGAAGCCTGGATCCAAGGGATGGATTTACCAAAATCGGTACGGTGTCGGCTAAAGGCAACTATACCGGAGGTAAGTATAGCTTTAATGACCCTGAGGCCGAAAATGGTTCGGTAAATTACTATCGTCTTAAAATGGTAGATCTTGATAAGTCTTATACCTATAGCCCGATTGTAAATGCTGAATTATCCGGTGACGTTGATACAAAAATTTATCCTAACCCGGTTGCTGATGAAATGACAGTTTCGTCAAAATCACCGATCACAGGTCTGGAAATAATCAATCTGGCTGGTCAGACTGTTAGCAAAAACGCTTTCGGCGGCACCAGAGCAAAAGAAACAATAAAAGTGAATACGCTCGTTCCTGGAACTTATCTGGTACGTATAAGTACCTCCAGCGGAGCAGTATACTTCAGAAAACTGGTTAAAGAAAACTAGTACTTAAGTGGAAAGTTAAACAGCCTGGCGGATTTTTCGCCAGGCTGTTTTGATTTATAACAGGTTAATAATTGTTTTATGTGTTTAACCCGCCTTTTTGATTTTCGCGTGGGAATTAACCTTAATTTTACCGTATTATACAAGTAAAAAAGCTATTTCATCTCCCCCAGGTAAAAGCCTTATGAGATTTATACTGAATACGATAAAAGGCATTGGTGTTTTTCTGTTACTGATTCTTCTGTTGCTGCCGTTTCTGATAACGACGCTTGACCGGACGCCATATCAGCAAATGCCCTATTACCAGGAATGGAAACAGGAAATAGGAACCCTGACAGCCGATACGTCAGTTGCTTCAGATCCTTTGAGGATAGGATGGGCTAAAGTAAACATTACGCCTGAAGTACCGCGTTCAATGGCCGGATATGGCAAACGAAGTTTTAAACCTTATGAAAGTGTCAATGACTCGGTATTTGTAAGAGCGCTTTTCATCAGTAACGTCAGGCATCAGTCAGTAGTGGTCGCATCAGATCTGTTGATAACACCTCCCTCGGTAGTCGCGTTACTGGAACAAAAGCTGAAAGCCATTGATATACCTCTTGGAAATGTTTTTTTCGGAGCTACCCATACCCACAGCAGCGTTGGCGGCTGGGGAGGAAAAATTGCCGGCTTACTCTTTGCCGGATCTTATGACGAAAAGGTAGTTGAAGATCTGGCTGAAGCAATGTTTCAGGCGGTACTTATGGCACGCAGGAATCCGGTTACTGCACAGGTGTCTTACCGGGAGGCTGTTGATTCGGTTCATGTAAGGAACAGGCTGGTTGGACCTGAAGGCAGTATTGATCCGGAAATCCGTAGCGTTGAATTTACAACAGAGCGGGGACAAAAAATCATTATGGCCTCCTACGCAGCGCATTCAACAATCCTGAGTGCTTCTAACATGATATTGTCAAGGGATTTCCCTGGAGCGCTGGTGGACACACTTGAACAAAAAGGATATGATTTCGCGATGTACATGGCGGGCGCAGTAGGAAGTATGGGGCCTCAGGTCAGTGGTTCGGATGATCTTGATAAAATCAGCCGGCAGGTGCAGGGGATTGATGCTGCCATGTTTAATCCTTCTTCGAAAAACGTAAAGCAGACGAGCAATATAGTTCAGGCGGAGACTTTGAAATTTCCGTTGCGGGAGCCAACGCCCCGTATTTCTATGGACCTGGGCCTGCGATCCTGGGTTTTCAGGGGGATGTTCGGTGATTATGAACCTAATATCAAAGTGCTCAGAATAGGCAATATCCTGATGATCGGGATGCCGGCTGATTTTTCCGGCGAACTGATTCCGGAGTTAGATGCTTATGCAAAAAATAAAGGATTTGACCTGATCGTAACAAGCTTTAACGGAGGATATATCGGATATGTTACTCATGATAAATACTATAACCGTGATCTTTATGAAACGGTAATCATGAATTGGTACGGGCCATATAACGGAGCTTATACACAGGAAATTATAAAAGATATCGTAAACAGATTTGCAGAATAGCGCAGCGTAAATAATTTTAAATGAAAACATTTTGGCGGCTTTTGTCCTATGCCAGGTCCATGACGGGATTTTTAATCCCCTATTTTATTACCTCTGTACTGGCGAGTATTTTCGGATTATTGAATTTTGCCCTGATTATTCCCTTGCTGAATGTCCTTTTCAGGCAAACCAGTGAACTTAATGACCCCGCCACACTTGTTTACCCTCAGTTCAGCTTTTCAATTGATTACGGTATTGATCTGTTTCATTACCTTTTCAATACTTTCGTACAGCAGTATGGTTCTTTAGGGGCCTTACAGTTCGTTTGTGCAGTAGTCGTGATTTCGGTGCTGCTCTCTAATATTTTCAGATATCTGTCGGTCAGACAACTTGAAAATTTCAAAGTTAATCTGGTTGCCAATCTGCGTCAGGCAGTGTTTGATAATGCTTCGGGACTTCATCTGGGTTATTTTTCCAACCAGCGAAAAGGAAACCTTATTTCGCGGATACTGACGGATGTACAGGAAGTAGAGAATTCAGTAGCCAATACATTGGGAGCCGCTTTTAAAGAACTGCCTACATTGATTGTCTACCTTTTTGCGCTTTTTAAAATCTCAACCACACTTACCCTTTTTGCGTTTCTGGTGATTCCGGTCTCAGGAACTTTTATTGCCGTTATGGTGAAGAGAATGAGAAAGGAAGCAAGAGACGGGCAAAATCGTCTGAGCGGACTGATCAGTCTTATGGATGAAGTCTTTGGCGGGATGCGTGTCATTAAGGCCTTTAATGCCGAACCGTTTATCCGTGAGAAATTCCGGAGTGAAAATAATGCGTACAAAAAATCCATAAGGTCGATGGCTTTTAAAAGGGAAATGTCTTCTCCTTTTTCTGAATTCATGGGGGTTACCGTAGTTGCTATGATTCTTTTGTATGGAGGCAGTATGGTATTGACGAACAGTTCGGAGTTATCGGCTTCAGAGTTTATTTTTTATATCGCCACGTTTTCACAGGTCATGAGGCCGGCAAAAGAAATCACAAATGCTTTTAGTAATACCCAAAGGGGCATTGCAGCAGGTGAACGTGTTTTTGAATTGCTGGATAAAGAGAATGAGGTGGTTAATATAGAAAATCCGGCCAGAATTACAGCATTTGACCAGGAAATAGAGTTTGAAAATGTAAGCTTTGAATATGAATCAGGTATTAGGGTACTGAATAACATTTCCTTCAGGATAAGAAAAGGCCAGACTATTGCCCTGGTGGGGTCATCGGGCGGAGGGAAATCAACCGTAGCAGACTTGCTGCCCCGTTTTTATGATCCGGTTTCGGGAAGTGTGCTGATTGATGACAGGGATCTGAGAGAAGTGGATATTGTTTCGCTTCGTGCTTTAATGGGGATCGTAACCCAGGAACCCATTTTATTCAATGATACGATCTATAATAATATTTCTTTTGGTATTCAGGCCTCAGAAGAAGAGGTCATCCGGGCTGCCCGCATAGCCAATGCACATGAATTTATTACAGACCAGCCGGATGGATACCAGACGGTCATTGGTGACAGAGGATCAAAGCTTTCAGGCGGACAAAAGCAACGGATCAGTATTGCACGTGCCATTTTAAAAAATCCTCCCATACTGATTCTGGACGAGGCCACCTCAGCGCTGGATACCGAATCAGAAAAACTGGTTCAGGAAGCACTTACACAGTTGATGAAAAACCGTACCGTATTGGTGATCGCTCACCGGTTAAGTACGATTCAGCATGCTGATGAAATTCTGGTGGTCCATCAGGGCGAAATTATTGAAAGAGGGAACCATGACCAACTGATGCAGATTGATCATGGTTTTTATCAGAAATTAACCAGTATGCAAACGTTGTAAGGCTTGCTACCTCCATTGCATCAGGGCGGAGTTGAGCGCTTCCTCTACTCTCACCCTTGGCCGGTGGAAGTAAGTAAGCCCGTGGCCGGGGAGCATAATATCGGTATCTTCTTTAGCAAACCGGGCCAGGGAGGACATGTATCTGGTTTTGTCAAAGTCAATGGAACCGCCCCAGCCGAAATCACCTCCGAGCAAAGTACCGATCACGTCCCCGCTGAAAACAATCCGGCGACCTTCCCAATGGAGAAAATATGCTGTACAACCCATACTATGTCCGGGCAGATGCATGGTCTGGAAGGTCAATCCGCATATTTCAAAGGTTTGACGATCGGTAAGTATACTATCCACCTCAAAAGGCGTAAATATCTTATGATACAGGTAACCGCAGCAACGGTCATCACCACTGGAAACAGCATCGGCTGTTTCGTGGATAGCAATGAAGTGTACACCTCGTTCTTTTAATAAATGACCACCCCCGGCATGATCAAAATGAGGGTGCGTCAGGATGCAGTAGCGGATATCATCGGGTGAGAGGTTCCAGTATTCCATATTCCGGAAAATCTGAGGGAGGGTATCGCCACAGCCGCAATCAATCATGATCAGTCCCTCTGAAGTTTTTATGATATAAGAATTACCATCATTCCAGAGTGCACCTAACTGATCAAACGTTACTCCGTTCAGGTCTCCGCCAACCTGAAATATATTATGTAAAAGCTGCATAATGAGAAAATATAAGATTTATGTTTTAACAAGGGTTTGTATACAAAAACATAGCGGGGTAAGAATATACTTGTGTGAGGAATGATTCAGATTGAATAGAAAATTTTCGACAGGGCCGGGAGGCAGGGCTAACGGGTGGTATCATGCTGGCAGAACAAGGCCTGATAAACGCATACGTGTAGAAGTGTATGCAAAAATTAGGTTGATTTCATGCATGAAATGGTTGATTTCACGCAATGAGGCTTGACAAGGCACTTTTAGAAGGCTTAAATTAGTCTCCTGGTAATTTACTCAACGTTATGAATTTTCGTATAACTAAAAGCCCGATCGCACAAATGATATGAAGGAAAATGACAATAAATTTGAGCTTAGAAAAATCGATACGAAGGTATTGGTAGCCAAAGCAGAATCTTTTACCTGTGAAGTACTGGGTAGTTTGCTGAAACGGGAGGGATTTGATGTGGTAGGGCGGGCCATGCAACTGGATGATGTAATTCAGAAAATACGTGTTAAAAAGCCATCATTTGTCATTACCGATGCTGCTGTCGTAAATCAGGATACAACCCGCTTTAATGAAGTGCTGGCAGAAGGGCAAAGGAAAACGAAAGTGATCCTGTATTTCAATTCAAAGGATCCTGTTGACCTGAATTATATGTTACAGAACAAGTTCAGTGCTTATCTTCATGTAGATGATAATCTGAGCGAATTGTATAGTTGCCTGGGTAAATTAAGCACCAATGAAACATTTTACAGCACCTGCTTTAAGCAGCTGATTGATCGCTACGGAATTGTAGAACCTGATACCGAAACGCAGAGGAAGATTGCGCTTCTGACCAAGCGGGAGAAGGAAGTCCTTTATTTTGTTACCGAAGGCTATACCGGACAGGAAATGGCGACCATGCTGAACATGAGTTACAGGACCCTGGCCAATCATAAACAGAATATCACTGACAAGTTTAAGCTGAAAAGCAGCCGGGACTTGCTGAAGGAGGGTCTGCAGATAAGAAGTTTCCTGTAGCTAATCGTCTGACCTGGATTTCCTGTTTATTTCGAGCGCAGATTTATAGTTTTGAAGCCGTGCCCGTGGCATAGCCAGTTCCAGTTTATTGTTTTTGGTACTTTGCAGAATATACTTACCCTTTTCCCAGTAAGTATACTGATCAAAATAATTGAGATTGATAATATTGTTGCGATTGCTTCTGAAAAAATGCGAGGGATCCAGTTCCGTTTCCAGTGAACTGATCGATTTTGAAATTCTGAACACACCATTTTCATGATGTGCATAATAATTACGCTCATTGGATTCAAAGAAAAAACAGTCCCTGACAGCAAGGATTGTTTCTCCCAGATGGTTTTTCCCCTCCACCAGTTCGAGATACTGTGATTCTTCAGCTGGAGAGTTAACCAACAGAATCTGATCTTCCAGGGCTGAGTTTTGCCGGGTATAATTATTGAATATATCTATTCCTAACGAAATATTGAGTAAGAGATATCCGACAATCATGATGAACGGAACATAGAGCAGATATGCTTCAATAGCATAGCAGTTGGGCAGATATACCGTTTTATAGACATTCAGAGAATAGTTGGGGAACTGCCTCAGTAAAAACCTGACTGTAACTGTAAACGGGGTGAAAATGAAATAGGAAACCAGTAACAGCGGAATAAATGCCAGTTCATACTTCATCAAAGGGATAAAACGAAGCTGAATAGAATTCGTTTTTAAAATCAGATGGTAAATATTAATAAGATAGGTCAGTATTAAAATAGATGTGAGTTCGGGCAGATAGAAACCTAAGATCCAGTTAATAATATACGAGGTAAGGTTTTCATATCTGTTAAAGTGTATAATTCTACTATTGGGATTTAAAGTCCAGCTCAGGATTTCATATAAAATTACTACGAGGAGGAGCATAAATGGTCCAACCCAAGGCCTTTTCAGAAAACTCCGGTATAGTATAATTGTCTTCATTGATGATATTGAATACTGCTAACTTGTTGATTAAGAGCAGTTATTTCATTTCATATGTTTTTACATGGCAAAATTTACTACAAAGTAACTTAAAAATGGTAAATATTACTCATTTCCTGAGGATATGGTTCAGTCTACCTTTGTAATATCAAAATCAAACAAATTTTTCTACCTCTGATTAATCTAATGAAAATGGTTTGTTTGGAGTTGTTCAAATGTTTAAACCATAAAAATTTCTATAGTTATGAAAAAATTTGATATTAAAGCGAAAGGAAATATTACTGAATTTATCGCTAAAAATAGCATCAGGGTAAAAGGAGAAATTCTGAAAGCGGATGAGCCTTACGATCCTACACTGTCCTGCTTTGGAGTATATGACTTTGTTGCGCCTAAAAAGGAACTTAAGCTGACGTTTTAATTTTTACCTGGTTGTAAATACACTGATTCGATGACAGCATTTAAGGAATACCAGCAAGTTGTAAGAGATTGCGTTCAGTCAATCGACAGAATTGATATGGAAAAGCAGGAGGGATACTGTGTGAAACTGGGTCTTTTTTCTGCCAACCTCACTAACTTTCTGCCATCCGTTACGGAGTCATCGCATGAGGATATTTACAAGAACCTGATAAGGAATCAGACTTTACAGAATTTTGACCGGGAAATCTTACACCTCAGTGATGTCTCTGATTTTGAGGGAGAGGTCTCCATGGTTACCAGAAATAAATCTCCGTTTATATTTTGCACTTTCCACTTTGGTTCTTACTGGCTCCTGATCAACTGGTTGGGTCGTCAAAACCGGGACTTTTCAATTCTGGTTCGTCAGGAGCTTTATGAACAGCAATCCGTTTTATTTGGTCAGTATTATCAGAATATGATGGATGAGTTTGGAATTACATCAAAAGTTAATATCCTGAATGCTGAAGAACCGGGTATACTGCTGAAATTAGCAAGAGAAATAAAAAACGGCCGTTCTTTGGTGGTGTTTCTGGATGGGAATACCGGCAGCGGAAAGCCTGAGGATAATACACAGGTGAATTTTCTTGGCAGAAAATTAGAAGTGCGGAAGGGGATCCCGTATCTGAGTTATCTGACGGGTGTACCGATTATACCTGTCATTCAGTACCGGAAGAAGAATTATAAGAATGTACTGCGCTTAGGAAAGCCGCTTACTCCGGATCCCGGCCAGTCAAGAGAGGCATTTAACGAAAAATCCCTGCAGTTTATTTATGATATTTTCGGAAGACATATAAAATCTTACCCGGATCAATGGGAAGGTTGGAACTATATACACACTGCCCTGATTCTGGATGAAGAGAAAGAGACGAATGACAAGATGGTCAGTGAAATTGAAAATGATGTGTACCGTTTTAACCACGGTCGTTACAGGATTTTTGAAATGGAAGATAATTTCATATTGTTTGACAGAAATTTCTACAGAACCTATGAAATTACTTCTGATTTGAAATCTTACTTATCCAGACCAGCCATTAAGTCGCCCTGGAAAAAGCTTGGAGAGAATATTTTTGGTGAATTAATCTCAAAAAGCATTCTGATTTAGAAACTTGTAGTAATATTTAATAGTGTAACCGCAAAGGGATTGCCCACTTGGGCGATCTTTTTTGTTTATATAGACTTCACTTCAGTTTTATCTCCTTTACCTGATGGCAATCTGCTGATATACAAAAGTGAATCAGCAGATTCTTAAGGCCGGGATTTCAATTTTTCAGTGTGCGCGGATGACCGGAAGCACTCAGTGAGCTTCCAGCCAGTTAATACCTGTTCCGATACCGGTTTCTATTTTTACCGGCAACTCTATGGCCGTACGCATGAGTTCATCCACCTTAGTACTCAACAGCTCAACTTCACTTTTATGAACATCGAAAACCAGTTCATCATGTACCTGTAAGATCATCCTTGATCTGAGTTTTTCTGATTCAATAAACTGCTGTACTTTAATCATTGCTAATTTGATCATATCAGCCGCCGATCCCTGGATAGGAGCGTTAATGGCGTTTCTTTCTGCAAATCCGCGATTGGTCTGATTCCTGGAATTGATATCGGGCAAATACCGTCTTCTTCCCAGAATGGTCTCTACATACTCATGCTCACGGGCATGGTTGATAACGCCGTCCATATAAGTCTTAACAGCCGGAAACTCCTCAAAATAGGCCTGGATAATGGATGCGGCTTCCCCACGGGCTATGCCCAGCCGCTGGGCAAGCCCAAAGGCCGAAATCCCGTAAATGATACCAAAGTTCACCATTTTAGCTTTTCTCCTCATGTCTGAAGTCACTTCTTCAAGCGGTATTTTAAAAACTTTACTGGCAGTGCTGGCATGAATATCCTGACTGTGCTCAAAAGCATTCAGCATGGTTTCATCTTTACTGAACGCGGCCATGATCCGCAGCTCAATCTGAGAATAATCGGCTGAAAGGATCAGAGAATCGTTGTCGGCCGGAATAAACGCTTTTCTGATTTCTCTCCCCCTTGCTGTCCTTATCGGAATATTCTGCAGGTTTGGATTGGTGGAACTCAGACGTCCCGTGGCAGTCACCGCCTGGTTGTAGGACGTATGAATGCGCCCGGTTTTGGGATTAATCAGTTCGGGTAGTGTATCTACATAAGTAGATTTCAGTTTCTGAAGTTCACGGTAATCCAGGATTTTACGGGCTATTTCATGATGTACTTCCAGGTCCGATAAAATGTCCTCGCCTGTTGCGTATTGTCCGGTTTTGGTCTTTTTGGGCTTGTCGGTCAGCTTCATTTTCTCGAACAATATTTCCCCCAGCTGTTTCGGGGAATTCAGATTGAAACGTTCCCCGGCATCTGCATAAACCATTTCCTCCAGGACTTTCATATCGCTTTCCAGCAAGCCCGACATCTCTTTCAGCGCTGCCATATCAACCTTTACACCTTCACTTTCCATTTTCACCAGCACATTGACCAATGGCATTTCTACTGTTTTGTAAAGATCCGAGGCATACCCTGAAAGCAAACCAGGAATAATCTTATGATGGAGCTGCAGGGTAATATCGGCGTCTTCTGCGGCATATTCTGCAATTTCAGGTAGCGCTACGTCCCGCATATTTCCCTGCTTTCCTCCTTTTTTGCCGATCAGCGTATCTATTTTGATGGGCTCGTAATTCAGGTAAACATTGGCCAGCAAATCCATACTATGCCTTTTTTCGGGCTCAAGAAGATAATGAGCGAGCATTGTATCGTGGAGCTGTCCTTTTATAGTAATGCCATAATTATTCAGCACGAGCATATCATATTTGATGTTCTGCGCTGTTTTGGCAATATTTTCATTTTCAAAAACCTCTCTGAAATCTTCAAGAATCGTTAAGGCTGCTTCCCGTTCTGCCGGAAACGGTATATAAAATGCCTCGTACGGCCTGTAGGCAAATGACATCCCCACCAGTTCCGACTCAAGCGCATTCACTGAAGTGGTTTCGGTATCAAAACAGATCAGTGATTGCAGATTCAGATATTTTACCAGGCTTTTACGTAAAGCCGGTGTGTCAACGATGTGGTAGTGATGGCGCGTGTTTTCAGCATTCTTTTTAGCCCATCCTATATTATCCTCAAAAGTAACAGCCGGTACGGCAGGTGCAGCCTCAGTATTCTGAAGATCGGGAACAGCGGGTGAAGCACTGGCCGGGGTACCGAACAGATCAAGCTGACCGTTAGCAGACGGTCTGGCTGTAGCTTTGGGTTGAACGGCTGCCGGTGCACCGGTGCCAAACACGCGCTGGCGTAATGTTTTGAATTCAAGTTCATCAAATAGTGATGACACCGCGTCTTTATCCGGTTCACGGACC
>JBEBXQ010000131.1:0-13278 GCA_040391535.1 Telluribacter sp. | reverse complement strand
ACAACTTACCCTATGGCTCTACAGCGGTAACTTTTTACCGGAATGCCGGACTTGCCCCTACAGCCAAGTATAAATTTGAGGATGGTTCCCTGGCACCAGGCACCAACAATGCAATTGGCAACCCTGAATATCACATGAATTCAAGGGTGAATGAAAACCTGAATGAGAAGCTGACTTTGGCATTAGGAGCAAGATGGGATATTCTGCCAGGTCTTGCCTTCGAACCGCAGGTATCCATGTATAATGTGAATGGTGATTCCTATAGTTTTCAACCAGGGTATTGGAATGGTCCGCTTGCCTATGTGGATTCCAGGGCAGCCAGTGCCACTAATTCCCGTTGGAGACAATCACAGGCAGATGGTGTATTTTCTTATGTAAAGTCCATTAGTTCAGTGCATAACGTCGATGCCAGAGCAGGTTTTTCCTATTTTAACAGAAGGTCTTCTGGTTTAAGTGCCAGCGGAAGGGGAGCTTCCACAGACCTGATTCCTACCCTCAATGCCTCCGGTGAAGCTACTGCGGTAAGCAGCAGTATTTCAGATCAGGTGATTATGGGGTACTTTGCAGCGGCCAATTATAACTATGATCTGAAATACCTTCTATCCCTGAATATGCGGTATGACGGAGCGTCCAACCTGGGAGAGGAACACCAATGGGGATTTTTTCCGGGTATTTCTGCAGGATGGAATGTTCATAAAGAAGATTTCTGGGGCAATTCAGGTCAAAAATGGTCACAACTTAAAATCAGAGCGAGTTATGGTGTCAATGGGAACATCAGCGGATTAGGTGATTTTACGTCACAAGGTGCCTACGGAGTAGGGGCTAAATATGGGGGTGCCGCAGCTATTCAGAATACGGTAATTTCCAACAGAAACCTGAAGTGGGAACAATCCAAGACGTTTGATGTAGGAGCTGACCTCGGCTTCTTTAACGATCAGTTAACCGTAATTCTGGATTACTACAAGCGCACAACGGATAATCTGTTAACAAGCCTTCCTTTACCTCACTCCACCGGATTCTCCAGTGTATTAACCAATCTCGGTAGTCTTGAGAATAAAGGATTTGAAATAGAACTGGGCGCCAGGATTCTTCCGTCAGCTGCCCCTTTGCAATGGAATATTGCATTGAATGCTTCCAGAACAAAAAATAAAATACTGAAACTACCGGATAACGGTACTGAAAATAACAGAGTGGGCGGGATTCTTATATGGGATGATGCATTGCAGGATTATGCCTGGAAGGGTGGTTTGCAGGAAGGTGGAAGGTTGGGAGAAATGTATGACAGGCAGTTTGTCAGGGTTTATCCTACAGACGAAGATGCCGGCAACGGTCCTGTTGCATCCTATATCGTAGGAGAAAATAAAAAGCAGTATGGCGGTGATGTGGAGTACTATGATGCAGATAAAAACGGCATAATTGATTCCAGAGATAAACGCTATATGGGCAATGCCTACCCGCTATGGACAGGCGGGATTTCCAATACGCTGAGCTATAAGAATCTGTCATTATATGTAAGAATGGATTACACAACCGGTCATACGATCTTTAATTGGGGTAAAATGTTCCTTGATGGAAATATGTATGCTGATGGTAACCTGACCCAGGAAATGGTTGATAAGTCCTGGAAAAAGCAAGGCGATATTGCAGAATATCCGCGCTCTTACTGGGGCGGGGAACGTGTTCAGAGGAATCTTTTTGATGGTGTAACTACCTCGGGCAGCTCGTTGTATAACGAATCGGGCGATTTCCTTGCGCTCAGGGAAGTAACACTCAGTTATAACGTACCTTCACAGCTGTTGAATAAGCTGAAACTGTCCAATCTCCGGTTTAATGTAACGCTGAATAACATTCATTACTTTACGAGGTATAAAGGCCTGAATCCGGAAGAAGGAGGAGTTGATGACGGAAGGTATGCCATGCCGAAGAATATCATTTTTGGAGCAAGTATTTCATTTTGATCAGAAACTATGAAAAAGTATAATCTATTATTTAGCCTTGCTACCGTACTCTTTCTGGGTTTTTCCTGTAGCATACTGGATGTAAATCCAACGAGTGTAATTACTACCAATTCATTCTGGAAAACAGAAAATGATGCGGAAGGTGCACTGAATGGGATGTATGTGAATCTTCGTTCAGTCTCGGCTGCCATCTATGCTCTCGGTGAGCAACGAAGTGAAGTTTTTGAAGGTGGGGTATATGGCAGTGGGAGAAATGACTTGTTTCAGAATGAGTTAAGCGGAGACCAGCCGCATCATTCCGATTGGCGCGGGTTCTACGCGGTGGTCAATTCTGCCAACCTCATCATAAAGTATGTTCCTGATATTGCATTCAAGTCTGAGGCTGATAAAAACAACGTTCTGGCACAGGCTTATACCATGAGGGCATATACGTATTATGTAATGACCAGAACCTGGGGTGATCTCATCATCCGGACAGAGCCGACGGAAAGCTCCAGTGCAGAGGAAACCATCAGGGAACGCTCATCGCAGAATGAAGTATTTACACTTATCAAAGAGGATCTGGAAAAGGCCTTATCGCTGTTTAGTAATGATAACTTCACTACCGGAAGATTTAACTGGTCAAAACCTGCTGCCAATGCTTTGAAAGGTGATGTATATCTCTGGACGGGAAAGCGTATGAATGGAGGGCAAAGTGACTTTACCACGGCCCTGAATGCGTTGAATGAGGTTGAAAAGGCAGATGTGTCCCTTCTGGAAAATTTCGGGGACCTGTTTGAGTATCAGAACAAAGGGAATAAAGAGGTTTTGATGACCATCAGATATCAGGATCTCGATGGTGCTACGAATCATTTCTGGCTGCATTGGATCATCGACAGTGCGATCCCGGCCAATACGGATGATGAAACGAAAAGTATTATTCAGCCGGTGGGAGGCGGACAGGGCCTGCTGGTGCTGACGGATCTGGTAAGGAAGCAGTTTACCCCGGATGACACCCGTAAAAATGCTTCTTTTCATGAAATTTATACCTACAATGCCGCCGGAGACGCTACCTATTACAGTTCATTATGCATGAAAGGAAGAGGACTGATTACCGGCGGAACGCGTTTATTTCTGAGCGATATTGTCCTCTATCGTTATGCGGATGTTGTGCTGATGAAAGCGGAAGCCAAAAATGCACTGGGACAAGACCCTTCTGCTGAGATAAATCAGATTCGCAGGCGTGCCTATAAAGATCATGTTGATGAGCATAGGTTTGTGAATGGAACTCAGGAAGAAAATGATGCAGTGATTCTCAAGGAAAGACTGCTGGAAATGGTATATGAGGGGAAAAGATGGTGGGATCTGGTACGGTTTGGAAAAGTATTTGACCTGGTTCCTAATCTGCAAAACCGTAAAGGACAGGATCACTTATTGATTTTCCCTATTGCAAATGATGTCCTCAGCCTTGAACCGAAGGTGAAACAAAACCCGGGTTATAATTAAAAAAAATGCCAGGGCCGGTAATGATCAGCTCTGAAAACTCTAAATAAACTGCTGATATGAAAGTGTACTTACTGATACTTATTGCACTCTGCCTGGGACACTCCGGTGAGTTAAAGGCTATGAATGCAGAAAAAGATACAATTGAGGTTACGAAAATATGGGATAAAACCAGGCATGATGCATTCCCTGATTTATTCAGGTTTAAAGACTATTTCTACTGTGCATTCAGAGAAGGGGATAACCATGTGGGGAATGAAAACAATGGTAAGGTAAGAATTGTCAGATCCAAAGAAGGTAAAAACTGGGAAAGTGTGGCTCTTTTTGATATGGACGAAGAAGATGTCAGAGAGGCCAGATTGTCTGTAACGCCGGATGGCAGGTTAATGGCAATTGTTGCGGCTGGTGTATTTAAAGATGGCAGGTATCTGACACTAATGCCTTTTGTAACTTTTTCTGATGCTGAAGGGCAGCATTTTTCGCCGCTTGAAAAAGTGACGTTCGGTAAGGATATTTCACCATCCCTGGATTGGATATGGCGGCTGACGTGGCATAAGGGGACCGGTTATGGGATTATGTATTCCGTGGATTATGAAATGAAAGAAGGGAAGCGTATAAGAACCATGTACGCCTCTCTGTTAAGCACCCAAAATGGCAGGCATTTTGAAAAAGTATCACAAATAGATATTGACGGTAGTCCGAACGAATCGACAATACGGTTTGATAAGAACGATAAAATGTACATTCTGATCAGGAGAGAAACAGAAGATCAGATGGGGGTTTTGGCCGAAAGTGAATCGCCCTATAAAAGCTGGCAGTTTAACAGGCTGAATTTCCGGCTTGGAGGCCCTAACTTTCTGTTTCTGGAAAAAGACCGGTTAGTGATAGGATCCCGGTTTCATGAAGGGAATGCTGCCTCCACAGCTTTGCATGTTACCGACCGGAAGGGTAAAGTTTTAAAAACCGTTAAGTTACCCAGCGGAGGTGATAACAGTTACCCCGGAATGGTGATAGAAAAAAAGAAATTATGGGTAGCCTATTATTCAAGTCATGAAGGTAAATCAAGTATCTATCTGGCAAAAGTGCCTTTGAGTTTATTAAATGTTAACTAAGTAATCAATCAGAAAATGATGATCTTTAAAAACAAAAAAAATACATTTTTGTTTGGTTTGGCACTGACCATGGTGTTGGGTACCGTGAAAGCCGAACCTTTGAATACAGAAAAAAACAATCCTCCCGCTGCAAGAAAAATCAAAGATATCGTCATTTATCAGGATGATACGTACTATTCGTCATTCCCTTCTGTGATTAAAAAACCGGACGGTGAATTATTCCTGGCTTTCCGGAGAGCTCCTGACCGTAAAATTTTCGGAGAAAATCATACGAACCATGTTGATCCCAACAGCTATCTGGTGGCAGTCCGCTCGAAAGACGGCGAAAACTGGACGAAAAATCCTGAGCTGATTTATGCTCATGCTTTCGGAGGCTCGCAGGACCCTTGTCTGCTTCAGCTGAAAAACGGTGATATTTTGTGTGCCAGCTATGGATGGGCATTTCTTCGTCCGGACAATATGAAAAACGCGGACCCTTCCAAACATTTTAATACCAGCGGAGCTACTTTCCTGGGTGGTTATTATGTACGTTCGACCGACGGTGCCAAATCCTGGCAAGGGCCATACTATCCCCCGCATATCCAGCCTGAACTGAATACCACACCTATGGGAGATCCGGTTCCGGCCTATAACAGAGGTGCTTTGTATGAAGGAAAAAACGGGCGGTTATTCTGGGTAGTAGCGGCGCATACCTCAAAAGAGCCGGGCCGGACCGGGAATTTTCTTCTCACTTCAGATGATAAAGGTTTAACCTGGCAATATACCAGTGAAGTAGCTACCGATAATAAAATAGCGTTTAACGAGGCTTCCGTATATGAAACGCCCAAAGGAGATATAGTGGCATTTCTGAGAACCGCCGGTTTTGAAGATCAGGCCTGTATTGCCCGGTCCAGAGACGGAGGCAAAACATTTCAGAAATGGGAATCCATGGGTTTTAAAGGCCACCCTATGCAGGCCCTGCGTTTGCCGGATAACCGTGTGTTGCTGGTGTATGGTTACCGTCATCAGCCTTTCGGAATCAGAGCGAGGATTTTAAATGCAGAATGTACCGACTTTGCAACTGCTGAGGAAATTGTGTTGCGGGAAGACGGCGGAAGCGGAGACATCGGTTATCCCTGGTCTGTGCAGCTGGATAACAACAGAGTGCTGGTGACTTATTATTATAATATCGGCAACGGCACGCGCCATATTGCCGGCACTATACTCGAAATCGGTTCTAAGTAATATTTAAATGATTTCTTCCTTGCCGGGATATACTCTTTGTAAGGAAGAAACGGGCCTATGCATTTTCAAAATAGAAATCTGTTTGATATGACCGGACGTACCGTCTGGGTTTTGGGTGGAGCCGGTTATCTGGGCAGGGCCTGCGTGACTTTGCTTAGCAGTCTGGGTGCGCAGATTGTCTGTATTGATCTGGGGAATAAGGCATCCGAATTTCTGAAAGAAGCTCAGTTACCGGATAACGTAACCGCAGAAACACTGGATGTGGGAGATATAAAGGCCTGTAGTGGTTTGGTTGAGGCCGTTATTCAGAAAAATGGTGTTCCGGACGGACTTGTTAATCTCACCTTTGCATCAACGTCTAAATCCTTCGATACGCTGAATGCAGAGGATTTCGACTTTGTGAATCATGGAGGGATAACCGCTACATTTTTCATGGCAAGGGAAATAGGAAACCGGATGGCCGAATTAAACAGAGGAAGCATGGTGCTTTTTTCCAGCATGTATGGAATGGTTTCCCCCAATCCTGATCTGTATGAGGCACCTATGCAGAAAAACCCCGTTGAGTATGGTGTCGGCAAAGCCGGGATTATTCAGATGGCCCGGTACCTGGCTGTTCACTATGGATTGTACAATATCAGGTGTAACTGCATATCACCCGGCCCGTTTCCTAATCCGGATGTGCAGCGGATGTATCCTGAATTTGTCGAACGCTTAAGTAAAAAATCCCCTATGGGCAGAATAGGTAATGCCGATGAGATTGCAGGTACAGTAGCTTTTCTGCTATCAGATGCTTCTACCTATATCACTGGCCAGAATATTGTGGTAGATGGTGGCTGGACAGCCTGGTAATACCATCCCTGAATTATAATCTAAACCCCTTTTTAATGACTTCATCAAAAATATCATTGTATTCCTGGGTAGTGGTGGGTATGTTGTGTATAGTAGGGTGCCTGAATTACCTGGATAGAATGATGATTGCTACCATGCGCTCATCGATCGTTGAATCCATGCCTATGACGGATGCGCAGTTTGGATTGTTAACGTCTGTTTTTCTCTGGGTTTATGGGATTCTGAGTCCTGTTGCCGGATTTCTGGCCGACAGATTTAACAGGAGCCGGGTCATTATTGTTAGCCTTTTCGTCTGGTCGCTTGTAACGTGGCTTACTTCTTATGCAACTTCTTTTGAAGAATTATTGGTTACCAGAGCTTTAATGGGAATCAGTGAAGCCTGTTATATTCCGGCTGCACTGGCTTTGATTATGGATTACCATCGCGGGGCTACGCGCTCCCTGGCCAACGGGATTCACATGGCCGGTATTATGATCGGCCAGTCTTTGGGTTTTATCGGCGGATGGATCGCTGACAACCATACCTGGAATTATGCTTTTGCTGTTTTCGGGATAATAGGTGTTGTTTATGCGATATTGCTTTTGGTGGGACTGAAAGATCCGGGAAAGGAAAGAGAAGAGGTACATCTGCCGGGTGCAGATGGAGCTACACAGGCTTCGTTTGGATTCAGAAATGCGGTTAAAATGCTGTTTGGTAATGCAGATTACCGGAGAGCATTGTTATCCTGGGCGTTGATCGGCATTGTGGGGTGGATGATCGTAGGGTGGTTGCCTACCTATTTTAAGGAAAGATTCAATCTTTCCCAGACAGTGGCTGGAGTATATGCTACCGGATATTTTCATACGGCATCTCTGATCGGTGTCTTAACCGGCGGATTCCTGGCCGATCGCTGGTCTAAAATAAATCCCAGGGGCCGTATTCTGTTGCCGGTCATTGGTATGCTGATCGCGGCTCCGGCCATATTGATGGCCAGTTATACGACAGTGCTTTCATTGGCCATCGCAGGCTTTATGTTATTCGCTTTTACCAGGGTTTTTCTGGATGCGAACATGATGCCGATTCTGTGTATGATCATTGATTCGCGCTACAGAGCAACCGGTTATGGTATCCTGAACTTTTTCAGTTGTATGGTCGGGGGAATAGGGCTTTATGCAGGCGGGGCACTCCGTGATATGGATATAAATCTGAGTACGATGTTTCAATGTGCTTCGGCGTTGCTGGTGATATGCGCTTTGTTTCTGTTTCAGATCAAACGAAAAACAGTTGTTCCTAAGCCTGTTGGATAACATGAGAACTCCGGACAGACCACCTTGCAAAATGATAATACGATGTTTTCTCAGCGTGTGGATAGCACTCTCCTGCGGCATTGCTTTTGCCCAGGAAATGATCCGTTGGGACAGTACCTATCGTCCTGATATTTACGATTCGCGTGTAGAACTGTTCAAAGCCTCTGCTCACCGGAAGTCGGATATTGTGATGCTGGGTAACAGCATTACTTTCTGGGGTGACTGGAAGGAGCTGACGGGCTCAGGGAAAATTAAAAACCGGGGTATTCCGGGTGATATTACCTTCGGTGTGCTGAACCGACTGGAGGAGGTTATTCAGGGGAAACCGGCAAAAGTTTTCATCCTGATCGGCATTAATGATATGGCCCGGAATATTCCTGAAAATGTCATTATCCAGAATTATATACGGATGATAAACGCGCTGAAAGCCGGATCGCCTTCGACAAAAATTTTCATTCAGTCCTTGTTTCCTGTTAATGATGCTTTTGGTAAACTCACCAGTCACTGTAATAAGGGTAACGAAATTGTCAGGCTGAATGCACAGCTGAAATCTTTGACAGAAAAGGAAAATGTGACCTTCATTGATTTGCATCAGCACTTTACAGACCAGCACGGAAAACTAAAGCGGGAATTTACATGGGATGGCGTCCATCTGACTTTTCCGGGATATCAGCAATGGGTAAAAGTGCTGCAAGAGGGCAGATATTTATAAGAATCATAAAAAAACACCTCATGATGAAGTGGTTTAAAATTTTAGGTATTGGTTTCATCCTGTTTATAATAACCATGCGTTGTACTGAAAAAAATAAAAATGAGGAAGTATCAGAAGACGTCAGACAGGAAAGTCTGAACGTTTTACGGGATGTTTTGTATCATCAGAAGGAATGGGTAAAGGTTCATGCTGCTGAGTTTTTGTTGTGGTCCGGATACCCGGAAGAAGTAAAAGAGATATACCTGGCAGAAGAAAAAGCACATGGCGGCCAACCGCAATACCGTATCGGTATCTGGAGAGTACTTGCCCAGGCGGCAGATGATCAGGAAGAAAAAAAACGATGGACAGATAAGATACTGGAGGCATTTCTGGATGAAAGCGGTAATGATCGTATTCATGCTGCAGAAACACTGGCCAAGCTCGGTATATCACCTTTAAATGCAAATGAAGCGGTTACCCGTAAAGCCATAGAATCACCGGTCAGGAGTCTTTCTGTCTATACTTTATGGAGTGTTGCGCATACATCAAAAGCGATGAAAGACAGCGTTACCAATGCAATGGCAGCATGGGCATTGTCACCCGTAGAAGACCAGGTTGTCAGGAATCAGGCGTCTTATGTGATCCGTCAGTTGGGCGGATTATCCCTGACGCAATGGGAGAGCCTGGCTCAGGAAGCTGTTCAGAGTCATGGAAAAGGCAATCTTAATCTTTTAAGTGCAGTATTTATGCACGCACCGGAAAGTGGTAAAGGTTCGGAAATATATCAGAAAATTCATCAGATGCTGGTGAGTTTTAAAACCTCGGATGCAAAAGGCGAACGTTCGGAAATGGCGATGGCTCTGGCTAAAAGCGGCACAGACAAAGATATAGCAGTATTGCTCGGCTTATTACGTTCCGAATCTCCCTTGGCGTCGGATGAGGATAATGAGGATGTAAAAGCGGCTGCGGCCTATGGGATGCTGATGCTTTTACAAAGGCTGTAATAACCAGGTAATTGAAATATATAAACACAGATAACTCATGAATATGCGTCCAAGCCGTGTACTTCAAAAACTGAGGGCAGGCGAAATTGTAAGTTGTTTTAAACTGAATCTGGCAGATGCCCGGGTTTCAGAACTGGCTGCTATGTCCGGATTCGATTGTGTATGGGTAGATCAGGAGCACGTAGGTACCGATTGGGCCACGCTTGAAAATACGATCTGGTCAACCAAATGCCATAATAGTGATTTGCTGGTTCGTGTGTCGCGGGGTGGATACAGTGACTATATCCGTCCGCTTGAACTGGACGCTACCGGCATTATGGTGCCTCACATCATGAGCCTGGCCGATGCGAAAAAGGTGGTTGATATGACCCGCTTTCACCCGATAGGCAGACGTCCGGTTGACGGTGGGAATGCTGACGGCGGATATACAAAAGTTGATTTTAATGATTACCTGAAGCAGGCTAATGAACAACGCTTTGTAATTCTGCAGATTGAAGATCCCGAGCCTCTGGACGAGTTGGAGGCGATCGCCGAGCTGGAAGGTTATGATATGCTGTTTTTCGGTCCGGGGGATTTTAGTCAGGGGATCGGCGCACCCGGACAATGGGATCACCCTAAAATAACCGAAACCCGCAAACGCATTGCCGATGTAGCAAGAAAGCATGGCAAATTTGCCGGGACGGTAGGTGGGCCCGGAAACCTTCAGGAACTGACAGAGCTGGGTTATCAGTTTGTCAACATGGGGGCGGACGTTATAGGTCTGAAAAATTATTGTGCTGATCTGATCAGTGTTTTTAACAAAACAGAACAGCAGAAAGCTTCCGGTTCGTATCTCGAAGGTAACGGTAAATAAGGAAAGAAGTGAAAAAGAATCGTTTGGGAAATACCGGACTGGAAGTATCGGAAATAGCGTTCGGCGGGGTTGAAATCGGACTGCCTTACGGAATCGGTATTCACAGCGAAGAAGACATGCTTTCAAAAAAAGAGGCCGTTCATCTGCTGCTGGCTGCACTGGATAACGGTATTAACTTTTTTGATACGGCGCGTATGTATGGCGAGAGTGAAATCCTGATGGGGGAAGCATTCAGAGGCAGAAGACAGGAGGTGGTACTGGCAACCAAATGCAGACACTTCCGTGACCGTGACGGTATGCTGATGCCTGACGAAAAGCTGCCTGATTTTATCAATGCCTCGCTGGAAGAAAGCCTTAATGCCTTACAAACGGATTATGTAGACCTTTTTATGCTGCATCAGGCAGATCTCGGGATTTTGTCGAATCCGGTCATTGAAGCTACTTTTCAGCAATTAAAAGAAACGGGGAAAATCCGGGCGGCAGGTGCTTCTACCTATACTGTGGCCGAAACCGGAGCTGCCATTGTAAAAGGAACATGGAATGTAATTCAGCTACCCTTTAACCTGATGGATCAGACCCACGGAGCGTGTTTTGAAGCGGCTGCCGAAAACGGCGTGGGAATCGTAGTGCGTTCGGTCCTTTTGAAAGGTTTGCTCAGTGACCGCGGGAAAAACCTTCATCCTGCTTTGGCGGCGGTTGAAAAACATATTGAGCAATATCATGAACTTACAGAAGGCAATACGCCTGATCTGCCGACACTGGCTACGCAGTTTGCGCTTTCTTTCCCTGAAGTAGCATCGGTACTGGTCGGAATTGATAAAATGGAATACCTTGAAACTGCATGCAGAACCGTGGGGTATGGTTATTTAAAAGACGGACTGAAGGAGCGTGCCCGGCAAATGGCCTACCCCGACCCCGCTTTTCTGAACCTGCCTTACTGGGACAAAATGGGTTGGCTGACGTAGAAAATGAAATTTACATAAATAAGGTTTTATAGCTTATTGCAAGGAAATGATAAGAATCGGAATTATAGGAATGAGTCCGGGCAATGCACACCCCTACTCCTGGTCTTCAATTGTGAACGGGACTTTTGACGCAGATGAAATCTGTCGTGTCGGATACCCGGCAGTTGCGGCTTATCTTCAGGCCAATCGTGATACCTTAGGTATTCCGTCAGCCCGGGTCACCCATGTATGGGCACAGGAAAGGGAAACAGCCGAAAGTATTGCCCGGTCGTCCGGTATAGACGAGGTAGTGGTGCGGCTGGAGGATATGACCGCAAAAGTGGATGCCGTTATCCTGGCCCGTGATGATCCTGAAAATCATCAACAGATGGCGATGCCTTTTATCGAAGCCGGAATTCCTGTTTTTATCGATAAACCTCTGGCATACGATCGGAATGACCTTAGCTGGTTCCGGGAAAAGGTAGCTGAAGGGAAATTCGTGATGTCCTGTTCATCCATGCGCTATGCGAATGAATGCCGGATTGTTAAACAGGAACTTGCTTCTCTGGGTAAGATAGAACTGGTAACAGCAGTAGGAAAAAAGGACTGGAAGAAATACGGTATTCATCTGCTGGAAGCTGTTTATGCACTGCTTGATGACCCTGAAACAGAATCGGTGCAGCATGTGGGGATGCCTGATAAGGAAATTGTTGCTATAAAGCTGACAGGAGGAACCGACCTCACGGTACATTTATTTAACCATATCAGCGGCACTTTTCAGGTTTCGGTATTCGGAGAAAAAGGCTGGCGTATGGCCGATATTAAGAACTCCTATTCGATGTTCAGGGATAATATTATTGAGTTTGTGAGATCGGTGGAGGAGGGAAGCCCCCGGTTATCCTTTGATAAAACAGACAATCTGATCCGGACATTGATTGCCGCCAGAGAAAGTTATGAAAAGGGTGGTGTCAGGATCGTTTTAGCTAGACAGAGAGAAATATAAAAATGAAACTTTCCGGCTTCCGGAGGCTTAAAATCACTATTGCGATGCATATCAGAGAATTATTTAGTTTGGAAAAGAAGGTTGCACTGGTCACCGGGGGCTCAGGTTTGTACGGGAAATGTATTGTCGAAGGACTGGCGGAGGCCGGTGCGTTGGTCATTACATCTTCCAGATCTATAGCTTCCGCTGAGGAAACAGCCGGGTTATTCCGGCAGGCGGGATTGAATGTACATCCGCTGGCCCTTGATCAGGGGAGTGCTGAATCGGTGAAGGCGGCAGATCAGGCCATCCGTTCGCAATTCGGCCGGTTGGATATATTTGTGAATAATGCCGTTTTACGTCCGATGAAAGGTTTCCGGGCACCGATTGAACAGTTTGCGGAATCAATGCAGGTAAACGCCACCGGAATGATGGACTTACTGCGGACAATGTCTGATCTGATAGTGGAAAGTGGTGGCGGCAGCGTGATCAATATTGCTTCCATGATGGGCATGAAAGGACCCGATTTATCGAACTATGAAGGAACGTCCATGGGTGATTTACCACCGGATTATTTCTTTCATAACGCCGGCCTGATCAACCTGACCCGCTTTATGTCCAAAATGATGGCCGGTAAGAACATCCGGTACAACTGTGTCAGTCCGGGAGGGCTGTTCAACAACCAGCCCGAGAAATTTGTAGAGAACTACTGTAAGAAAGTACCGCTTCACCGCATGGCCAACCGTGATGACATCAAAGGTTTGATGGTTTTATTGGCCTCAGAGGCCGGCGCTTATATCAACGGAGAAAATATTCTGATGGATGGTGGGTTGAATGCGTAGATGAAAGCAAATATTCGGGATTTTGAGATGGAAGACGAATCATGTCACCCC
>JBEBXQ010000130.1:0-13383 GCA_040391535.1 Telluribacter sp. | reverse complement strand
TGTAATCGTATGATAAATACCGTTCCTGGTTAGTTCTTCTGTTCTGATAAAAATGTAATCAGTGAAGCAAATTCTTCATAGGACAGTGAATTGGCCAATCCTGCCGGCATCATCGAATGTTCGAGTTCTTCCCGTTTGATAATATCGGCAGTACGGATGTTATAGACTTGTCCGGCAATGTCACGGAGTACGATTCTGTTGGCGGTTTCCTCCGTAACAAAGCCCATATAGCTTTTATCCTTTTTGGCTGTAATCAGCACGGAAGAAAAGCCCTGAGAAATAGACGCATCCGGTTTCAGAATAGACTCGGCAATCTGTTCCCGGGTCATGATGGACCCGATCTGCCCCATGAATGGGCCTTTCATAATTTCGCCTTTGCTGATACTGTGACAAGCTACACAACCCTGGGTAACGAACAGCTTTTTGCCGGTTTCGCTGTTGCCTTTAAGTTTTTGCATGGCCAGCATTACATCTTCAATGGAAGATTCGCCCACTTGTCCCTGCTTGTTTTTGATTTTTTCCAGATCGACATTCACTTCTTCATTGGCAAGTAATTCCTCATCTCCGCCCAGCTCGTCGATTTCCATACGGTGACGGGTATTCAGGTAAGCGAAGAAATCAGCGTCAGCGCCGGGGGTAGCTGCCGCTGCAAGGATAAATTTCCTGATGGTTTCGGACGACTCCCACGTAATGCCTTTATAGTAAGGGCCGTGAGTATCAGGACGGGTACCCCACCACCATGAAGCATCATAAGGTGCCTCTTTTTTGTAAAGCCGGGAAAGGGTAGTTAAAATCTCTTTTTGCAATGCCTTATCATGGGTGCGCTGAGATGCGGCAATCAGGCCGTTTACCGCTTTGGAGTTATGCATATAACGCAATGTCCATAAAGCCAGCGTTGAATTTTCTCCGCCGATGGCTTTCACACAGGCTTCTGTGGCATTTAAGCTGACAAGTGCCTGCATGGCTACGTGGGCCGGAATTACAGAGGCATGCGGGGTGGCATGCGGCCCTTCAGTACCTTTAGCGGGCGGGGCAAAATCAGCCGGTACTTTGGTTTTTAATAATGCGTCAGCTACTTCCGGCTTGCCTGATCGTCCGAGTGCGATAATTGCGGCGGTTTGAACTCTTTCAGACGGATCACTCAAGGCCGATAGCAAGAGTTCCGGAGATACACTTTTAGCGATGGATTTCCTGTCAGATAAGGCGCGTATCGCGTATTCTCGCATGTTGTTTTCTGTGGCCAGCTTCACCAGATTGTCAATACCTGAAGCACCGGTGATCTGGGTATAGGTATACATGGCTGCTACTCTTGCATAAAGGGCTGCATTCTTATCTGCCGCGATTTTCCAGGATTCGGCTGCTGATTCTTTGACCGGCCGTTTTAATAATTCCTGCTGCGCTGCCAGTCTGGTGACTGCATTACCTGCTTTCAGTAAAGCGGCCAGATTTTTTACCGATGCTTTTTTCAGATCAGGGAAGGCGGTGTGCTTCCAGCCATCAGGCACTGCCCTGACCACGAAACCCTTGTCAGGATTTCCGGAATATCCTGCGCCGTCCCAGGCCGACAAATACATAATCCCTGAACCGTCTGTATCCAGATCGGTGATTTGTGAAAGCCTGATAAATTCTTCTTCCGCCTGAGTATAACTGGGTCCGTCCGGTGTAACCCGGTGTATGTAAAGCTGATTCCGACCCCAGTCAGCCATCATCGGTACCTGATTATATTTTGCAGGCCACCGGTCGTCGTCCATAAAAAGAGAACCTGTGCCTGAGCCGCCACCCAGATCAACCAGTGCGGGAATAATCTCGTCAGTAAAATTTTTGAACAATACCGGATAACCATATTCACCCGATTGAATCTGATGGCTGAAACGGATGTTCCATCCACCGCCGTCGTTGGTATTGCCACGGGTGAAAATATTCATATAAGGGTCAATAGCCACATCATAAATATTTCTCAGTCCGTGGGTATACACTTCCATTTCTGTACCATCGGGCCTTACCCTCACGATACCACCTCCGAGCATCGTAAGCTGCGTGCCTGCACGGTCTACTGCGTTATGAAAGCCGAAATCACCCACGGCAATGTAAATCCAGCCGTCAATTCCCATCCTTATTCCGTTGGTAGCATGATCAGTACCACGGTTTTGAAGGAAGGCAGGATTACTGATGTTTTCTATTACAGGACGAGGTGGGCCGTCGGCGATACCATCCTGGTTTTTATCCTCAAAAACCACCAGATCCATATTGCTGGCTTTACCGGTCTCTTTGGAAAAGGTGGTATGTAAAACAAACACCTGGTCGCCATTGATCAGAATCCCTCTCGGATTATCCACTTTGGCAAATACAGTATGCGTATCTGCTTTTCCGTCATGATCTTTATCCGTTAAGCGGACAATCCGGCCTTTACCACCGTCCTTTCCCAGGGACCCTATCATGTCCACACCTACATAAACCTCGCCCGAAGGAGCTACTGCAAGGCACGCCGGACTGGGGGTTAAATCTGCTCCTGCAAAATGGTTAACGGATATTCCGGCAGGCCAGTTCTGGGCATTGGGTAAAGAATCAATGGTAACATACGGAGTTGTTATGTAACCAGTAGCCAATGGGTTGAACAACGGATTGAGCCACACCATCATCAGCAGTGCGGTAATAAAACTGAATATAATCTTAAACATGATTAAATAATGAAATAGAACAGGTTGCTTAAAAATCTGCTAAATATAATCGGAGAAATTATTCTTTTCATCTTTTGCTTTCTGAAACTCATCCTCATTTTATGGTTGTTCGTCGGAAAATGATTCTGTAAAAGCGATTAACCGGCCAATTTTGTAATGAATCAATAGCATCATTAGCCATGAAATGTTTTTGGATTATTAATTATTGCATCTGGGCTCTGGCATTGTCAGCTGCATGCCAGACGACCATTACAGGCAAGGTCACTAATAGTAAAAGTGCTTTGACAGCAGCTCAGCGGGCAGAGGAGCAGGAAAGATTGTTTGTCAGGGGTGGTCCCGACCTGAAAACCAAAATACTTATTGACGGTATGATTGTCCGGCATCCATATCTCGGTTCTGTCCCCGATACCCGGCAGTGGGGACGTTATGTTCGAAGGAACTGGTGACTATTCTGCACAGTACGGACAGGCTTTTTCTTCGGTATTGTTACTGAATACGGTAGACCAGACATCGGATAACGGCCTTGGGATTAGCGGTACGGCTTACGGAGAGGCTGTCTGCCAGCTGCTTGACTTCTGAATGGCGGACTGTTCTGTTCGGATTTATACCGGTTCTGTTAGATTTTCCTGTGCTTAATCCTTAATTTTTATTTTCTTCGCAGAAAATAAAAGGTATGGAGCAGGTGAAGATAACACGCCCGGTTACCGTTAAGAATGTTGGTATGATTAAAGATGTTAAAATTGTTAAAACAGAGATCTTGTCTGATAACTGGTATATCCTGAAAAAGGTGACTTTCAGTTTTCAAAAGCAGGACGGTACTCTGATTACGCAGGAACGTGAGGCCTATGACCGGGGGAACGGAGCCGTCATATTGCTGTATAACAGGGAGCAGCGTTCAGTGATTCTGACGCGGCAATTCAGGCTACCCACTTATATCAATGGCAATGCTACCGGTATGATGATTGAAGCCTGTGCCGGATTGCTGGATGAGGATAATGCGGAAGATTGTATACGAAGGGAAACAGAAGAAGAAACCGGGTATCAGATCCGGGATGTCCGTAAAATATTTGAAGCCTACATGTCACCGGGATCAGTAACGGAGATTCTCCATTTTTTTATTGCGGAATATGCTCAGGATATGAAAGTGAATGAGGGGGGAGGGGTAGCACATGAAGAGGAAAATATAGAGGTACTGGAAATGGATTTTGACCAGGCACTTGCCATGACAGGTACGGGTGAAATTAAAGATGCCAAAACCATTATGTTATTGCAATACCTCCGCCTTCATCAGATTTTGTAATCGGAGGTGCCTGTATCAGGAGTAAAGGGGTCATTTATTCCCAGGTACTATTTCCTAGCTGTCTGGCTGTTTTTCTGATCGTATCAAATTCGGAGCGTAGCACCGCTTTTTGTTGCGGATTCAAATCGTTGCCCGTCAGGGTTACCGGATTTTTAAGGGTAACGGGCTTGCCTGTCAGAGCCGCTGCCAGTGAAATATCACCCCAGTGGAGGAATCGCGGCAGGTATACACTCAATCCGAAGAAATCAAGACCTTCACGGCGGTCGGGCAGATAACTGACCGGTAGCATCGTCAGCGACAATCCGCTGATGTTTTCAGGAGTCATGGCGGTATAAAACAGTGCTGCCAAAGCGCCTTCTTTCCAGCCTTCCATATGCACCGGGCCGGTTTTGACAGAGGCGGTTAAATAATGAATCACCGTACCCAGTTCTTCGACCCATTCACCCAAAAGCGTTTTTCCAAGCCACATTTCAGCTCTGGCCAGGGTATGAAAACGGGCAAGCCCATGGCTCAGCAGGTCAGCAGGGGAGATGAGTTCACCTGTGCCGGAGAATTCCATAATCACTATTCCTTTCCCTGTCTTCAGCAGTTCTTCTATTCGTTGCAAGGGAATCTTATCTTTCCCTTCAGCGTGCGCCAGGAGCACATACTCTTTTGAGTCGCTGGTTGGTGACCGGATGAGCACGGGGATGGATTTTCCGTCATGGGTTTCCAGAATGATTCTTTGCCATGCCCCTGAGCGGGTCAGCACGTTAACTTTCTTTGGTCCTGAAAAAGAACCGGTTTTCAGAATAGCAGCCAGTTCTTTTCTTTTTTGCTGAGGGTCAAAACGTTGCTGGCTCAGGTAGCTCTTCCGGAGTTCATTTCCTTTAGCCTTTACATAGTCGTGAGTAGTGGTAATAAGCGTATCTCGCCGGCCTGGTTTAAAAACCATCAGCTCTTCCATAGGAACCAGCGAGAAAGGTGTTTCTTTAACCGGTGATCCGTCGCCTTTCCCTTTGAGGTGCAGATCAAACCATCCGAGCATCGCTTCGCGGTCCTGAGGGTAATATCCGTGGGTGAGATCAAAACGCTGATAAGTAATATTCTGTTCTTTACCGTAAAGCGCGAAAACCGGCCTGGCATTGTGATAGCTGCGTAGCATTTCATCGGGGAAGAAGGTTGGACTGGCATCCTGATTATGATTACACATTTTCAATGCACGCGGTGCTATTAAACCCAGTACACCGGCTGTCTCCGTAAAAGTCAGACCGTCCGGAAGTAATTCACAGACACAATTCGACCGCATTACAGCACTTTCGAAAGTGCCTACACTGACAATAGGCACGACTGCTTTGACCCTTTCATCGATTGCCGAAAACCACATCGTCTGATTTCCTCCCCCGCTTGCACCTGTAGCACCGATATTTTCCGCATCTACAAAAGGCAGGGAGGTAAGCAAATCCACAGCTCTGATATTATCCGTAACCTGCATACCCAGAAGCGTTTCGCCTACATTGAGCAGTGAAGCGCCCAGATGTGCGCCATGGTATTCAAAGTCACCGTGAACCGTTGCACGTTCACCGGCTCCCCATGGGTCGATGGTCAGGCAAACGTATCCGTTAGCAGCAAGTGTGTGACCGATCTGCTGCACGCCGGCCGTATCTATTTTGGCCGGTCTCCAGTGTCCGATCATTGCTACAACAGCCGGAAACGGCCCCTTACCTTCCGGAACAAACAGATTGGCGGTGGCATAAATACCAGGGCGGGTCTGAAAATAAATTTTCCGGATTTCATATCCGTTCATCCTGATCACCCCGGTTTGCCTGATATCCACCGGCAGGGTGTGATTTACCTGAATACCTGCACTGTTGATAATGTTTTCCCTGAGCTTTTGCTTATGTAGTATCCAATCCTGCCGGTTGTCCGGCAGTACCCTGTTGTGAAAATGCATGATAGCCTCATTCCTTAACCGGCTTTCAACAGCATCGCGGCTATGCCTGGCCATCACGTCCGGAAGACTATCGGGGATCACCGGCTTCTGACCGGCAAAACTGATATTGTTATAACTTATAAATAATGAGCAGAGTAAGAACAGTGCAAGGTATTGACGCATGCTGCATTGTAGGGTTAAAATAGCTTCAGAGTAGCAAATGAGAGCAGTATCCCGGGATCTGAAACCGGAACACTGCTGCACATTCTGTAACGATAACCGGGAATTGATTTTCATTAATCAGTATAAAAATGAGAATAGCTGATTCTGAAAATCAATTAACGCTCATAATTACCAAATATTTATTTGTCTTTGGTTTTAAATGACAAAATTAATAACGAGAACGTTATCGAAACCGGTTGAAAATTCGGATTTGGTTAACTTGTCCTTGTTTTTGTTGAATTTCGCAATTATTTTGTAATTCTGTTTTAATTCACCGGCCCGAATTATGTCAAGAATATTCACTTTTCTTTTTTTGATCCTGCCCTATTGGTTATCAGGACAAACGTCTGTTCTGTCCGGAAAAATTATCTGCATTGATCCCGGGCATGGCGGTACGGCCGCTACAGACCAATATCGGGTTGGGCCTTCGGGAGAAAGGGAGGAATGGGTTAATCTGAGGGTGGCTCTGAAGCTGCATCAGATGCTTGAGGCCAAAGGAGCTAAGGTAATCATGACCCGTACGGACGACATCTTTATTCCCCTGGAAAACCGCTCTCAGATTGCCAAGGAAAATAATGCAGACGTTTTTGTGTCTGT
Source organism: Telluribacter sp. (assembly GCA_040391535.1). Lineage (GTDB taxonomy): Bacteria > Bacteroidota > Bacteroidia > Cytophagales > Spirosomataceae > JBEBXQ01. Next base: position 6,674 of record JBEBXQ010000130.1, on the reverse strand, counting down.
TCATCACAACGCCACTGCTGATTCTGCGGTGAATTTCCCGATTATTTATTTTCATGGAAATGCGTCTGAAAATACAGCCAGTGTTAGTCTGGGCAGGTATCTGGCGAAAACGCTCAGGGAATATTTGTTTACTTCCGAAACCCCTGTAAGCCTGGTTTCTGACTTTACCGTTTTTGCCGGAGCAGGGGCGTCAGTGCTCAGGAATACGTACGGTATACCTGCCATTCTTGCAGAAGCGTCTTTTTTTACGAATCCGTCTGAGGAGCATCGGCTGAAGCAGGACAGTCATAATGAAAAAGAAGCATTGGCCTATCTGAAAGCGCTGGAGCTTTTTTTTGCAGTTCCTTCTGCGGTTATACAGGCAAAAAATTCAATTGTTCCCGTCATCCCTGTATTTAAGGTATTTCAGGAGGCTGAAAGAATGAAGCCGGAAGCCAGGCTCTGGAAGGAGTATTATGAAAAAGGTTCAGGTCTGATGAAAAAGAAAGATGTGTCTTCCAGGGAGCAGGCCTATGATTTATTTACGCAATCTGCACGCTTTTTTCCGGATTCCTATGTGGCCGGCGAGTGCCACCGTTATCGCGCTGTTTTACTGAAGCAGTCGGGCCTGACCGCTGAGTCAGCGGATGAAAAACGGCGGTATAAGGAGTATTATGTAGAAGTACGGTGATGGGTTTTGTCAGTCGCAAAGAAGCATGGAAATCTAAAGACATCAGGGTTATTACCCCAGTCCTGCCGATACATAATTTTTCTGTGAAGATGGCAGAGCTGACGCTACTGATCGACATACGACTATCATGCAAACAGGCAATTATTCAACGCTATGTTAGAACAGTAATACAGGCGCTTTCGCAAAATATTTTTATTCCTTCATTGCTTTTGAAGATACTTTTTTTGTAATTTAGTAACTGACCGTCAACGGGATGATGTGATGATATGCTGTTGTGAAAAAATGTCGGCCACTTAAATAAATCCAACGATTTTATGGTCAGGCATTTTTTTATTCTGCTTTCACTTTTGCTGCTTTTTGCCTGCAATGACAATGAGACTAAAGAAGAGACATCTCAGATTGTCAGTTGCTACAGTACCATCACAACCGACAAGGATTGGTACACATCCGGCAAAAAAGCGCCGGAATTCAAAGGACTGGAAGGTGTTGATTTCAGAATTTCTACAGCCAGTGAAGAAGCGCAGGCTTATTTTAATCAGGGGTTAATATTAGCTTATGGCTTCAATCATGCAGAAGCGGCGAGGTCGTTTTATGAAGCTACCCGTCAGGACTCCTCCTGTGCGATGGCCTATTGGGGCTATGCCTATGTACTGGGTCCAAACTATAACGGGGGGATGGAACAGGATAATTTTCAACGGGCCTATGATGCAGCCGTGAAGGCCCAGGTGCTTTCACAAATCAGTACACCTAAAGAAAAAGCACTGATCAATGCCCTGACCTTCCGATATGCCGCTAATCCTCCGGAAGACCGCAGTTCATTGGACAAAGCCTATGCTGCAGCTATGAAAAAAGTGTATGATCAATACCCGTCCGACCCCGACATTGGTGCACTGTATGCCGAATCGCTGATGGATCTGCATCCCTGGGATTTGTATGATATGCATACAAAAAAGCCTAAGGCCTGGACACGGGAGCTGATTGCGGTATTGGAAGATCAGATGAAACTTCATCCCACACATCCAGGTGTGCACCATTTTTATATCCACGCACTCGAAACCTCGGCTACTCCTGAAAAGGCATTGGCAAGCGCAATGCTGCTGGATACATTGATTCCTGGCTCAGGGCATCTGTTGCACATGCCTTCCCATATTTACATTAACACAGGAGACTATCATCTGGGTTCTCTCTCTAATCTCAGAGCTGTAGAAGCAGACAGCGTGTATACGACAGCCTGCCATGCTCAGGGTGTTTATCCGCTAAGTTATTACCCGCACAATTATCATTTTTTAACCGCCACAGCTACACTGGAGGGCAATTCTTCATTAGCCTGGAGGGCAGCAAATGAATTACAGAAACACACAGCAAAAGATATCATGCACCTTCCGGAGTGGGGGACTTTACAACATTATTACACGATCCCGTATTATGTCGCTGTACAATTATCCATGTGGGATACCTTGCTTTCCCTGCCACCGCCTCCGCAGGATCTGGTGTATCCGCAGGCGGTATGGCATTATGCCAGAGGAATGGGCTGTCTGGGAAAAGATAATATATCCGGAGCTGAGCAGGAGTTAAAGACTCTCTATAGCCTGGCTTCAGATACTACGCTCCGGTATGTAACCGTGTGGGACATTAATACGACTGCCGACCTGGTACAGATTGCATCCAAAGTACTGGCCGCTTGCATTGCCGCAAGGCAGCAAAATCATAAACAGGCGATCAGCTTGCTTACACAGGCAGTAGCTATGGAAGATAACCTCAATTACAACGAACCACCGGACTGGTTTTTCTCTGTAAGGCAACATTTGGGAGCCGTATTGCTTAAAGCAGGGAAATATAAAGAGGCAGAAGAGGTGTACCGGAAAGATCTGCAGATATGGAAGAAAAACGGTTGGGCATTAATAGGCTTATACAATTCGCTTGTTTTGCAGAAAAATGAGAAAGCCGCAGAAACTGTCAGGTATGAATTTGATCAAGCCTGGAAATATGCTGATGTAAAAATTGCATCGTCTTCAGGTATTGTCAGATAGCGTAGAAAATTTTAATAATATTCTTGAAATTCAGTAATGACTGAAACAACGGATTGATACTGGCAAATAAAGTCCGCAAAACTACACATAATATGCTGACCGACTCCGGACAGGAATGTTATTCTGTCAGATCAGCATAGCTGAAAATCCATATTAACCTTTTTCATCAATAACTGTTTGGGCGGGTATTAAACAAAACCACAAGCTGCAATGATTAGCCGATCCTCTTCTCTATCATTAAATACAGAATAAAAATAAATTATATTATATAGGAAAGAGCAGGACGGTTCAGGAAAGTTCATCCGCCGGAAAATACTTTCTTTGTTACCGGTATATTGATATTTGAAAATAATATTTCATTTTTGCAGGATACGGATGAGTTGATGAACAGCTTTGAAAGTGCTCCTGAACAGTTTTTCATATATTGAAGTTTCAATACCCTGAATCATAAAAGCCATCTGCTGATCTGATTCAAGGCCTGTTTCATTAACCTGTTTAACCAGTTGTACAGAACATCATTGTTTAACATTTATAATTACCTTTAATTTCCCGGAATGAGTAATAGAAAATCGGCCTCAAAATTTTTGTTTCCCGGTCTTGCAGCATTAACAATGCTGGTGGTTGGGTTTTGTGCGTTTCAGTATACGCACAGCAATCATCTGAGCCTTCAGAAAGGCTCCCGTATTGCCCTTATAGGGAATAATCTTGGTTCCAGAATGATGAATTACGGCCATTTTGAAACGGAACTTAATCTGCGTTATCCCGACTATGAACTGGTGATCCGCAACATGTGCGATGGAGGCGATACACCTGGTTTCAGGCCGCATGCCAGCCGTAACACCCCGTGGGCTTTTCCCGGTGCTGAGAAGTTCCAGACTCAACTGGCTACACCCAGCGGTAGTGAGGGGCATCAGGAATATCCTGATGAGTGGATGACAAGGTTGAAAATGGATATTGTTCTGGCGTTTTTCGGCTATAATGAATCATTTGAAGGAACAGCAGGGCTTGAAAATTATAAAGCAGAGCTGGATGCCTTTATCAAACATACGAAAGCACAGCTTTATAATGGAAATTCTGCTCCTCAGCTTGCTATTATTTCGCCTATAGCGTTTGAAAATCTGTCGGCCCGGTATGATTTACCTGACGGTAAAAAGGAAAATGAAAATCTTGCCTTGTATACCAAAGCAATGAAGGAAGTAGCGGAAAAGAATGATGTATTGTACGTAGATGTATTCACTCCAACCAAAAAATGGTTTGCTGATGCTAAAGCACCGTTGACCATTGACGGTTCTCAGTTATCGGATGAGGGGTATGCAAAGTTTGCTTTAGAGTTAGCTGATAAGGTTTTCGGGAAAGTGCCGGTAAAAAATGAGAACCGCCGGGAGCTGGTGAAAGCTGCTGTTCTGGAGAAAAACTGGATCTGGCACCAGGATATTAAAATACCGAACGGTGTGCATACCCATGGTCGCCGGTATAATCCTTTTGGTCCTGAAAACTATCCGGCTGAAATTGAGAAAATCCGTCAGATGACTGATATCCGCGACCGTGCTATCTGGCTGGCTGCTTCCAAAGGAGAAAAAACAGACCTGGCCGCGGCAGATAAAAATACGATTACCTTACCGGAAGTCAAAACCAATTATAACCCTGATAAAAACGGTAGCCTCAAATACCTTTACGGGGAGGAAGCACTTAAATCATTTACACTGCCACAGGGATATAAAATAGAGCTGTTTGCTTCTGAGGAAACATTTCCTGATCTGGCTAATCCGATGCAGCTGTCATTTGATAATAAGGGGCGCCTGTGGGTGGCAACTATGCCATCGTACCCGCATTACAGGGCAGGGGATGCCAAACCGGATGATAAAATACTGATTCTGGAAGATACAGATGGTGACGGAAAGGCTGATAAGCAAACGGTCTTTGCCTCAGGTCTGCATTTGCCGGTTGGCTTTGAAATTGCCCCGGAAGGAGTGTATGTTTCCCAGGGTACCAACCTCAAACTGTTTACAGATACCAATGGAGATGATAAGGCCGATAAGGTGGAAATCCTTTTGAGTGGCTTTGATGATCATGACACGCACCATAATGCGCATGCCTTTACCGCCGACCCGTCGGGTGCGATTTATATGGGTGAAGGTGTTTTCCTGCATACGAATGTAGAGACCTCCTACGGACCTGTGCGTGCTACCAACGGCGGTTTTTATCGCTATAACCCTGCCCGCAAAATGCTGGAAAGAACTGCACAGCTTTCCATTCCGAATCCGTGGGGAATTGCTTTTGATGATTTCGGACAGAATTTCTTCTGTGAAACTTCCGGCCCTGATGTGCGCTGGATGCTTCCGGGAAATGTGAAGTCCCTGTATGGTGAAGCCACGCATAAGTCTTTCAACCTGATCGAAGATGCACATCGTGTACGGCCTACTTCCGGACTGGAGTTTATCTCCAGCCGGCATTTTCCGGATGAGGTACAGGGTGATTTACTGATCAACAATACCATCGGATTTCTGGGTACGAAACAGCACGTGATTGAAGACGACGGAACTGGTTTTAAAAGTCATCATCGTCAGGATCTGCTGGTAAGTTCCGACCGCAATTTCCGTCCGGTCGATATGGAGTTCGCTCCGGATGGGTCACTATATGTTATTGACTGGCATAATGTACTTATCGGGCACATGCAGCACAATGCGCGTGATCCTTTGCGTGATCATGAGCACGGACGGGTATACCGTATTACCTATCCTTCAAGGCCATTGGTGACACCTGCGAAAATTGACGGCGCCACTGTCGAGCAGCTCCTGGATAATCTCAAATTACCTGAATACCGTACCCGTTACCGCACCCGTCGTGAGCTGCGCGGAAGAGATGCGAAAGAGGTATTGCCTAAAATTACCAAATGGGTAGCAGGCCTTGATAAAAACGATCCCCGGTATGATCATCACGTTCTGGAAGCCATGTGGGTAACCTGGGGATTAAATAAAGTAGACAGAAACTTATTGACACAACTGTTTACTTCCAAAGACTTCCATGTTCGGTCGGCTGTAGTCAGAGCAGTACATTTTAACGGACACCAGATGAAAGACCAGCAGGAGTGGCTGTTAAAAGCTGCTAATGATGAACATGGCAGAGTGCGCCTGGAAGCTATAGTGGCTGCATCATGGTTGCCTACTGAAAGAGGACTGGCTATTCTGAAAGTGGCTGAGAAGAAACCGCTTGATGACTGGATGATCCATGCCTACGAAACGGCAGTAGCACACGTTCAGGGCAAATCGGTAAAAGAGAAAAAACAGGAAGAAGTGATTACAAAGCTGAAAGGTAAAGATCTGGAACTCTATACCAAAGGGAAGGCGATTTATGCGCAGGAAGGCTACTGCAGCACCTGTCATCAGCCTGATGGGAAAGGGTTGACGGCATCCGGATTTCCGCCTGTTACCGGTACCAAATGGGTGACAGGAAATGAAGAAAGACTGATTAAACTGGTTTTAAAAGGCCTGTTAGGCCCTATAGAAGTAAACGGAAAACAATATCCGGGTCAGGTGCCAATGACACCATTCTCGGGTTTACTGGATGATGAAGGTGTGGCGGCTGTACTTACCTACGTCAGAAATTCGTTCGGTAATGAAGCGTCTCCGATTTCTCCTGAACAGGTGAAAAAGGTAAGGGAAGCGACAAAAGATAAAGTGGATTTTTATTCGCCGGATGCTTTATTGAAAGAGTTCCCTATGGAGAAATAGACATTAAAAGTGTATCGGGGTGTCCTGCTAAGGATGGCCGATTGTTGAGAGTCCCGGTCGTGTAAAGTGGCCGGGATTTTTTTATTCAGTTTACTATTACAGATACACGGGATTGATGAATGATGAAAGTTATCAGGAAGCATATCCGGTCTCTGCTTATATACGTGAGAGATATCAGTTACAGCTGGTCATTAAAACAGTATGGGGAGAAACTCGCCGGTTTTGATTATAAATTGAAATTTA
>JBEBXQ010000129.1:0-13806 GCA_040391535.1 Telluribacter sp. | reverse complement strand
TAAAAGTTGAGGGTTCATATTGCTGCCTCAAATGAATGATAAAGTTCTCAGCCGGAATGCAGACGCTCTCTGTTCTGTCTTGTCAGGTTCCGGTCTATTTCGTCTCAATATCAAAAATCCTTTGCCCATACTGCCCGAGGTAGTGCTTTACCAATGTTTCATAGACATTTCCTCCTGTGTCAGCGTTGGTGAAAATCAAAAGTCCCTGCTTTGATTCGGGAAGAATGAATGCGATAGCCCTCACGCCGGCATCCGCCCCGCCGTGGGCTAACGCATATTCTCCGTTTTCAAAATCATAGATCTCAAAACCCAGACCAAAGTGCTTACCTCTGATGCTTCCGACCTGTGGGGTCACCATCTCTTTAAACATTTTTTCAGACAGCAAATCTCCGTTCATGATGCTTACCAGGAAATGGCCATAATCACCAATGGTTGTCAGTAAATCATCTGCGGCATTTGCAGTGGCATTTTTCTGAATGTCGTAGGCTTTCCCATTTTCATCATAACCGGTGGCATATCTTGAAACGGCTACATTTTTATCCCAGATGTACCGGGTGTCATTCATCTTCAAGGGCTGAAAAACAAGTTCTTCTGCCAGCTGCTGCAAAGGTTTCTTAAATTTGTTTTCCAACGCTTTCCGCAGGTATTCAAACCCTTCTCCCGAATACTGATAAGACGTTCCTGGTTCGAAATCGAAACGGAGTTTTTCATCTTCATTTAACCAGCGCCAGTTGGCAAATCCTGTCTGGTGGCTCAGGATCAGTCGCGCAGTCAGCTTCCGATGTCTCGGATCTCCGGCCACATCAGGGTCAGTCCAGTATTTGTAAACCGGTTCGTTGAGGTCCAGTTTTCCCTGATCAGCCAATTTTAATGCCACCAGGGCAGTGACGGGCTTGGTTAGTGAGGCAACATTGAAAATGGTATTATAAGGTGCCGGCGTATTGTCTGCTGATTGCCCGAAAACCTTTATCTGCGTCAGCTTTCCACCGTTAATAACGCCCAGGGCCAGTGTGGGTACTTTGTTTTCCAGCAACCATTTTTCAATTTGTACATCATTTTCAAACATGAGCGAATGGGTTACCGGTTTATTGACGTGTTCATAGCTGTAGGACCGGGCAAGTTTCCATTCGCCGTTTTCTATAAGCCAAAGATGGGTAAACCTGGCTGAGCTGCCAAAGCGTTCAGATTGTCCGGTTTGTTTTTCAAAAAACTGATGAATGCCTTCCTGAATAGCTCCGTAGGTATTTCCATGGTTAAGCAAGGCAAATATTTTCGTGCTTTCAGTAATTATTGCTCTTCGGGCCTGGTAGTTCCCGGGATTTCCGCACAAGCCGTTTTTCAGGTTGTGAATAAACTGGCTTTTGTCTGAAATACTGTCTCTGTCGTGATAAAATTCAAACTTGTCGCTCAGCAATCTTTCAAACTGGCTTACATCGCAGGTATTAAAGCCCACCGTAAAAAGTAAGCTGTCTCTGGAAAGGATGGTCTGGTACAGTTCTGCGTTTTTGTCAATCTGTGTAAATGCAGGATGTTGTGAAATACATAAACAAATGATCAGTACATATTTTCCCATTTGGTGTGGTGTGGTTTAAGTTTGACGGATTTTCAGATGATTGATATTGGTTTATACAGGGTATCAGGCTTTTAAAGCTTAGCCGGGTGAAATTCATGAAATTGTCAGAATATTATCCGTATTAAGGCATTGCCCGTTAACCGGATATCAATAAATACAGTCGTAAAGAGCCGGTTCCGGGTCTCTTTGCGACGGGTTTTGTGAGAAAGATCTTTCATGGTATGGTTGAGTATCATGCGTTAAGCCTTGTAAATGTCCTCAATACGACTCAATCAGGTAATTTTATCCGTATCAGTTTGTGGTTTTCTGTTTCTGTAAATAAATATAAGTTTTCTTTCACAAATCATCAAAGAGCTTCTTACACTTTTAAACCTTACAGTCATAGAGAGGCGACTTACCAGGTATAATCTCAGCAGCAAATTTCCGATGGAAAACAACCGTTTTCAGTATTCTTTCATACTTTTTTTTCGTAATTTCTTCACCTGAATTTGAAAATTAACGAGTTTGTATTAGAATTGTTTTTACAAGCTACTGTAGCCCTCATGGAGTTTTAACCCGTTATCCTGATTTCCGGGACAGATTCAGATATAAACGATGAAGTTGTGACAGAGCAAAGGTTTTGAAAAATGTGCCATAATACGGATGAGAGCAATGCATTTACGTATTCCATTAAAGCTGTTTTGGCCCGTATTTCTGAATAACCGGAAATGAAATATACTATTTGAAAAAATCATCATACTATAAACCAGTGTATTAACCCTCTTAAATTAAATGAAACAGGACAAACAGGAAATTCTCAGACGAAGCAAAGAAATTACCCAAAACTATTTCCGGTTTTTGGATAAACATATTGCTGATGTAGTTGCAGGAGAAGTTACAGACTTTATGGAAATCAATCTGATTGCGGATGAATTGTCTGTTTCCCATAAGCATCTCACCGATACGGTCCGAAAAGAAGCAGGCCATCATCCTTGTCATTTTTATGATTTGAAAATTCTTGATCAGGCAAAATACATGCTTTTGGAGACCGACAGGTCAATTGCTGAGATTGCCGGTATCCTGACCTACGATCCGTCTAATTTTTCAAAATTCTTCAAAAAGTTTGTGGGTCAGACACCAGGGCAGTTCAGAAAGGAAAAAACAAAAATCCCGTGAAGTTCACCATGAATTAGATGTTAACAGCTGTAATATTTGTTTTGGTAATTTTTATTAAACACTTAAAATCAGATAAAATGGCTGTAAACGATTTAAACGGAAAAGTTGTATTGATTGCTGGAGGTGCAAAGAATTTAGGAGGCTTGTTAAGTCGTACTTTTGCATCGAAGGGAGCAAAAGTAGCTATTCATTATAATAGCGACAACACCAAAGCAGAGGCTGAAAAAACGTTGGCAGATATTACGGGCGCAGGTGGCGAAGGGTTTATATTTCAGGCAGACCTGACCAGAATTGATAATATCAGCAAGCTGTTTGAAGCTACGAAATCCAGATTCGGCGGCATTGATATTGCCATCAATACGGTTGGAATGGTATTGAAAAAACCTTTTTTGGATACCACAGAAGCTGAATATGATACCATGTTTGACATCAATTCAAAAGTGGCTTATTTCTTCATTCAGGAAGCCGGAAAAAGGCTGAACGATAACGGAAAGATCTGTACTGTCGTTACTTCGCTGTTAGCGGCTTACACGGGCTTATATTCTACTTATGCAGGAGCAAAGGCACCGGTTGAGCATTTTACGAGGATGGCATCGAAGGAGTTTGGCCAAAGAGGGATCTCCGTTACCGGCGTTGCCCCGGGACCTATGGATACACCGTTTTTTTACGGACAGGAGTCGGATGAGGCCGTGGCGTATCACAAATCGGCATCGGCATTGGGTGGACTGACTGATATTAAAGATATCGCTCCGCTTATAGAGTTCTTAGTGACTGACGGGTGGTGGATTACCGGGCAAACCATATTTGCAAACGGCGGTTATACCACTCGTTAATTGCTGAATTATGGCTGATGTTCGTTTTTATTTAACTTTAGATCCGGGTTTGAATAAATGAATATCAGCCATACTCTTCTGATATAGCGTGTTCTAGGGAATTTCTTTTTTCGTTTAACAATGACGGACCGTAAGATGGGATAAAATTTCCTGTAAACGAAAAGTTTGTTTTATTCAGGTAAATTATCCTCTGTTGGAGTAACCGTTAGAGAGGCTTAATCCGGACAATGCAGTTGTGGTTTTTCCATCAATTATCCATCGTACAAAGAGAAACTGATGAAGCAGCGTATCGGAAAACCTTTTTTGAAACGGATTTTTATCTGTCAAAAACAAAGTAAAAACCCGGATGACGGCAATACAAACTGATAACAACAAGTATTAAAACCATGAAACAGTATTAAACCAGTCCTGACACTAATCACTAAAGACAATGATCATAAAAATACTCAACTCTGTCCTGATACTCTTTGCCGTATTTATGGGTGTAAAACACGGCTGGAATATGCTGAATGCCAGACCTGAAATGCTGGAAATGTTTGGCAAGTGGAATTTAGGTAAAAATGTAGTCGTTATTAACGGAGCCGTAACCTTACTGGCGTCTGTTTTGATACTGTTTCCCAAAACTTTTGTATGGGGAAACTTCCTGATGGCGGCAGGTATACTGCTGATTATCTGTATGCAGTTGCTGCAAAAAGATCTGAAAGGAGCGGCCATAGAAATTCCATTTTTATTACTTAATCTGGTCATTATTTATTTGCAGCACCCTTTAAGAAAATAATTGAATGATGCATCACACATTACTGTTTGTCCTTGGGTTATTGTTTGTTGTAGTCCTGTTGGTATTGCTGGCAAAACGGCTGAATATTGCCTATCCTATATTTTTGGTCATTGCCGGATTAGGGATCAGTTTTGTTCCGGGAGTGCCGCAGTTACACCTTGACCCTGAACTGATTTTTTTACTATTTCTGCCGCCTCTTTTGTACGAAGCGGCCTGGTACACTTCGTGGAATGACTTCTGGAAATGGAAACGGCCTATCGCTTTACTGGCTTTCGGGCTGGTGTTTTTTACTTCTACAGTCATTGCCTATACCTCTGTTGAACTCATTCCGGGCTTCACACTGGCATTAGGATTTTTGTTAGGCGGGATTGTTTCTCCGCCCGATGCTGTAGCCGCAGCAACCGTGCTGAAAGGAATGAAAGTCCCCAAAAGGTTAATGACCATACTGGAAGGAGAAAGTCTGGTCAACGATGCTTCTTCACTTATAGTATTCAAATTTGCTTTGGTAGCCGTGCTGGCAGGAACTTTTTCAATGCAGGAAGCCACAGGACAATTCTTTCTTGTAGCAGGAATGGGGATTGTGACAGGATTGACCGGTGCTCACATCATGTATGCCGTCCATCGTTATTTACCTACCACCCCGGCAATCGATGCGGCACTCACTGTGATGACCCCTTATATTTTATTTCTGGGAGCAGAGCAATTTCATTTTTCCGGCGTAATGGCAGTAGTGAGCGGAGGGCTTTTTATGTCGTACCGTTCGCACGAAGTATTCAGAACCGGTAGTACAAGAATAAATATGCTGGGTGTATGGGCCACAATGATTTTTGTAATGAATGCTTTGGTATTTATACTGATTGGTCTCGAACTTCCGGAAATCATGGATGGGTTGGGTGAATATTCTGTCATGGACGGCATTAAATATGGGTTAATCATAAGTGCAATTGTCATTGTATTGCGCTTTCTTTGGGTATATCCGGCGGCATACCTTCCCAGGTGGCTGAGTGCCAGTGCAAGACAAGACCCTTCTCCCGGCTGGAAAGGCCCGCTGGTGATCAGCTGGGCGGGAATGCGTGGTGTAGTCTCATTGGCAACGGCATTGTCTATCCCATTGCTGATGACAGACGGAGCCGCATTTCCACAGCGTAACCTGATTATCTTTATCACTTTTGTGGTGATATTTATTACCCTGGTTTTTCAGGGATTGTCATTGCCTTTCATTATAAAGCTGGTTAAGCTGAAAGAAATTGACGACATTCTTCCTGATGACCAGCAGCAGGCGGGTATTCAGCTGCGACTGGATAAAGCGGCATTAAAGCTACTGAATGAAAATTATCCGGCTTCCATTACGGATACTGAACTGATCGGTTTTTACAAATCCAGGCTGGAAAATGAAATAAATAACACTTCCGACCGATTACGTGCATTGGAATGCGATACGGCCGGACACGAAGAAACAGCGCTTTATCACAAAGTGCTGCTGGATGTTTATGCGCTGCAGCGCAGAGAATTGTTCCGACTGCGAAAAGAAAAATATTATAGTGATGAAGAAATCCGGAAAGCAGAGTTGCAACTGGATCTGAACGAATTGAAAATCACAGGAGCAGGACATTAATATACGATCAAGATGAATATATCAAGCCATTATAAGCTCATCCACTTCATCCCATGGACACGGAAGAAAATTTATAAGATGCTTTTATTGAGCCTCGTACCCACCGCATTGTTTTATTTTATGGGTTGGACATGGCTTGCTATTCCGTGGGTTCCTGTAGCATTGATTGGTACGGCAACCGCTTTCATTTCAGGTTTCAAAAACACTCAGACCTACAACCGCACCTGGGAAGCCAGGCAGATTTACGGTTCTGTCATCAACAGCAGCCGCAGTTTTGGGATGATGGTTAAAGATTTTGTCCGCGCCGGAGATCATGAAAAAGACCTGCACAGAGAAATTATTTACCGGCATTTTGCGTGGCTCACCGCGTTGCGTTTTCAGCTTCGTGAAACCAAAAGCTGGGAAAACATAAAAACCAAAAGTTACAACCGCGAATACCTCCGGTATTACAAGGTTCCTGAATGGGAAAGCAGCCTGGAGGAAGAGCTGAAGCCCTTTCTTCCGGAAGAAGAACGGGAGTATATTCTTTCCACAAAAAACAGGGCAACACAGATTCTGGCGCAACAATCGGGTCAATTGAAAAGACTGAACCAACAGGGCATTATCACGGACTATAATTACGTAGCACTGGAAAACCAACTGAAAGATTTGTATGACCAGCAGGGCAAATGCGAACGGATTAAGAATTTTCCCTACCCGCGACAGTTTTCGAGCATCAATCTTTATTTTACGAATGTATTGTGTTTTTTGATCCCTTTGGGATTCATCGGTGAGTTATCCAGGCACACTGAAAAATCAGGAGATTGGTTTATATGGCTGACCATTCCGTTGAGTGTATTGGTGGGCTGGATATTTTTAGTGCTGGAACAAATCGGAGAAAGCACCGAAAATCCGTTTGAAGGGAATGCCAACGATATTCCGATAACCCAGATCAGCCGTAATATAGAAATAGATTTAAGGGAAATGCTGGGCGAAACAGATTTACCACCGGCGATACAACCCCAACATAGTATTTTAATGTAATTCCATAGCAGCAAGTCATCCACAATTATAAAATCTATGAGTTTAGAAACTGTAAGAAAATGGTATCCCAATGCACTCAGTTCCGTTGATACCGTAAACCGTCTCCTCGACACGATTGAAAAACAGCTGGGCCTGAAACCTCACCAGCTGATGCACGCAGACAGTATGTGTTGCGATGATGTCAATGCTATTCAGTATCCGCCACGGGCTTTGGAAATGCTGGGGCCTTTCCATCTGGGCGGATTAAACGGTTTTCCGTTTGCAGGTATTACAGGAATGAACGCCTTTGCGCATCACGTTCCGGAAGATGGGGCAGTGGTGATTTTTTACGCGCCGCATATCGGTATTACCAAAGACGGTACTATTGGCGAAATCAGCCGTATCGGACAAAGTATGAACTCGGCCTGTTGCGGAGCCGCAAAAGGTGCTTTGGGGAAACTGACGGATGGCAAGATAATCGAAGGGGATGTGAGCTCGCTTGATTTTCAGATGAATACGATCGAACAGATTTTCTTACGCCATAAAGACCGCATCCTGCAATCAGAAAATCAGATATTTGAAGCAACCGAAGTGATGTACGAAGCCATTGACGACCGTATAGAGGTACTAGTAAAAGAAACGCATTATCCCTGTAAATATGTACTGCTCGCCGGCGCTGTCTTTATCAATGGCGACAAGGAGATGGGCTCATTTTGTCAGTACAAAAAATTTGACTGTCTGAACCTGGAAACCGGTGAAAGAAAAAGCCTGATGAAAGCGTATTATGAATAACATCAATGATATCGTTAAAATAATGCTGCAACTGGTGCTGAGTATTTCGCTATATGCCTGTGCTCAAACTCCTAAGAATAATGCTTCACCATCAAACAACAATAACAATAAAACTGAAGATACTATGGACTTATCAAAAATCTCTAATGAAAAGGTAAGGAAGGCGATTGAAGCACTGCAGGCCAGCGACAAAAACGCCTGGTATGCTTTCTTTACAAACGATGCGGTTTTTACCGATGATGGTAACACTTTGGATTTTAAATCGTTTTTTGACAATGCTTTCAGTCAGAAAGAAAAATTCCTTGCGATTGATAAAGCTGAGAATGAAGGAAAGGACATTTACGGAGATTTCTATGCCGGGCAATGGGGTACTTTTAAAGTATATTTTAAATTTCACCAAAATACAGACGGAAAATTCAACAGGATAGACATTGGTCAGGTATCCCGGTTAAAATAGGAGCGATTTGATGAAGTGGCGATAAAAGAGTTTATTTGAAGATTTCAGTTGCTGAAAATCAGGTTTTTATCGGTGCGGACTGTAAAACCTGTTTAAATCCAATCGGCAGGTGAGATCTGCTGAAGTTTGCTATAGTAAGTAAATGAGTGATCGGCTGTTGTAACGCAGAGGCATATACAATTTTTGGATTGATTTTAAGACAAGAAGAAAGCAGTGATTATAAGGAAGTATCTGACCTGAGCGAAAATGCTCTGAAAGATGTAAAAGGAATACTGTGCTATTTATAAGCATTTTGCCAGCAGAAGAAGTACATCAGCCGACACCCATAAAGAATTTATGTAATGAAGAGCAGATTCTGGTCTTCGGTTTCAGATCCCGGGACACCACACCTGTGCGTTTTAATAGCCAGGCATAAACAATAACCACAGATATGATTTTGATTACTCAGCTGATTTATATTATTGACGGTCAGGAGAAAGCTTTTGATGAATTTGAGAGTATCGCCATTCCGGCAATTTTAAAATATAACGGGAGACTTTTGTTGCGGATCAGACCGGGAAAAGATAATTTTATAGAAAGCCATATTGATAGACCTTATGAAATTCATCTGGTAGAGTTTGAGCATCAACAGGACTTTGAGGGTTTTCTCAATGATGAAGAGCGAAAGAAGTATCTGCATTTGAAAGAACAATCGGTCAAAGAGGTAGTTTTAATTCAGGGAACCAGACTATAAGCTGCATGATGATCAGAAACGGACATCCTGGCGACCTCAATGAACTGCAACAGCTGTTTGCGGACACGATCAGAAGTATTTGCAGGGCTGATTATAACCACGAGCAAATTGAAGTATGGGCTTCGGGTATTGAAAATAAGCAACGCTGGCATAACGTACTGACAAATCAATTTGTGTTAGTAGCTCAGGACAAGGGGAACATAGCAGGATTTTGCACACTTGATAACGGGAATTATATTGACCTTTTGTATATTCGGAAAGATTATCAGCGACAGGGAATTGCTCTCAGACTTTATACCGGCATTGAGAATGAAGCAAAACGGCAGGGACAAACACTGTTAACCTCTGATGTTAGTAAAACCGCAAGGCCTTTCTTTGAAAAACAGGGTTTCAAAGTACTTAAAGAACAGGTTGTGAACATAAACGGAGTTGAACTGACGAACTACAAAATGACAAAAATGATGGTCTGAATACAAGCCCGGGCACTAAGATGGAATGTACGTTATATGCAGCCAAAAAACTGAAAGCAGGATATGATGAATGAGGTAATTTTATAATTCTTCCTGTTGAACAACCTAAGCTGTTCAACACCTGCGTTTGTGTATTGGGATTCCGGCTTGAAACAGGAAGTTCTGAAAGGCGAAGTTGTTTGAATTCAGAATCAACGACTAAAATGGCATCAAATCAAAAATTTGCAGATTTCGTAACAGAGCAAATCCAAAAAACAGGGACTATAACTGCCGGAAAGATGTTTGGAGAATACGGAGTTTATAGCGATGGAAAACTATTTGGGGTAATCTGTGACAATAAACTATTCATTAAGCCTACAAAAGGAGGACGGGAATTTATTGGGGAGCCTGTTGAATTACCTCCTTATGTCGGAGCCAAACCCGCTTTTTTGATTGAAGACAAAATAGAGGACAGCGAATGGTTAAGTACATTAATAAGAATTACACTGAAAGAATTGCCGGAACCCAAACCTAAAAAGAGAAAACAATAACTGCCACTACAGCGGTTTGCAAAAGGACGGGTTGACCTGGTGATACCATAAGAAACAGACGGACTACAGAAATGAGAAAAGCAATTTTAATAACTTTAATACTTGCGGCAACATTTTATCTTGGTTTCGCATTTAAAACAATAAGTACCGGTAATCATGAAAACAGCAACAAAATGAAACGAGTAACAGGTATCGGCGGAATCTTCTTTAAATGTAAAGATCCGAAAAAAGTACAAGAGTGGTATCGAACCCATCTTGGCTTAAACACAAACGAATATGGGACCGTATTTGAATGGTATCAGGGTGCTGACAGCACAAAAAAAGGATTTACGCAATGGAGTCCATTTAATGAGAAGACAAAATATTTTGAACCCTCAGCAAAGGAATTTATGGTAAATTATCGGGTTGAGAATCTGGAAGCACTTGTTGAAGAATTGAAAAAGGAAGGTGTAACCATTGTGGATGAGATTGAAACCGTTGAATACGGGAAATTTATCCATATTCTCGATGTAGAAGGGAACAAAATTGAACTTTGGGAACCTAATGATATTGAATTTGAGAAATTAGGTAAACAAATCGGAGCTGAAACAACAAAGTGACTGCCCCCAATGCGGTATGTTGCTGCCAAGGGTAGGGTGAATCAGCCAATACTTGATTTGCCGGAGCGGGTGGAATGGGTCGGGGACAGGTCTTCCGGCTTACCTGGCTGAACATGGGTTGTCCGTTGGTCCTGTTATATAATAAGCAGTGGATAATGGATTTGTTTTGACAGGAAAGAATAAAAAAAATCAGGAGAGGAAATAATATGGCATATGACAACGATCTGGCTATCCGGGTCCGAAAATATCTGAGTGAAGCGGACTGTCGTGACGTGATGGAAAAAAAGATGTTTGGCGGATTGGCATTTATGATCAATAGCAAAATGTGCGTTAATGTGACAGACGACCGTCTGATGTGCCGCTTTGATCCTCAACGAACAGAGGAACTTTCAGAAAGAGCCGGTTTTGTGCCCATGATAATGAATAACAGGCAATACAAAGGCTACTGTTATGTTGACCCTGTGGGTTATAAAAGTAAAATGGATTTTGAATTTTGGCTGAATCTTTGCCTCGGTTTTAATCACCAGGCAAAATCATCAAAGAAATAAATAGAACATTGTATGGACGGGTACTGACAAGAGGCGTGGCGCAGAGGGGAGTAGTCAATTGGCAGTACGTGTTTTATTAGCAAAGTTGAATATTTGTGCTTTTAATCCTGCCTGAAGGCTAAGGCCCGTCAGTGGCAGGCTGAACCAAAACATAATTTAATGAAAATGAAAGATAAGACAGGAAATCACACAACAAACTATATTGACACTTTCATTGAAGTATCGGAAGATACGAAAGCGGTCAGCGGTGTGGTACCGGTTTCCAAGGCCGGGAAAAAGACCATTGCTGAAATGCAATATGACCTGATTTCCAAAAACCCGTACAAATATACTTCTGACGACATCCTTTTTCAGGTTTATGCAGACAAGAACGATTTGACAAAAACGGAATACAAACAGGCAAGGGAAATGTTTTTCTCAAAAGGACAACCTTGTTTGAGAACCTCGCCGCTGACAAAAACGTATGGTTTTGGTATTCATAGTGATAGCAGTGGAAAAATTGCTCTTTATGCAATGGACACCGAAAAGTATGAGGAATTTGTGGCTGATCCGAACATCCTGAAAGTAAAAGCAATGCGTTCAACAAGAAAACAGGGATAAAAAATTATGTATCTGATTCACGGAAAATTAAATGCAAAAGCAGGTCATTCCGACGAACTTGCCAATATTTTGCTGGAAGCATCCAAACTTGTATCAACTGCGAAAGGCTGTAAACTTTATGTGATAGGCAAAGATGAGAATGATTTAAACGCCGTTTTTGTGACAGAAATCTGGGACAGCAAAGAGGATCACGATGATTCACTTAAAGTGGAGGGAGTAAGAGAGCTGATCACAAAAGCAATGCCGGTTTTGGACGGACAACCAACCAAGGGACAGGAACTGGAGATTCTGGGTGGAACAGGGATTTGAAAACCTTTCAGTCACTAACTGCGTGCTAATAACAGGTTTGTATTGCTCTGGTACAACGCTTTGAAATACCTTCTACCGCCCGGTTTCAATCCGTTCCCTGCAATCCTGACCGAACTATTTTTAAGATGGAGAAATACACCTTATCGGAATTAGAAGAAGCTAAAAGAGCCATTATGTCAACCATTGGTAAATGTGAGAAATCGTTGCCAAAGCTGAAAGAAAACTCATCTCAGCAAACATTACTTACAAGAAGGATTAGAGCATTAACGATTTCGGTTGACCTGATAGAAAAAGAAATAGCAGACTTAACGACAGGACCAATCATCCGCTAACATAAGTTGGGCATAATGCAGGTTGAATGGTCATAATTTCAGGACTGAACTTTTGCATTACAGCAATGCCTGAACCGTTAAGAGTCTGCGTGAAGTACTTTAACAGTTCAGGAATAGGTAATCAAGTAGATCTTATAACAACCAGACAACACAAGACTTAGAAAATGGAGTTCAACCCAAGCAACAGTATTGTCAGACGCTGTATCCAGGGTATGGATATGGAAGAAAAAAACAGGCCTGAAGAAGCTGGTAGCCTGTTTCTTCAGGCCTGGAACGAAGCGACAAACGATTTTGAAAGATACCTTGCGGCTTTTTATGTGGCCCGTCATCAAAAAAATGTTTCTGATAAGCTAAAATGGCTCGAAACAGCTTTGCAGTTTGCGCTGAATATAAATAACGAATCTGTCAGAGGGGCATTTCCTTCTCTGTATTTCAGGATTGCTGAATGCTATGAAGAATTGGGAGACCCTGACAGTGCAAAAAGGAATAGCGACCTGGCTATTTCATTCAGAGATAAAATTGAAGATAATGGTCCCTTCTATCATGGAACGAAAGCAGATTTGCGAACCGGTGATCTGCTGACAGCGGGGAGCAGGTCTAATTACAGCTCTGACCTCATCATGAATCACATCTATTTTACGGCTTTGGTGAATGGGGCAGGACTTGCCGCGGCCTTAGCCAAAGGTGAAGGCCATGAGCGCATTTATGTCGTGGAGCCAACAGGGAGCTTTGAAAATGATCCGAACGTTACCGATAAAAAATTTCCGGGTAATCCTACACGCTCTTACCGCAGCAGGGAGCCATTGAAAATCATTGGCGAAGTAACCGATTGGGTGAGACAAACGCCCGGCGAACTCAAAAAATGGCATGAAAGGCTGGAGAATAACAAAGGAGAAATTATTAATTAATATCTCAGGCAATTATACACCATATAGAATAGATGATGTCAGAAAACAAACTGCTCCGGATGGATAATGTCGGCATCGTGGTAGAATCCCTCGATGACGCGATCTCTTTTTTTACAGAACTGGGACTGAAACTGGAAGGACGGGCTACCATTGAGGGAGAATGGGCTGGCCGGGTTACCGGGTTAGGTGCTCAGCACGTCGAGATTGCCATGATGGTTACTCCGGATGGCCATAGCCGGCTGGAGCTTTCGAAATTTCTCAACCCTTCGGTAATATCAGACCACCGGATGGCGCCTGTTAATTCCCTCGGTTATCTGCGAGCCATGTTCACCGTTGAAGACATTGACGAGATGGTATCCCGGCTCACCGGGCATGGTGCCCGGGTAGTTGGGGAAGTGGTTCAGTACGAGAACGCATACAGGCTTTGTTACATTCGCGGAGTTGAAGGACTTTTAATCGGTTTGGCGGAACAACTCGATACTAAATAAGTAGCTGAAATTATTAAAAAGGGGGAGCGGGTGAGGTGTATAGTCAGGGCAAGCGCATCTGTACTACATGTGAGCTTTCGGTTC
>JBEBXQ010000128.1:0-13998 GCA_040391535.1 Telluribacter sp. | reverse complement strand
TACATCCGCATGTCTTCGAGGTTGGAAACCGAAACACCGAGCAACCTGACAGGTTTGTCAAACGGGGTGTTGGTATGAAGGATTTCCAGCGTGATTTTCTCAAATAAATCCTGAGAGGTGATGGGTAGTGTTGTGGATTTGCTTCTGGTAATGATCTGAAAATCACTGAACTTGATCTTAACGGTTACTGTCCTTCCATAAATCTCAGTTCTTTCACACCATTTCCATACATCGTCCATCAGGGGTTTGATGCCGTCGAGTATTTCCTCTGTACTTTCGAGGTCTTCAATAAATGTGTTTTCTGACCCGGAAGATTTACGGATCCGGTCAGGCTCTACCGGGCGGTCGTCCTGAGCCCGGGCGATTTTGTAATAATGGCCTCCGGCTTTTCCGAAATGCAGCCTCAGGAATGATTCAGTCTGGTTTTTCAGGTCACTTCCGGTAAAAATACCCAGGCTGTGCATTTTTTCTGCGGTTACTTTTCCTATGCCATGAAACTTTTCGACCTGCAAGGTGCTTACAAATGCCTCGCCTTCCTCCGGCAGAATGACAAACATACCATCCGGTTTATTCTGGTCGGAGGCGATTTTAGCCAGGAATTTATTGTAGGAGACACCCGCAGAAGCGGTTAACTGCGTGGTTTCCTTAATCTGCTGTCTGATCTGCCGTGCAATCTGAATGGCGGATTTCATTCCTTTCAGGTTTTCGGTAACGTCCAGATAGGCTTCATCCAGCGACAAAGGCTCTATCAGTGGTGTATATTCAGCAAAAATGGCTCTTATCTGTCCGGATACCTGTTTGTAAACATCGAAACGGGGCTTTACGAAAATCAGATCAGGGCATTTCCGGACCGCAGTTACGGAAGGCATAGCGGACCGGACCCCAAACTTACGTGCTTCATAGCTGGCAGCCGCCACAACACCACGCTGTGAGCTTCCACCTACCGCAATGGGTCTGCCGCGGAGTTCGGGATGGTCCCTTTGCTCTACTGAAGCAAAAAAGGCGTCCATATCGATATGTATGATTTTATGTACCAAACTTTATCCTTCGGTTAAACACGATCAGATTTACAAACTAATTTTTGCATATTTGCCAGGTAAAAGTAATGAATTGTAAAATGAGAAAATCCCTTAGGGTCCGTAATCTGTATGACGGACAGCATCATCTGACGAATCAGGAGGTTGTGATTGAAGACGGAAAAATTGCAGCAGTAAAAGAATTGACGGACGATGCCCCCATCGATTTTGAAAACCTTGCCCCGGGATTCGCCGATATTCATATTAACGGAGGAAAAGCATTTCATTTTACCAAAAAGCCTGATACAGAAACCGTGGCAGACATCGCAGATGCCAGCAGAGCAACCGGAACGGCATATACCTTACCAACTTTGATTACTTCCTCCAGGGAGAATATTCTGGCCGGCCTTGAAGCGACCCGTCAGTATATGGATCAGCATCCTGAGAGCGGCGTATTGGGGATGCATCTGGAAGGGCCTTTTATCAGTGTGGCAAAAAGAGGGGCGCATTTGCCCGCATATGTAAGAACTCCCGCCTATGAAGAGCTGGAAGAGATTCTGCGATACGGGAAAGGAATATTAAAAATGATTACGGTTGCGCCGGAAGTGTTTTCACCTGAATTACTGGAAATGCTGCTTGCGTCCGGTGTAAGGGTTTCAGCCGGTCATTCCAGCGCCACTTATAGGGAGGCAGTCCGTTTTTTTGAAAAAGGCGGTAATCTGATTACCCATTTCTACAATGCCATGTCCGGATTCAATCATCGTGAACCGGGTATGGTAGGAGCTATTCTGGAAAGTAACCACGTACATGTACCTATTATTCTGGATGGAGTACATTGTGATTTCGGAGCCGCAAGGGTAGCTTACAAAGCAGTGAAAGACCACCTTTTCCTGATATCGGACGCGCTTTTCCTGAGCGGAGAGGTGACATCATTTCAGTGGGAAGCATTTGACGCCCGTCTGGAAGGCAACCGG
Organism: Telluribacter sp.; assembly: GCA_040391535.1. GTDB lineage: Bacteria > Bacteroidota > Bacteroidia > Cytophagales > Spirosomataceae > JBEBXQ01. The sequence continues at coordinate 12,008 of JBEBXQ010000128.1, read as the reverse complement.
TATGTGAACAGTGAAGGCAACCTGGCAGGAGGAGCCATAACATTAGGAGAAGCGGTACGAAATGCCGTCAGGGAAGTAGGTATTCCACTGGAGGAAGCAATCTCGATGGTGACGTATCGCCCGGCCAGCGCCTTGTATCTTGAAGATCGTTTCGGAAAGATAAAACCAGGATTCCCTGCTGTTTTTACGGCTTTTGACAATGAATTATCAGATTTTCAGGTACATAAGTTCTGATTAACAGAAATTTCCGTTTATTTTCGGACCTGATCAAAACCAGATAAAATGGATCCCAAACCTGCCACTATAGAAGAGTACCTTGCCCCTTTTCCTGATCATGTAAGGGCATTGCTGGAAGAGGTCAGAGAGAAAATCAGAACCGCGGTACCGGAGGCGGAAGAGAGCATCAGTTATGGTATTCCTGCGTTCTTCCTTCAGGGAGTTTTGGTCTATTATGCAGGTTATAAAAAACATATTTCAGTTTATCCGGCCCCAAGGGAACACCCTTTGTTTAAGGATGAATTAGCCGCATACAAAGGTGGGAAAGGAACTGTTCAGTTTCCTCTTGATCAGCCAATCCCTTTTGAATTAATTCTAAGAATTGTCGATTTACGTCTTCAGGAAAATCTAAGTAAACCGCCCAAAAAGAAAAAATAGTAATTACTTTAAGCTCGCTTACTTTTATCTTTTTTGTATAAACTTTTCCCTTATCAACTTTGGCTTGTGTTTCTGGTATAATGCAAACAGAGGTTTTCCCCTGCCTGAATTTTCTGTAAATAGTCAGCTTATGGCATAACTATTAGAAATAGTTGGATATAATAACGGATAATGCCGGACTTTTCATTTGTTCTTTTTTCCATAATCTTTAGATAATATACGTGAATTAATTTCGATGGTTAATACAAAAAATGACAATTGCTTATGTAATTTAAGTAGTTATTTTTTTGTCATATACCAATATTCAAATTATTCAATTTTATTGATGAAGTATTTACCATTTTATCTGGTTTTTTCCACCTTGTGCAGTGTTTCACATGCACAGAATCCTACGAAGAGTGCTTCGGATTCGGGTGATCACAGTCCGTTGCTGGTCAGTGCAGCATCCCGGCCAAAAGAGAGCCCGGGGATTTTGTCTGCAGCGATTGGAGTTAACATTGACAGAACTGTTTCCGGTAAGGTTACCGATGAAAAAGGAGAGGGATTACCCGGGGTGAACGTGATGCTGAAAGGTACGCAGCAAGGTACTTCTACCAATGCTGACGGAGATTTCAGTCTGGAAGTACCTGACGGGGAATCTGTGTTGGTTTTTTCATTCGTAGGATACGCTTCCAAAGAAGTGGTGGCAGGCAATCAGTCTACCCTCAATGTTTCATTAGGCATTGATGATAAGGCACTGGAAGAAGTGGTTGTCATCGGGTACGGAACCCAGAAGAAAGTGAATCTGACGGGTGCCATCACCGTAGCCGATCCGAAACAGCTGGAGAACCGTCCGATTACGACCTCATCCCAGGCATTGCAGGGGTTAAACGGAGTATATGTGAATCAGAATACCGGACAGCCGGGGAATGATCAGGCTACCATACGTATACGGGGGGTTGGTACACTGAACAATAATGACCCGCTGGTATTGGTAGACGGAGTCTCCTACCCGTTGCTGGATATTAACCCCAATGAAATCGAAAGTATATCGGTACTGAAAGACGCGGCATCGACGGCTGTATATGGCTCACGTGCAGCCAATGGGGTTATTCTTATCAAAACCAAAGCCGGCAAAAGAGGGGATGGGTATAAAGTAAGCTACAACAATTATTTCGGAGTGGAGAAAGTGGGAACGTTGCCCGATGTGGAATGGGATCCGGTTAACTTCATGAAATATAAGAATATCGCGCTGACGAATGAAGGAAAAGCAAAGGAATATACAGATGCTGAAATTGCCGAATATGAACAGGGAATGGCCGGTGACCCGGAGGGATACATGTATCCAAGAACCAACCCTTATGAAATAGCCTTGAAAAACGGATTTATTCATGAGCATAATGTGACTGTATCAGGTGGTGGTGACAGACATAATCTGGCGTTTACAATGGGCGCACTGAGTCATGACGGAATACTGAAATATGGTAAATCCAAAGCCAGCAAATATTCGATGGGTATTAACGGGAAAGTGGATGTAACCAAATTTCTGACAGTAGGAGGAAAGATTTCTGGTATTTTCCGTAAATATGATGAGCCTGAAATGACGACCAACAGTTATTGGGAGCAGGCAGTTTTCCGGACAGTACCGATTTTTCCGACGGTTATCGCAGATGGACGATATGGTAATACCTGGCTGAGATCCACAGGTCTGAACAACTGGGCAAACTCATTGGCCAGATTGAAGGAAGGTTCAAGAGACTATGTAAGAACACGTTTTCTGACCAATGTTTTTGCGGACCTGAAACTGCCGCAGAATATTACCTACCGTGTAAATCTTGCCGCTAACATGTACGATTATGTCCAGCATGTTTTCAGACCATATCTTGAAAATGTCAACCCAAAGACATTGGTTCCGGTTATATCGTACAATGCCGCTCAGGGATACAGAAGATATGAAAAGGAAGTCAACCTGACCGGATTCCATACGCTTGACTGGCATACGCAGATTGCTGATAAGCATAACGTATCCGTATTGCTCGGAAATAGTGTGGAGACATTCAACTGGGAGTTCTTTACCGCGCAGAAGGAAGGGGCGATGGATAATCAGCTGACGGATATGGACGTATTCCTGACAAACCCTCTGGTTACCGGAAACTCCACTCAGTCGGCACTTTTGTCCTATTTTGGCCGTTTGAACTATAATTTCGATGATAAATATCTTCTGGAGGCTAACTTCAGGTATGATGGTTCTTCCAGATTTGCCAAAGATCACCGTTGGGGACTTTTCCCTTCCTTCTCAGCTGGATGGAGGATTGACCGTGAAGATTTCCTGAAGAATGTTACCTGGATCAGCAGTCTGAAGCCCCGTTTTTCGTGGGGTAAAATCGGTAATCAGCAGATTGCACTCTGGAGCTACATCAACTCCGTGGGTCTGAACCAGAACTATTCGTTCGGAAGCACGGAAAGCTTAGGTGCTGCTACTACCGCTGCTGCCGATCCTGCGTTGAGCTGGGAGACAACTACCATGACTAACCTTGGTATTGACTTTGGTATGTTCAGCGGAAAACTGAATACGACGATCGAGCTTTACAATAAAAATACAGACGGTATTCTCAGACCGGTTAATTACGCCTCGCAGGTAGGTGACCTCACCGGCCCGACTACCAATGTGGGTTCTATGAATAATAAAGGTATTGAACTCATTATTAACTATAATAACCAGAAGGGGGATTTTGTCTATGAATTGGGGGGAAGCCTTGCTTATAATAAAAACAAAGTAACCAATCTGAATAATCAGGAGATTATTTCGGGCCGGTATATTACCGCAGAAGGTCATCCGGTGCAGTCTTATTATATCTATGAAGCCGAAGGTATTTTCCAGTCACAGGAAGAAATCGATAACCATGCTTTTCAGAATGCCGCTACAAAAGTAGGTTTCCTGAAGTATAAGGATCAGAACGGTGATAACCGGATTGACGCAAAAGACAGAAAGATATTTCATGGCGCGGTGCCGGAATATACCTATTCATTCAACCTTGGGGCAGGTTATAAAGGGTTTCAGATGAACGCATTTTTTCAGGGCGTAGGGAAAGTATTTACGTATCCGCAACATAATGTCAGCTATCCATATTACAACGGTGCCGGTGTTACCAAAGAGTGGCTCACTGATTCCTGGACACCTGAAAATCCGGATGCCCGCCTCCCGATCCTGACTACCAGTACAGGGAATACGCTCAACTTCGAAAACTCTACTTTCTGGTTACAGAACGCATCCTATCTGCGTTTGAAAAACCTGCAGTTTGCTTATACACTACCTTCCGAAGCAGTACAGAAACTGGGTGTCCGCGCTCTCAAAGTGTTTGTGAACGGACAGAATATACTCACGTTTACAAAGATGAAAAACTGGGATCCGGAAAAGAACCTGACGCAGGATAACCTGTTTTCTTATCCGCAGGTGAAGACCTATTCGGCTGGTATTAATGTGACATTTTAATGATCTGGAATACAATGAAAAAATATATAATTTATCTGGGCGCTTTAGCGGTTATGGCTGTATCGGCAGGTTGTTCAGACCTGTTGGATACTTATCCTAAAAACAAATACACAGAAGAAACCTTCTGGCAAACGGAAGCGCAGGCCAATGCAGGTCTTACGGCTTGCTATACGACGTTGAGAAGGGAAGGGATTTATGGAGGAGGTGGCTGGGCTACTCCGCTGTGGGAAGAAACGGCTACGCCCAATGCAACGGATTATAACAGCGCTTCGGGCTTTTTCCGTATTGCGGAAGGTATCCACGACGGTACCAACAGCGGGATTATTAACAATCGCTGGGCGCATGCTTATGAGGGAATCGGACGGTGTAATACCTATCTGGCAAAAATCGATGCCATTGCGATGGATGCGGAAAAGAAAAACCGGGGTATTGCCGAAGCAAAATTCCTCCGGGCCCTGTTTTACAGTATGCTGATCAACTATTACGGTGATGCTCCGCTGATTTTGGATCAGCCGGTAAAGGAGCATAATACGTTGCCCAGAACATCCAAAGACCTGATTTTTGATCAGATCATCAAAGACCTGGATGAAGCAGCCGCAGTGCTGGGTGTAAATCCGACGGAAACCGGCAGAGCGACAAAAGGTGCCTGCTATGCACTGAAAGCCAGACAATATTTGTACCATGGTAAATTTGCCGGGGCGGCTGAAGCGGCAAAACAGGTGATTGACCTGAATAAATACAGCCTGTTTCCTGATTACAGAGGATTGTTTATGCCGGAGAACGAGAATAACAATGAGGTTATTTTCGATGTACAGTATCTGTTCCCTAATTATGCGCATTCGTTTGACCTGATCCGCAGACAATATGATACGACAGCTCCTTTACGTGACCTGATTGATGCCTACCTGATGAACGATGGATCGGATATTGAGACCTCCTCTGCGTATAACCCGGAAGTCTATTGGGAAAACAGAGACCCGAGGATGCGTATGACGCTGGTGTGGCCCGGATCAAAGTACAGAGGTGCTGTTGTAACCAACACTACTTTTGCCCAAACGGGATTCACTTTTAAAAAGTACAGTATTTATGATGAGGATAATGCCTATAACGCTGTGATCAAAAATGGCAGCCAGTCTGATATCAATTACATTGTTTTGCGCTATGCCGATATCCTGCTGATGTATGCGGAGGCTAAGACAGAGCTGAATCAGATGGATGAAAGTGTTTATGAAGCGATCAATACCGTAAGGGGTAGGGAGACGGTCAATATGCCGGCTGTTCAGCATACGGACCCTTCGGATAAAGCCAATTACGTGGCTATGGGAGATCAGGCACGTATGCGTGAAGTGATCAGACACGAACGGAGAATCGAGTTTGCGGGGGAAGGATATTACTATATGGATATTCTTCGCTGGAAAACAGCTGAAACGGTGATGAATGGTCCGGTTTTCAAGCATGATTATACGCAGAAGCTGATCAGAAAATTCAATAAGGACCGGGATTATCTGTGGCCGGTTCCTGCTTATGAGCTACAGGAAAATCCGGGGCTGGAGCCTAACAATCCTAACTGGTAAAAGAAACAAAGCGCCTGAACTTTCATTTGCCCAGGCGCTTTGTTTTGTACTGATATGGTGTCAGATCCGTTATTTTGCAGGCTTGTCATTCATCCGGTTCTATGTGAATCAGAATGTATTCGATTTCCGGTAACTCAGCCATCAGCTGATCTTTAAGTCTGTGCGCGATCTGGTGGCCTTCCCTTACGGATATATCCGGATCGACAATCGCGTGCAGATCCACCTGATAATTCATACCTGATTTCCGGACAAAGCATTTTTCTGTCCCTCTCACCCCAGGCACCATAAAGGAGATCCGCCTGATATCCGCAATGAGCTGGTGATGCAGGTTTTCATCCATAATCTCACTGAGTGCCGGCCTGAATATCCGGTAGCTGTTATATACAATGAGTCCGGAGGCAAACAGTGCTGCCCAGTCGTCTGCTGCCTCATACCCTTCTCCCATGAACAATGCAATGGAAATCCCGATAAATGCCGCCACCGAAGTAATGGCATCGCTCCGGTGATGCCATGCGTCGGCTTTCAGGGAAGTGCTGTTGACTTCTTCACTTTTTCTTACTACGATCCTGAAAGAAATTTCTTTCCATAAAATAATGCCGCCCAATACCCATAGGGTAAAAGGTTCAGGAAGTTCGTGGGGAGTTTGTATGTTCTGAATGCTGGAATAGGCGATGACCACTGCAGAAGCGATCAGGAATCCTACCACCAGAAAAGTAACCAGGGGTTCCAGCCGGCCATGCCCGTAGGGGTGGTTTTCATCTGCCGGGCGATTGGCGTACCGGATGCCGAATAAGACCAGTAAGGAAGAAAATATATCTGTAGTAGACTCAATGGCGTCTGCAATCAATGCATAGGAGTTACCCAGATACCCCGTAATCCCCTTCAATAAAGCCAGTGCAGTACTTCCGAAAATACTAAAATAGGTTGCTCTTACAGCAATTTTTTCCTTTTCTGACGTCATGCAGACTTTGTTGGTTGATCAGCTTTGTAATAACAGGTTGTCCGGTTGGGATCTTCTTCAACCGGACAGACGCATAATACAACGCATTAATCAGCCGAACTGTTCATTATTATAACACGAAAATCGGCCGGTTCCATTTTCGGGAAGCTACATACACGGATAAACCCCTGTGAATGTAAAAGCAGTGTGGGCAGATACCTCCGCTACCCAAAAATCATATGCTGCAGCAATGGCTTTTTGTTGAATTTGTAACTTCCCCACCCTCCATTGGAGGGGAGTTGGGCTCAATTACCTCAATAATAGCTTTACTATTTAGCAGAAGCAGCCTGCGAATCTCCTGAAGGCAGGTAAACCATCACTTCAGGGTGCATGGTGTAAAACCAGTATTTCCCGTCAACCCTGACCGGTAACCCGCTGGAACGGTTGTCACCCAGAATCGGATTCCCGTCATATTTTTTCCAGTGAATCAGGTCTTCCGATACGGCAATATTCATACTCCATTCCCGCCAGTCTTCAAAAGCGGACGAGTGATAATAGGCATAATAAAGCCCATTATGCCTGATGATCTCGTTGACAGCTACTGCATACCTATCATAGCTTTCCGGTCCGCATTTAATCACTTCCTCATCCTGAACATTGGTCCATACCTTCAGGTCTTCCGAGCGGGCCAGCCATATTCCTGCGTCATTTCTTTCATAAAACAGGTTCCAGGTACCGTTTTCTTTCCAGACGGTCGGCGTGCCATAAGGGCCTTTTTCTATCGGTTCACCATTTACTTTCCTGACATCCAGCGAGCCCTGATCCGACCAGTTGATACGGTCTTTACTGGTCAGCAAACGGGGAATATCATCCTTGCTTTCGGCAAACATATAGTACGTTCCATCCTCTTTGAAAACATACATATCCTCGACCCAGTGACCGGTATAAAGCGGTTTATCCTGATAACGGTTCCAATGTAAGCCATCTTCAGAAGTGGCGTAACCAAGGTATTTCATTTTTGAAGTATCCGCCTTCTGATAACCTGTGTACCACATATGAAATCCGTCATCTTCTTTCATCACAAATCCCCGCTCCCTGATCATCTCGTCCCAGGTTTGCTGTCCCGTACCGGTAAATACAGGATTTCCTTCATAAGGTTTGAACCGGATCAGCTCATCCGGAAAAACAAACCGGGTAGAGTCTGCAGAGGCTTCCTGATGAGATTGAGTGGAGCAACTGCTGAAGGTAAGGAGAGCCAGACCGGCTGCCAGATACATATTTTTCATATTAAACGGATTGTTTTACTGTTCTGTAAAAGGAATAAAGCGGTAAGATATACCATCTGTATTAGTTATTGTGATAATATAAAATGTTTATAGTCAGTGTAGTATGATTATTTTGTTGATAAAATATTACAGATCTTCGGCAAAAAATCATAAAAGTAATTTGCTGCAAAAATCCGCTCATTATATATTCTTCTCACGGTAGTTGTCATTATGCAGATATCCTTGTTTTGAAAAATAATCCCTGGGTTTTCAACAGAAATACAAAAGGGCAATCATCAATGAAGTGATTGGCGTTTTGTATTTTTCCGGGGCTTATGTGGCGCGGAAAAATAAATCCGTCAATCTATGCTTAAACTTCGTAGTCTGATTGCTTTTAGAAGTAAAATACGTGAAGGACAGTTCCCGGATCAGGAAATTCGGGATTGCGTCCACTGAGAAGATTGTTAACCGATTTATTATAAGGATATTATGTCAGAAAAAAAATTTAGGAGCCAGGGCTGGTTTGGAAAAGCAGGAAAAGATGGGTTGATATACCGGGCCTGGATGAAAAATCAGGGGTTTCCGGCTGATGAATTTGACGGAAGACCGGTCATTGGAATATGTAATACCTTTTCAGAATTTACACCCTGTAATGCGCATTTCCGCGAGCTGGCTGAAGCGGTGAAAAGGGGAGTGTGGGAAGCAGGTGGTTTTCCGCTTGAGTTTCCGGTGATGTCGCTGGGTGAAACGCTCATCAAACCCACGGCCATGCTGTACCGTAACCTGGCTAGTATGGATGTCGAAGAGTCCATCCGGGCCAATCCGATGGACGGGGTAGTGTTGTTGTGCGGCTGTGATAAAACGACGCCTTCACTGGTGATGGGCGCATGCAGTGTTAATATTCCTACTATCGTGGTGTCAGGTGGCCCCATGCTGACAGGTCGTTACAAGGGCAAAAGCATTGGTACCAGTGACGTGTGGCGGTTCAGTGAAGCCAACCGTAAAGGAGAAATGGACCAGGAGCAGCTGTCCATAGCTGAGGCATGTATGTGCCGGAGTGCCGGCCACTGCGCAGTAATGGGTACGGCTTCTACGATGGCCTGTATGGTAGAATCGCTGGGACTTACATTACCTGAAAATGCCGCAATTCCGGCTGTGGACTCACGCCGTAAAGTGGCCGCGCATTTGTCGGGCAGAAGGATCGTGGATATGGTGAAGGAAGATTTGCGGCTTTCGGATATTCTGAAAAAAGAGGCTTTTGAAAACGCGATCCTGCTGAATGCCGCCATAGGAGGTTCTACTAATTTTGTAGTGCATTTGCTGGCCATAGCAGGCCGGATCGGGGTGGAACTTACACTGGAAGATTTTGACAGATTGTCGAAAGAAGTACCTTTGCTGGCTAACCTGCAGCCTTCAGGCGAGCATTTTATGGAAGACTTTTATTATGCCGGCGGCCTGCCTGTGGTAGTGAAAGAAATGCTGTCAAAGCTGCATGGTGATATTATTACCGTTAATGGCAAATCTGTTGCTGAAAACTGTGAAAAAGCTGAATGCTATACTCCGGGTGTTATTGGCACGCTGGAAAACCCCGTTAAGGATCTTACCGGACTGGCTATTCTGAAAGGTAACCTTGCCGAAAACGGTGCTGTCATAAAGCCGTCGGCCTCGCTTAATCCGGCATTGATGCAACACCGTGGCCGTGCTGTGGTATTTGAAGACATAGATCATTTCAAGGCACGCATTGATGACCCCAATCTCGATGTGGATGAAACGTGTGTACTGGTATTGAAAATGGTGGGACCGAAGGGTTATCCCGGAATGCCGGAAGTGGGCAATATGGGAATGCCGAAAAAACTGCTTGATAAAGGGGTGAATGACATGGTCAGGATTTCAGACGGACGGATGAGCGGAACAGGGTTTGGTACAGTGGTGCTGCATGTTTCGCCGGAAGCTGCCGCGGGCGGAACCCTGGCACTGGTGAAAGACGGTGATTATATTGAGCTGGATGTCGCAGGGCGACGACTGCATCTGGATATATCTGACGAGGAACTGGCCGCCCGTAAAGCAGCCTGGAAACCGGCGGAGCTTGGTTATGACAGAGGGTATGTCAATCTGTACATAACCCATGTGAATCAGGCGCATGAGGGCGCGGACCTGGACTTTCTGAGAGGAAGTTCGGGTGATAAGGTTACCCGTGATTCGCACTAAATCAATGGTTTAATCAGAAAAAACTAGTTTTATGCATAGTAATAATCTGCCGTTGTTTGCCGGTAAGGTAGGGATTGTCACAGGCGCGGGGCAGGGGATAGGGTATGAAATTGCCAGACAGCTTGCACTGGCGGGAGCATCGGTTGTATTGAATGATATCAGTGTGTCACTTGCCGAAAAAGCGGTGGACAGCATTGTAAAGGAAGGTGGTAAATGTATCGCTTTTGCCGGAGATGTTTCTGTGCTGGAAGAAATCGACAAAATGGTCAGCCTGGCTGTACATACCTATGGAAAGCTTGATCTGGCGGTTGCCAATGCAGGGATCACCCTGTTCGGTGATTTTCTTGATTATCCTCAGGAAGATCTTCAGAAGGTATTGCAGCTGAATCTGGTGGGCAGCTTTTTGTTTACTCAATGTGCTGCCAGACAGATGGCAGCTCAGGGGCATGGCGGGCGTATTGTGCTGATGTCATCCGTAACCGGACATCAGGCACATAAAGGCCTGGCTGCTTACGGGATGACCAAAGCCGCGCTTGAAATGCTGGCAAAAAGCCTGGTACTGGAACTGTCGCCGCTGCATATTACCATTAATACCATTGCGCCGGGAGCTACACTTACCGAAAGGACGCTCAGTGATCCTGCTTATGTTGATACCTGGTCTGAACTCACTCCGACGGGCCGTCCCGGGACACCTTCAGATGTGGCCAATGCAGCACTGTTCTTTTTGTCACCTCATTCAGGACATATAACCGGGCAGAACCTGGTGGTGGACGGTGGCTGGACAGCCGTGAGCCCCAATCCGCCGGAGTAAATAACCGACGGTAAATTGTCCGGCGGGAAAGTATTTCCCTTAAATTTGATTTTTGTTAAGAAAGAAAAACTCATGTGTTGTACCGTGAGTTTTTCTTTTTGGTTATCTGCATATATACAATGAAGCAACACCGGGTAAGCATCAGATTGGAAAGTGACAGGGACGACGGGCTTTTTCTCGCTTCATTTGTACAGCATGAAATGGATATGTTATCCCTGCTCAGAGTGATGCCGGTTAGTCTGGAAGTGAACCATGGTATTTTTTCTACCGGTGTTTCCATGCATAATCATATTCGGGTCAGTGTTAACCAGACCGGAGGACTGATTGAGTTCTCCTGCAATTGTGATGAAGTCCCGGATAAACTGTGTGAACATCAGTTGCTGATCCTGACTGCCATTGCCCGGCGTGAGGACCTGGCTGTGTTTTTTCAGCCCCGTAAAAGACACGAAAAAATCAGAAAAACCGCCGTGGACTACGGATTGGAACGTGTCGGGAATCCGGATGAATATTTTATGGTAACGTTTCAGGACAGGGCCGTATCGGTGATCCCCAGAATGCCCGGATTATTACGGGTTTCAGGAGGAAGTCTTGAAAAAATGCAACAGGAATTATTTCCTGAAATGAACAACGGAAAACAAGGGCGGCCGGAGGAAAATCAGCCAAAAAAAAGAATTGTTGTATTCAGGCGGCATAAATATTATCATTACCTGCAGGTGGGTATTTACGAGGCATTGCTTACCCGGCAGGGCACCATTAAAAATCCGGTTACGGAACTGGACCCGCACGAGCTCGCCTGGCAGACAGAGAACCGGGAATATCTGCAGTTTTATATGGCCGTGAGCCGCTTCAGAAACCATAAGGAAGGAGGCCTTGATGAAAGTGATATTCAGGCATTAAAAGCGATCACAGAAAACCGCCCCGGCTGTGATTTCTTTGTCCATCAGGAATCCGTTTCAGAACAGGTCAATGCCACGTCGGTACTACCGGTTCAGTTGGGAAAATTCAACGGAGAGGCCATCCTGCTTATCGCACAGAAAGACAGCTTTATGGAATTGTCGGTAAAGGTACGGCTGGATAATCAGGT
>JBEBXQ010000127.1:0-14300 GCA_040391535.1 Telluribacter sp. | reverse complement strand
CAATTCCCTACTTTCTGCATAACTTTTATACCTTTATTGCTTCCAAACCCCTGGCATCCCGTCTGATTCTATGCTGTATATTACCGGCCTGTCTATTTTCCTTTTTATTGTCAGTATAAAGAATAAATGGTATTTACCAATATCGGGACAAGTTCCATACTACTGGTTTCTGATCATCGCTGCTGTTACAGTTCTTTTACGGGCTCCTTTTCTGGTCAATATCGAAACCGACGTTGACACCAGTACCTGGATCGCCTCTGCCCTATCCATTGATTATTATCCTGATAAACTCTGGAAATGGCTCACCTATACTGATTCACGCCCGCTTACTGTACTGCCTGTCTATCTGATGCTGAAAGCAGGGCTGCCGGTCAACTACATCAGCACTGAGATGATGGCATTGTTGTTATGGCTCCTGACCGGTTACATCAATTACCGCACCCTTTGTTACTTCATTCCGAAAATGGCGGCATTCCTTTTATGCAGCTGCACCGCAATAGTTACCGGAAGTTGCAATGCCAGCGATTTTACGGCTTATAATTCTGAGTTTGTCAGTATTCTGATGCTATCCGCAGCAACTTTTATGGCAGTCAGGCAATATTACAAAGGGCTTTCGGCCAGTGCTGTTTTAGCGGCAGGCTTCCTGCTGGGATCGCTGTTGTATGCCAAGTTTCAGAATGTTCCGATGGGGCTTGTCATTGCCGGTTTTATGGGCATACAGCTTATTCAGAAAAGGCAGTTCAGGCTTCTTGCAGGGTTTATTCTTGCGGGAATTTTCCCCACCTTACTGATTAATCTTTACTATTATTCAAAAGGTGCTATTGACCAGTTCTGGATTAATTACCTCTTTAACTATTTCGAATATTCCTTTACCACCCAGTTCCAGTCGCTCCCCATGCGGGAACGCTTCCATCCTGTCCGCATAGGGCGTTTCATACTGCATTATTACCAGTCACGGCTGTACTTCAGCACCCTCTTTTTTGCGGTGCTTTTTGGTATGATTTATCTGATCCGGGAAAAGCAACACCACAAAGCCATCCAATCTTCTTTGTTCATTTTCTGCTTATTACTGACTGTGAGCAGTCTTTATGCTATTTTACAATCCGGTAATTCCTTCGGGCATTATCAGCTTTATCTGCTGTTTCCGTTGATTTTTATGGTTGCCGTTTCCGGGAAGTTTATTTCCTCCCAAAGGCTTTCCGTGCTGCTTATCCTTATCATGATTGGAACGGCCGGTCAGGTTTTCACCAATATACTATACAGTTACGACAGATTACCCGCCGAATCCACCCGGTTTGATCAGGAAATCGTTGATGTAATTACACAAAACTCTACTTCAGCCGACAATATGGTTATCTGGGGATGGGTCGATCGTCTCCATTACCTTTCCCGGCGTGCCTGTGGCTACGCGATGGTGCATACACACCATTTATTCCTCCATGAATCACGTCTGTTACCGGTTCGTGAGTCCCGTTTTCTGCAGGATCTGGAAACCAATAAGCCCGCCATTTTTATAGAAGATACAGAAGGATTACATTCACCATTGCCTTATATGTTCAGGAAAATGGATGATTATCCCGTCATCAGGGAATACATTAACCGGAATTATACCGTACTTGAAATCATTGACGGAATCGCCATTTACAGACGAAATCCTTCCGATTGATTGTAATGCCTGTTTTTGTTCCATAAAATTGAAGCCTGTCACTAAATATTATTGTAATTTTAAAAATTCAGGAAAATAGTTGCCTGTAACCATCCCCTGAAACGTTTACAAAAAATAACTTTAGCTTTGGAACAAACGATCACCCTTCGCATCCGCGAAATCATACATGAAGCCATTGAAACCAAAACGTTTGTATTTGAAAGAACAGACGGTCGGCTGGTTGAGTATCAGGCCGGACAGTTTCTGACATTTCTGATCAGTCAGCATGGTCATGAAATAAGGCGTTCTTATTCCATGAGTTCCGCACCTTCTGTTGACCCTTTTCCTGCTATTACGGTAAAAAGAGTCGCTAATGGTGAAATCTCAAGATTCTGGATGGATCATGCGGAGGTGGGCGATGAACTGACCGCTCTGCTGCCATCAGGACGGTTTACGCTGGATGCCCATGAAGATCCGTTAACGGAGGATTCCGAGTTATTTATGTTCGGCGCCGGAAGCGGGATCAATCCGCTGTATTCCATGATCAAGGAAACGCTGACCACACGGCCAGGTAATAAAATCACCCTTATTTACGCCAATCGGTCGGAAGATCATGCGATTTTTTTCCAATCCCTGCAGCAATGGCAAAGCCGCTATCCTGAACGGCTGAAAATTATTCACTATTTCAGTCAGCCATCCGAGTCGTGGGAAGGCCTGCCGGGAAGAATCAATAATTCACGCCTTGAAAAACTGATGAAGGAACTGGTCAAAGGGCAGGGTGAAAATGCACGCTTTTATCTTTGCGGCCCCATGCCGCTGATGCGTACGGTAACCATTACACTGGTGTTCCTGGGCTTTAGGAAAGAGCATATCCGGAAAGAGAATTTCGTGGTACCGGTTCCACCCGCCCCACGTATTGAGCTGGAAGACCGCCCGGTGAAAATCAGGTTCAGGGAAACCGATTATCAGCTGTTGGTACCTGCCAATATCAGTATACTGCAGGCGGCACTTAACAACGGAATTAAACTCCCGTACAGCTGCAAAGGCGGCATCTGCTCGACCTGCGCCGGTGTATGCCGCAGTGGTAAAGTCCAGATGACAATTAATGATGTGCTGTCGGATCAGGAAGTAAAACAAGGCTGGATACTAACCTGTACCGGTTATCCTGAAGACAATGAAGTGTTTATAGAATTTGTTTAACTGTGAAGCCTCCTCCGGCAAAAACGAAGGAGGCTTGCCCTGTTAATGCTCTTTATAAAACCCTAATTCGCTGATCGCTACTCCCACAGGGGATTCCGTAATTCTCAACCGGAACTTCTGTGCGGTTACCGGAGCCGGAAATTTCACAAGCCTTTTCGCACCTACAGAAACCCCTTTATGAATTTCTTTCCACTCATCATTTTCAAAAACATCCAGCGCAAACCCTTCAATTCTCTGCCCGAGCGCAATATTTTCTCTTATTTCAAAAATATCCACTGTTTTTTCCGCCCCCAGATCGATCGTCAGCGTAGGTGTGTGCATATCATCGTCAGTAGCCCAGTAGGTTTCTCTTCTCTTGTCAAGCAGATTTCTTGTTCCGTATATTGAATTAAATCCTCTTACATTGGAAGCTTTCAGCGTCGCGCCGCGAAGGAGATTCTGATCAAAAGTATTCTTCAGCTTTTCTCCGAATATCCTCAGGGATTCCACGTCATCATCATGCAGTAATCCACGGGTATCAGGAGCCAGGCCCAGGTCTAATCCCGCGCCACGGCCTACACTTTTAAAATACAGATCAAAAAGCTCATCGGGCGATTTTGGCTTCTCATCAGCATGATAAAACCAACCCTTTCTTAACGGCACATCACATTCGGCAGGCATCCAGAATTTACCATCACGGTGCCCTACCGGACTTTCCGGATAATTGGCCTGGCCCGGTACAGCCTCATTCACACCATCCGGCGGGCGGGGCGTAAAAGTAGCCCAGTGTACTTCGTCTGCCACACCTTTTTCGTTGCCTACCCAGCGTACATCCCAGCCTATATCACTGAAAATATTGGCCGTAGGTTGCAGTTTCCGGGTATAGTCGGTCCAGGTTTCATTCCATTTATAGTAAACGGTGTTGTCTATAGATCGCTTTTCCTTAGCACCACCATAATAACCATCACCACCATTTGCACCGTCATGCCACGACATAAACAGTGGTCCGTAATGAGTATACAGTTCCGTTAACTGCTGACGGTAAACATCCAGGTATTCCGGGCTGCCGTATTTCGGATGATTCCGGTCCCACGGTGAGACATATACCCCGAATTTCAGGTCATGTTTACGGCACGCTTCTTCTATTTCCTTCACCATATCACCTTTCCCATCTCTGAACGGGCTTTTGGATATGTTATAATCCGTGGTTTTGGTTGGCCACAGGCAAAAACCATCATGATGCTTGGCTACAAAAACAATCCCTCTCATACCACCTGACTTTGCAGCCAGCACAATCTGTTCCGCATCAAATCCTGTCGGATTAAACAAGGCCGGGTCTGCATCCCCATAGCCCCATTCCTTGTTTTCGTAAGTAGTAGGGGTAAAATGGATCAGTCCGTATAATTCAGTATCGTGCCATACTAATTGCCTTTCCGAAGGCACTGGGCCATAAGGTTTAGGTGGCACCTGTGCATAAACCATGCAGGAAGACAGCAATAATAAGGCCAATAATCTTTTCATCATCAATTTTGTTAATATTTTGGAAGATTAATAGTCAAAATAAAGAAGGTCTGTCGTTTTTTTCTAATATTTGAACCAAAAAGTTACCATTATTACCTGTGCTTTCAAACTATTAGTCCAATGAAAAAATACTTCGTTACATTTTTCTCCTGTATCATAACTGCCGTCCTGGCTATACCTGCAGCCCATGCTCAGGATGAAACCCGCCTGCTGCGCTTTCCGGTAGCCGGAAAAGATCAGGTTGTGTTTACGTATGCCGGTGATCTTTACAGTGTGCCTTCCGGTGGTGGCGTAGCCCGTAAATTAACCAATCACCCGGGAATGGAAATGTTTCCGCGGTTCTCTCCTGATGGTAAAACCATCGCCTTCTCCGCCCAGTACGACGGCAATACTGAAGTATACACGATGCCGGCAGAAGGCGGAACTCCCAAACGGATTACCTATACTGCTACCCTGGGCCGTGATGATGTTTCTGACCGGATGGGACCTAATAATATCGTAATGGGCTGGACACCGGACGGGCAACACGTCATTTACCGGTCCAGAGCCACTACTTTCAATGATTTTAAGGGAATGCTCTGGAAAGCCCCTTTAAACGGTGATTTGTCAGAACAGATTCCGCTTAGTTCTGCAGGCTGGGCAAGCTATAATGAGGATGGTTCCAGATTGTTTTTCAATAAGGTCTTCAGAGAATTCCGTACCTGGAAATATTACCGGGGCGGACAGGCCGATGACATCTGGAGTATTGATTTTAAAACCGGAGCACTGGAAAACCTGACACAAAATGCCGCGCAGGATATTGTTCCGATGTATTATAAAGGAAAGGTATATTTTGCTTCGGACCGCGACCGGATTATGAATCTCTTTGAGTATGACCCTGCAAGCAGACAAACCCGGAAACTTACCGGTTTTACTGACTACGATGTCAAATTCCCTTCCATGAATAATGGTCTGATCGCATTTGAAAACGCCGGGTACATTTATATCTATGATGTAAATACCCAAAAACAAACCCGGGTAACGGTTCAGATCAGGGAAGATTTCGCGACCGGACGCAACAAACAAACCAATGCAGCCCGGTTTATTACCAGTGCTGATATTTCACCGGACGGAAAAAGAGCCGCTTTCAGTGCGAGAGGAGATGTTTTCTCAGTGCCTGCTGAAAAAGGCGTAGTACGTAATCTGACACGCTCCTCAGGAGCACATGACCGGAATGTAAACTGGTCGCCGGATGGTAAATGGATCGCCTTTATCTCTGATAAATCCGGTGAATATGAGCTTTACATCCAGGCACAGGATGGCTCGGCCGAAGCTGTTGCCGTATCTTCCGGTGGCGGAGCTTATAAATATGACGCAAAATGGTCTCCGGATGCCAGGTACGTGCTGCTGTCTGACCGTGCCAATGAACTCTATTATTATGATGTTGCCACTAAAAAGAAAACACTGGTGGTCAAATCAGAGGAATGGGAAATCACCGATTTCAGCTGGTCACCCGACAGTAAATGGATTGCCTATTCGTTTCCTTCACAGGTAAACACCTCCCGCATTCAATTGTATAACCTCAGCAGCAAAGAAATTATCCAGGCTACGGACGAATGGTATGATGCCCAGAATCCGGTGTTCAGCCCTGACGGCAAATACCTTTATTTTGTTTCGCAGCGTACCTATAATCCGATTTACTCAAATTCAGAATGGAACCATGCTTATGTTGACATGTCAAAACTGTATGTGCTCCACCTGACCAATCAGACACCCTCGCTTTACAAACAGGAAAATGATGAAGTAAAAACAGAGACCGAAAACAAAAAAGAAGCAGAGCCTAAAAAAGACACCAAAGAGAAGAATAAACCCACCGGTTCTGAAAAAGCCAATGACAGCAATGAAGAAAGTAAAGTCACCGTAAAGGTCGACAAGGATAATATTTTAAAACGGGTAGAAGAATTACCGGTACAGGCCGGTAATTTCTGGAATATTCAGCCGACAAAAAATGGCCTCTACTATCATTTTGCCGGCATGGGAAAATCAATGGCTGTTAAGTTCTTCAGTAACGAAGACAAGAAGGAAAACAACATCGGCAATTTTTCCACTTTTATTCTTTCAGCGAATCGCACGAAAGTCCTTATGGGCAAAGGGGATAAATATTATATCGATTCGCCGGGGACCTCTGAAATGAGTACCAATAAGGAACTCAATCTTTCGGATCTGAATGTGACCGTAGACCGTCAGGCCGAATGGGCTCAGATTTATAACGAAGCCTGGAGACAGATGCGTGATTATTTCTATGATCCCGGTATGCACGGAGCTGACTGGAATGCCGTTAAAAAGAAGTATGAAGTATTGCTTCCTTATGTACAGCACCGTAATGACCTTACCTATCTGATCGGAGAAATGATCGGTGAGTTGAACGCCGGCCATGCCTATGTAAACGGTGGCGACCGTCCGGAAGTTGCTTCTGTGCCTATGGGCTTATTGGGAGCAAAGCTCAAAAGAGATCAAAGCCGCTATTACCAGATTGAAAAAATACTGAAAGGCCCGGGGTGGTCGGAAGGTCAGCGCTCGCCGCTTGCAGAAATAGGCATGAATATCAGCGAAGGCGATTATATTCTTGCTGTGAACGGCGTATCTGTTCAGCATCTGGATAATATTTATGCCGCCCTCACCGGTAAAGCAGACCAGATCGTGGAGTTGACCGTCAATTCATCCGCAACCGAAAAGGACAGCCGGAAAGTATACGTAAAACCTTTAAAAAGTGAGGCAGACCTTTATTATGCCGACTGGATACAGGACAATATTGACAAAGTAAATAAGGCTTCAGGAGGAAAGGTTGGTTACCTGCATATTCCGGATATGAGTGCTGTGGGACTGAGTGCTTTTGCGCGGTACTTCTATCCGCAGCTTCAGAAAGAAGCCCTGCTGATCGATGATCGTGGTAACGGCGGGGGAAATGTTTCTCCCATGATTATCGAGCGCCTTCGCAGAGAACTGGTATTTGGTAATTCATGGAGAAATTCCAGTGTGGCGGGCACACGTCCTGCTCAGATCCATATAGGTCCTAAAGTCTGCCTTATTGATCAGTTCTCAGCTTCTGACGGAGACCTGTTTCCGTATCAGTTCCGGTTTTATAAGATCGGAAAGCTCATCGGACAACGTAGCTGGGGAGGCGTAGTGGGTATCCGGGGCAGTTTACCGTTTATAGACGGCGGATCTTTAAACAAACCCGAATTCGCCCATTTCAATCCTGAAACCAACGAATGGGTCATTGAAGGAACAGGTGTTGAACCGGATATTGAAGTACTTAATGATCCTTATCAGGAGTTTAAAGGCAACGACATTCAACTGAA
The DNA here is from genome assembly GCA_040391535.1 of Telluribacter sp. Lineage (GTDB taxonomy): Bacteria > Bacteroidota > Bacteroidia > Cytophagales > Spirosomataceae > JBEBXQ01. Next base: position 6,614 of record JBEBXQ010000127.1, on the reverse strand, counting down.
CAGAGGTATAGAAGAGCTCCTGAATGAACTGAGGGCGAATCCTAAGAAAAAAATAACCATCCCTGCATTTCCGAAAAAGAACTAAAGAATAATGATGTGAGGAAATATCCCGTCTCATAGCCGGATATTTCCTCATTTTCAGGGATAAAAGCGGCCACAAAATCAGTTCTGATTATTTACCGATAGCATTCACTTTTTTCATGACACCTGTTTGTTTACCTGAAGCTGCCATTTTTGATCTGGATGGCTTACTGATTGATTCTGAACCATTCTGGCAACGTGCGGAGAAAGCAGTATTCGGAAGTCTTGGCGTTCCTGTTACTTCTGAAGAATCTGCATATACCAGCAGACTTTCTACCGCAGCAGTTGCCCGCTACTGGTTCAATAAGAGTCCCTGGAAGGAGCGGACACTGGAAGAAGCCGAGCAGGACGTTATTGATCACGTACGGCAATTAGTGCGCCAGGAGGCGATGCCGATGCCGGGAGTACGTAAGGTTCTGGAAATCTGCAGAAACAGGGGTCTAAAAATCGGACTGGCTACAAATTCACCACCTGAACTGATCCCGGAAATACTCAGAAAAATCGGAATTGAACATTATTTTGACGCAACGGCGTCCTCCGTACATGAACCCGCGGCCAAACCCGAACCTTATGTATACCTGACGGTTGCCGGAAAACTGAACACACCTCCCCACCGGTGCATTGCTTTTGAGGATTCAGTTTCAGGAATGCGTGCCGCCATTAAGGCAGGAATGACAACGATCGTTATTCCGGATGCCATCAGTTACAGCCGTTCTGAATTTGAAACAGCCGATATCAGGCTGCGTAGCCTGCAGGAATTTTCAGCAGAACACTTCCACAAGATACAGTCTTTAATAACCCAACGGCATATCTGGTAATTGCTCAGGCTTCAACCGTTCTTAAAACGTAATCCGGTCACCGGCAAGAATCCCGTATTTATCCGTAAAACCAGCCACTACCTCTACCACATATTGCGCATTGCCAAGCGACGGAAGGCTTTCTTCGGAATAGGGGATTGCATTTTTGCTGATCGAAACAATTTCCTTATGCTCGTTCACATAAATAATATCCAGCGGGATAATCGTGTTTTTCATCCAGAATGCCTGCGGAGCAGACCATTCAAAAATAAACAGCATGCCCACCGAGTCTGCCATGGCAGGGCGGTACATTAATCCCTGAGCACGTTCGGATTCCGTTGCCGAAATCTCCACATCTATTTTAACAATCTTTTCCTGACCTTTCCAGAAAACAACTTCTCCTTCTTTGACAAAAGACGGTGGCTGATTATTAGAAACAGCCGGAGCGTTATCATTTCTCTTGTTTGCAATAAATGGCAGGAGCCAATACCCAATCCCTGCAAAAACAAAAACTGCCAACAGGACAGCAGCAATCAGCGAACGATTATTCTTCATTTTTTATTCATCATAAGCCCAGTCAATCCGGTGCTTCATATCACGTATAACCAGGCCCTGGTCTTTAAAATAATTTCTGATTTCGTCAATCTTGTCGTATTGTTTATTGACCTTATATTCCTTGTATAACCTCAGCATGCCATTCAGTACCGAAACCCCTTTACTCTTCTCTTCGTACATACCCAGTATATCCTCAAAAATGGCGATGTAGTTTTCCTTGAGCTGATTGAAAACATCTTCACCCAAAGCCGAAGCCGGTAACTGCTCCATATAAATCATGTTGATGTATTTGAGCAATACAAACAAATGCCCGATCGCTACCGAGGTATTGAGGTCATCGTTGAGGGCATCGTATACTCCCTGAACCGCATCCAGGATTTCCTTTTGCTTTTTTTCGTCACGAACCGTTTCGTGGCTTTCAAGGTATTCGATATTCTTGATATTCCGTAACCCGTTGGCCAGCCTGCGGAAGCCCTTCTGAGCAGCCCTGAGCGCATCATTGGAAAAATCCAGTGTGCTCCGGTAATGGCTCTGTAACATGAAATAACGCACGGTCATCGGACTGAATGCCTGTTCAAGTAACGGGTGATTCCCTACAAACAATTCTTTTGGTAAAAAGGAATTGCCCAAAGATTTAGACATTTTCTGACCGTTAACCGTCAGCATATTGGAGTGCATCCAGTAGCGGACAGGTTCAACACCGGTCAGACTGACTCCCTGCGCAATTTCACACTCATGATGCGGAAATTTCAAATCCATGCCGCCACCATGAATATCAAACTGGTTACCCAGGTATTTGGCACTCATACAGCTACATTCCAGGTGCCAGCCAGGAAACCCTTTACCCCAGGGAGAATTCCACTGCATAATGTGCTCAGGAGAAGCGTTTTTCCACAAAGCAAAATCAAGCGGGCTCCGCTTTTCGGCTTGTCCGTCCAGGTCCCGCGTTTCATTCAGCAGATCTTCCAGAATACGGCCCGAAAGCTTTCCGTACTGATTCCCTGTTTTATTATACCGGGCTATATCAAAATAAACAGAACCGTTTGATTCGTACGCCAGTCCTTTATCCAGCAGATTCCTTACCGCTTCAATCTGCTCAATCAGGTGGCCGGTGGCAGTAGGCTCAATACTTGGCGGCAGAATATTAAATATCTCCATTACTTCATGGAAATCATTGGTATACCGCTGCACGATTTCCATCGGCTCCAGTTTTTCCAGTTTGGCAATCCGGCCGATTTTATCTTCTCCTTCATCTCCGTCCCCTACCAGGTGCCCTACATCCGTAATATTCCGGACATAACGTACCTTATAACCAATATGGGTCAGATAGCGAAACAGAATGTCAAAATTCATGAACGTTCTGACATTACCCAGGTGTACATTACTGTATACCGTAGGCCCACAAACATACATACCTACATAAGGGGCATTCAATGGCTCAAAAAGTTCTTTCTTACGGGTAAGGGTATTGTAAATTTTAAGAGGTTGTTGTGGCAAATGGCTCATGTATCTGTCTGGTAATATCATTCGGAAACAATTTTCAGCAACCGGTCGGGCGTTATATTCATGAATGTATGTCAAACAAACCTAAATTCTACAGGATTTCAGGGAGAAACTGACCGGTTTAATACAAAAGTACTAATTATGTAATACAAAAAAGCACGTACCCTAAAACATAGGCTTATACTTCCCTGAAGGATTGAAATCCATAGTTTAAGGACTGAATATCTATATTTGTACAAAATCCCGGACATAGCTCTGAAGCTGTTATTCAACGGAGAAACTAAAAGCTACATTAACTGATTTGATATATGGAAATTTTGGAAGTAGGATCTGATTCGTATACACGGAATGAATTTCTGAAACTTCCCGTCCGGATTTACCGCCATAATCCTTATTGGATCAGGCCCCTTGACAGCGATGTGGAGAGCGTATTTGATCCTGCAAAAAACAAGTTTTTCGAAGACGGGGAGTGTATCCGCTGGATTGCCGTTGATTCAAGCGGACAAACCGTTGGCCGGATTGCCGCATTTTACAATAACCATCTGATGCACAACGAAGACAGTGTACCGACAGGCAGCCTTGGTTTTTTTGAATGTGCCAATGACGTATCCGTCGCCTTTAAGCTTTTTGACACCGGCAAGCAATGGCTCCGGTCAAAAGGCCTGGAAGCCATGAACGGTCCGGTTAACTTCGGAGAGCGTGACCGGTTCTGGGGGTTACTCATTGACGGTTATGACAGGCAACCTACCTATGGGATGGACTATCATTTACCTTATTACCGGACACTCTTTGAAAAATATGGCTTTAAAATCTATTTTGAGCAATACACTTTTTATATGCCCATTACAGAAAATGAAGTCAAAGCACGTCTGCATCCGAAGATTTATGAAAGAGCTCAGAAAATTTTCGCCACTCCCGGTTATGAATTCCGCCACCTTGAGAAGGATAAGCTTTCTGAATATGCCGAAGATTTCAGGAATATTTACAATAAAGCCTGGGCTGCCAATGCTGCGGCTTCTCAAATGACGAAGGAAATGGCCGCAGCACTCCTGAAGCGGATGAAGCCCCTTATCGTTGAAGAACTCATGTGGTTTGGGTATTATGAGGGTGAGCCGATCGCCTTTTTCATTATGCTCCCGGAAGTAAACCAGATTTTTAAGCATGTCAATGGTAAAATGGATCTGGTGGGCAAGATCAAGTTCCTGTATCATCAGTACATGAAAACCAATCATAAGGTATTCGGTATCATTTTCGGTGTCATTCCGGAATTCCAGAAAAAGGGTGTGGAATCGGCTATTTCACTGGCATATACTAACGTGGCCTGGCAAAAGCCTGATTTTCAGTATACCGAAATGGAAATGAACTGGGTAGGCAGCTTTAATAAAAAAATGATCAGCTTCTGTCGCCTCCTGGGAGGGAATGTTATAAAAACCCATGCCACTTACCGGTATTTATTCGATCGGGACAAACCATTTATCCCGCATCCTGATTTATAATTCATGAATAAGTACAAAAACGGCACTCCTTTCAATTCCAAATTGTAGTAAATTGCGCCCCGAATCATTCTCAATAAACAATCATCGTCGGTACTGACCGATCCCAAACACAAAAAAATGAGCTTACTTACCGTTGGATCCGTGGCTTTTGATGCACTGGAAACTCCCTTTGGCAAAACAGACAAAATTCTGGGCGGAGCCGCTACCTATATTACTTTATCAGCTTCATATTTCACTAACGAAAACAATCTGGTAGCCGTAGTGGGCAGCGATTTCCCGCAGGAAATGATTACTATTTTCGAGGAGCATCAGATCAATACCGAAGGATTACAGATCATACCAGACGGCAAAACTTTCTATTGGTCGGGCAAATACCACACCGATATGAACACCCGTGACACCATGGACATCCAGCTGAATGTCATGGGTGACTTTGATCCGGCTATCCCCGAAACGTACCAGGGCAGTGCCTTTGTAATGCTGGGAAATACCGCTCCTTCCATACAGAAAAAAGTGTTGGAAAGAATGCATAACAAACCCCGGCTGGTCATGCTTGACACCATGAACTTCTGGATGGACACTGCATGGGATGACCTGATAGATGTACTGAAGCTGGTTGATGTGCTGACCATCAACGATGAAGAGGCAAGACAGCTTTCAGGTGAATACTCCCTCAGAAAAGCCGCAAAAAAAATACTGACGATGGGTCCGAAAACCCTGATTATTAAAAAAGGAGAACACGGCGCACTGCTTTTTCAGGAAAACGAGGTTTTCTTTGCCCCGGCATTACCACTCGAAGAGGTTTTCGATCCTACCGGCGCGGGCGATACTTTTGCAGGCGGGTTTATAGGGTATCTGGCCAGTACAGGTGATATTTCATTCAGTAATATGAAACGTGCCATTATCTATGGCTCTGCGATGGCTTCATTCTGTGTGGAAAAATTCGGCACGGAAAGATTGCTGAACCTTTCTCAGAAAGACATTCACGACCGGGTTCTTGATTTTGTTACCCTGTCTAAATTTGAAGTAAAATAAAGGATTACAATCCCGGTTTCACAGCCGGGATTTTTTTATGGTCTCAAAAACCGGACAATCTTCCTGGTGGGCTCCGGCCAGATAACCGGTACTCATCAGAAATTCATTGACGATTTCGCCTCCTGTAAACTTAAAGTGCTTCTTAAAAAGCTTAATCCATTCAGGCTTTGTCAGAGGATGATGAAAATCAAGCCAGCCTTTAAAGGATTTAAATTCCTTTCTGAGTGCGCATATCACCTGAGCGTTATGAATTGCAGCATTGATTTTCAACCGGTTCCGGATAATCCCGCTATCGGCCAGTAAACGCTCTCTGTCTTCAGCGGTATATGCGGCAATTTTTTCGATATCAAACTGATCATAGGCTTTCCTGAAATTTTCCTGCTTCCGCAACATCAGGGTCCAGCTTAATCCGGCCTGATTAATTTCGAGTAAAAACCTGCCAAACAACTCATTGTCGTCTTCGATGCTGAAACCATAATGATGATCATGGTAATCTTTATGAAGAAAATAATCCTCATTTTGTACAGAAGGCCGATTTATAAAATTGCAGTATGACATATTTCCGCTAAATTAAAATAAAACTGATCAGGCATTAAAGTTAGAAAACAGGATGGATAAGAGCCCTGTTTATCTATGGATTCTCCCAGACAAAAGACTAACACTCTCCATTCTCAATATCCTTAATGGCTTCATGAAGAAGTATTCTGACTTGTTTTAAATGATCAATTTTAGCATCAATTTCTTTGATTTTTTTATTTACAACTTCGATTTTCTTTTCCATGGACAACTGCTTATTATACCAGCTATCCAGCAGATTCTTTATTTCCGACAAAGTAAACCCTGCTTCTTTCGCCCCTTTGATTATTTCAATTTTTTCCACAAGGCTTTCGTCGTACTCCTTATAATTATTGGTTTTTACTTTTTCATCGGGCACCCCTCTGAACAAACCATAATTTTCATAATACCTTAATGTATGTATTGATAAGCCAGTTCGTTTCGATAATTCGTTTATTAACATAAGACCACTCTGTTACTGAAAAAAATATTCGTAGTATGAACCATACTCTACACTTTTCAGTTTCGTGTTTTCAACATATTTTTGCGGGAGCAGAAAAATTAAGATGAAATCCATTTCTATAACCGGAGA
>JBEBXQ010000126.1:0-14422 GCA_040391535.1 Telluribacter sp. | reverse complement strand
ACCGGATTGGCTACGGCTGCCCGGATTGTCTGCCAGCTTATGGTAAATAACGCGATCATCACCGATACCAGTCCGGCCAGGGCGAACACCCACCACTGTATGTCTATGCGATAGGCGAAATCTTCCAGCCAGCGGTTCATTACCCACCAGGCTATGGGTGAGGCAATGACAATGGCCAGACACACTAACTTTACAAAATCCCTTGACAGCATCGCCACGATACCCGATACAGATGCACCCAGTGCCTTGCGGATACCGATTTCTTTGGTGCGGGTCTCAGTCATATAGGAGATAAGCCCGAATAAACCCAAACAGGAAATAAAAATCGCCAGCAGTGAAAACGTCAGGGATAAAGAGGCTGTTTGCTGTTGATCCCTGAATTTTTCAGCATAGCGCTCATCCACAAAACGATAGCTAAACGGATAGGCGGGATTGAATTTTTTCATGGTATTTTCGATAACGGCCAGAGTCTTATTCATGGCCTGCTGATTGTCCGTGCGGATAATCATATTTTTGAGATGGTCAGCCCATGCGAAGACCAGCATGGGTTCTACCTCGCTATACGGTGAACCACTGATAAAGTCCGAAAATACGCCCACGATCGTGTAAGCTTCGTCCCCCCAGTTGAAATACTGCCCGATCGGGTTTTCCAGGCCCATCGTTTTGATTGCCGCCTCATTGAGTAGAATAGCACGGTTATCACTGAGCAAGCGTGGATAGTCCAGGTCACGGCCCTCCACCAGCTTAAGCCCAACGGTCCCGATGAAATCACTCTGCGCACTTGTCAGGAAGAAGGTCGTTTTCCTGGATTGCTCGGGTGTCGCACCCGGCCATGAAAAATTACCCCATGATGAGGAGTTATTCCGGGTAATGGTCTGCCCCGTACGGGTAATATGAGTGGCGAAGCCACTATTCAGCAGTTCGCTCTTAATCGTTTCATAGTTTTCGACGGCTTTGCCCTCCAGGACGACCTCCAGTAATTGGGAGGTATCATACCCCACATCCCGATTGCTCGCATACCGGATCTGTAGATGAACAATCAACGTAGCGATGATCAGCAAGACGGCAGAGCCAAACTGCAAAACCACCAGTATGCTACGCATACTGAAACCGGAATTTCCGGACACGTTCACACCTTTCAGACTCTTGATGGGCTGGAAAGCAGAAAGGACAAATGCAGGATAAATCCCGGCTAATAAGCCTGTAAAAATAACAAAACCCAACAGCATCAACCACACCAACGGCCCGGTTGTCACGAGCGACAAGGGCTTGTCGAGCATTTGGTTGAACAATGGCAGAGTCAGAAAACTCACCCCAATAGCCAGAATACCCGCTATGACCGATATAATGACAGACTCGGTCAAAAACTGACCGACCAGATTACCCTTGCTCGCTCCGATTACCTTGCGCACCCCGACTTCCCTCGCCCGCTTTTGCCCTTTTGCCGTACTGAGGTTGACAAAATTAATACAGGCAATACACAGGATCAACAGCCCTATCCCTCCGATGAGATGAACCTGGCTGATCTTGCCACCTACAGCCACACCGTTCTCAAACTTCGAGTACAGGTGTAGTCTGGACATGGGATAAAGAAAGTTGACGTTATTCTTCAGGTCCGGGGCCTGGAGTCGTACCATCGGTTCGATCTTCTCGTTGAACGCCCCGATGTCAATGCCGGATTTGAGACTTACATATGTACTGTAGGTCATCGTATTCCAATTGGAGGCTTCTCTGTCCATCGGAATTAAATAGTTAAAGCTGAAATCCGTATAGGTCGGCAGGTCTTTGAGCACAGAAACGACGGTGTAGAGTTTTTCGTTGTCCAACGTGATGGTCTTGCCAAGGGGATCTTCGTCCCCGAACAGGCTTTTTGCCAAACTCCCTGTGAGCACTATATTGGTCTTGTTACCGAGCGCATCCTCCCCCATTCCCTTGATGGCGGGGAAATTGAATATTTTAAGAAAATCGGGATCGACTTCATTTCCGACAGATTTGACACCATCACTTCCGAAAGTCAATAAATGTTCCTCCTGCCGATAAACCCGTACTGCATGTTTCACCTCGGGATAGCTCCCGGCCAGCACATCTGCCAAAGGATAAGGAGTACCCTGATGAGTGGACATATCCAGGTTATATCGGCTAAGTACTTTGTAAATATTCTCCTGGTTGCTGTAAAAATTGTCATGTCTAAACTGGTTCTGCACCCACAAGGCAATAATCAACACGGCAGACAACCCTACGGTCAGGCCAAGTATGTTAATAACGGTGAAGCCCTTGTTTTTCAGAAGGCTGCGAAAAGCGGTTTTTATATAGTTCTTTATCATAGTTTTTAGTATTGAGCTTGTACGAACTCCTGCATTATTCTTCCTTCTGCATCTACTCATTCCGTAAACTTTCCACCGGGTTGGCTACTGCTGCCCGTATCGCCTGGATGCTTACCGTAAGCAGCGCAATGACAAATGATAAAATTGCTGCCACTACAAAAATCCACCAGCTCAGAGGGGTTTTATAAGCAAAATTCTGCAGCCATTGGTTCATCACATAATAAGCAACCGGAATGGCAATACAAATCGCCATTAAAACGGGTTTTAACAAATCCTTTGACAACAATACGATAATATTTTCCACTGAGGATCCCAGCACCTTTCGCACACCGATTTCTTTGGTGCGCTTCAATGCCGTATAGGAGGCCAGGCCAAACAGGCCCAGGCAGGCAATACTTATTGCAATCACGGCAAAAACACCCAACAGGGTTTCCTGTTTTATTTCCGATTGATAGAGCCGGTCAAAAGATTCATCCAGAAAACTGTATTCAAAAGGATAACCGGGCGCGGCATTATCGTACAACTTCTTAATACGTTCCACTGCCTGAGGCAGATCTCCGGTTTGAATTTTAATCAGCGCAAGGCGACGGTCACCCTCCCTGGTGGAAATCACCAGAGGTCCGATAATTTGTTTCAGAGAGGCAAAATGATAATCTTCCACAACCCCCACCACAATTCTCCGTATGCTGTCCTGTGTGATATTCCTCACCCATTTACCAACCGCTTCCTCCGGCGTATAACCTAAAAATCCGGCAGCCGAACGGTTGATCAGCACCGATTGAGTCGAATCTGTCCTGAACTCCGGCAAAAAATCCCTGCCTGCAATAATCTTTACCCCAAGTGTTCGGACATATTCAAAATCTGCAAACTCCGTATGAAACATCAGCTTTTCACCCGGTTTCCCTTCTGCTTCAAACCCATAGGTATCATGAAAACCGCCTGGTTCACCGGTCATCAGCGATACAGTAGCAACGGCCGGATCCCGCTGTAATTCGTTTTTAAACTGTACTTTCCTGTTCCAGATCGCCTCATTGTCAATCCGGACAATCAGGGATTGCATTTTGTCAAAACCCAGGTCCGTATTCCGTACATAATGCATTTGATTCATAATGACCACCACGCTGATGATGAGTAAAACGGATATGCTGAATTGAAAAACAACCAGCGTTTTACGGAACACTGTACCTGATTTTCCTGTTTTTAACCTGCCTTTCAGAGAGTCAACCGGCGAAAAAGAAGAAAGCATGACAGCGGGATAGCTCCCGGCAAGCATCCCCACGGCAAGCACCGTACCTGCCAAAAAGAGATACAACAGCGGATTGCTCCAATAAAAAGGGAGCTGGTAACCCAGAAAGGCGGTATAAGCAGGCATCAACAGCCAAACCAGGCCCGTTGCCATAATGGCTGCCATGATGGCAAATAAAAGAGATTCCAGGATAAATTGCCCGAACAACTGTCCGCGTACAGCGCCTAAAACCTTTCGCAACCCCACTTCTTTTGACCTGTCGGCAGCACGTGCCGTAGCCAGATTCATAAAATTGACACAACCGATCATCAATATCAGTATGGCAATGCTCATAAAAATATAGACCATCTTTCTACTTCCATGCTTTACCTCACCCGAGTAACTGTTCTCACCGAGATAAATGTCATGCAACGGACTCATAGCCAGGTCGCTTTTAAAACCATTCTCCCGGTAAAAATCCCCCAGGTATTTATCCATAAAAGCCGGGAATTGCTTTTCCAGTTGCGCAGGATCAACAGACGGATGAAGCCGGACATATACGTAAAGACCATTGCCGGGCCATTGATTATACCATGGTGTATTCTCCCAATGTGTATTGGGGATCACCATATCAAATTCAAGATGAGAATTGACGGGGGGATCTTCTGCAATACCTGTAACTTTCAGCTGTAGTTCTTTATTCAAATCAACCGTTTTCCCAATGGGATTTTCGCTGCCAAAATACTTTCTGGCAGCAGAAGCGGTCATTACAATACTCAGGGGATCTTTCAATACCGTAGCCGGGTCTCCCTGTAGTAAACGAAAACTAAAGAACCGGAAAAAATTACTGTCAGCTACATATATCTTTTTTTCGTTAAACGAAACATTCTGATAGCTGATCAGGTCATTGTGCGGATGAATACGTACCACACTCTGAATAGCATCCGGGTACTCATCCTGCAAAGCGCGCGCATAAGGGGGTGCTAACCATGCTATATTCCTCTTTTCACCATTGATATTACTTACCCGCATCACACGGTAGACCGATGCACCGTTTTGATGAAACCGGTCAAAACTGAGCTCATTTGTAATGAACAGAAAGATCATCAGACAACAGGCGATCCCGACCGCCAACCCTAATAAATTAATGAGAGAAAACAGTTTTTGTTTTCTGAAATTTTTTAATGCCAGTACTAAATAGCTTTTTAACATGGTCTTACAAATATTGAATTACAAGCTTCCGGTCTTTTGCAAAATGTTCATTCTTAATTCTTACTATTTCGTTTCTATTCTGACCTAAGCGACTTCACCGGACTCGCTACCTCCGCCCGTATCGCCTGCCCGCTTACCGTGAGCAGGGGAATCAATGATGTGGTCAAACCACCCGGTCCAGGGAAATTAATTATTGAATAAATCCCTTTCCGTAACATATTCCGTCTCGCCATGATCAGGTACAGTATTGGGTATTTCAATTTGTCTGTACATATTTCATACCAGAAACACAACTTACTTACAATCATATAATTACCACATATCTATTTGCAATTACTGTACGAAAATGAACAGTCCGGCGGACAAAAACGGACAGTATATGGGCCTGGTAGCGTTACGGATTCTACCTGATCCGGAATAGCGCTTTCCGGGTAAGACATGAACTGCTTTTCCACGAAAAACTTCCTTTGTTTAAGAAATATCGTATCCGGGCTGTATATTTGGCTATTGAATCTGCTAACCATCTGTATTATTAACCACTTCCTGTCACGTTTAAGACGATGTTACATTTATTACTCATTCTTTTCCTGAATTATGTACCGGTCCATCTCAAAAGCGACTGGAAAGTGGAGGAGGCGTTTCCCAAACTCACATTTCAGTATCCGGTTGATATTACTTACGTACCCGACGGAAGCCGCCAGATGATGGTCCTCGAACAACCGGGTGTCGTCCGGATTTTTTCAAACCAATATAATACCGATACTGCACGGACAGTACTCGATATCCGGTCGCGCGTGAGCTATGGCGGTGAAGCAGGTTTGCTCGGATTGGCCCTTCACCCGAAGTTTCATGAAAATGGCTTCATTTTTCTCAATTATACCCGGAAAGATGAGGCCGATAGCCTTGAGACAGTCGTAGCACGCTACCAGGTCAACCTGGCCGATTACACCGCTGACCCCGGATCTGAAACCCTGGTGCTCCGGTTCTATCAGCCTTACGATAATCATAACGGCGGAAGCCTCCAGTTTGGCAAAGACGGCTTCCTGTACATTGGTGTCGGCGATGGCGGCAGCTGGGGCGATCCTTTCGACAACGGGCAGAACAAAAAATCCCTGCTTGGTAAAATCCTCAGGATAGATGTTGACGGGAGCTCAAAAGGTAACTACGGTATTCCGGCGGACAATCCGTTTACGGGGAACCCTGACGAGGCGGCTGAAGAGGTCTTTGCCTATGGTCTCCGCAACCCCTGGCGGATGAGCTTTGATACTGAAACGGGCGCATTATGGGTGGGCGATGTGGGACAAAATAAAAAGGAAGAAATCGATGTGATTGTCAAAGGCGGAAACTACGGATGGCGGCTCAAAGAGAGCGTTGATTGCTATAAGCCCGGCAAAAACTGTGAAATTCCCGATCTGATTGACCCTATCCTCGACTTACCCCAGGACAAAGGCGAACATTCGGTTACAGGCGGATTTGTATACAGGGGCAAAAAGTGGCCAGAGCTTTATGGGAAGTACGTTTTCGGCGATTATGTAAGCAGAAGAATCTTTGCGTTTACTTTCCAAAACGGCAAAGCCGTCAAAAATGAAATTCTGACCGAAAATGCCGGTAATATATCTTCCTTTGGTGTGGATGAAAATCAGGAGATATTTATCTGTGATCACGCATCGGGTAAAATACTTATGCTGGGAAAGAACTAAGCCACCAGCTGCAGTACAAGCTAGTGAAGTGATGTAAGAGTTCCTATCCAGGCATATATATAGGAACTCTCCCCTTCACTCATCCCTCAAACTCTCCACCGGATTGGCCACCGCCGCCCGTATCGCCTGCCAGCTTATCGTGAGCAAGGCAATCATCACCGCGCCCAATCCCGCCACGGTAAACATCCACCACTCGATGTCAATACGGTAGGCAAAATCTTCCAACCAGATGTTCATAACCCACCATGCAATGGGCAAGGCAATCAGAAAGGCAATCAATACGAGTTTTACAAAATCCTTGGAAAGTAATACCACAATGCCGGATACCGAAGCGCCCAGCACTTTACGGATGCCCAGTTCTTTTGTTCTTCTTTCGGCGGCGAATGAAGCCAATCCGAATAATCCCAGGCAGGAAATGAACATGGCAATACCGGTGAAGCTCAATGATAGCTTGCCAATAACAGCCTCTGTACGGTATTCCCTATCAAAAGCTTCATCGAGAAATGAATATTCAAACGGATAATCCGGGTTGTGTTTTTTATAGATGTCTGCTATTGCAGCAAGTGTTTCTTTTATGGACGTTCTTCCATCGGCCCTGATAAAGTAATGGCTTCCGAGATCTGCAGAATAAAGAAAGATAAGTGGCTCAATGCCCTTGCGCAGGTTGTCATTATGAAAGTCATCGGTGAGCCCGACAATCTTTCCTTTTCCCGGCCACATCTCCAGATCAGTACCAATCACATGCTCAGGAGTTAACCCCATGATTTCCATCGCCTTCTTGTTGATGATATAGTTGGATACATCGTTACCCGCATCAGAAAAGTTTCTGCCTGCCAGCAATTCAATGTTCATGGTAGGAATAAACCCCTCGTCACAACGAAATATCTTAAAGGAAACAGCAGAATTTTCGGATTTGTTTGCCCACACAGGGTCGGTGGTAGTAATAGGGACCGTGAAAATGTTGCTTCCGCCAAAACCAATACTTTTGATGGATGGCAGCTGAAGCAGGTCATTTTTGAATGCCGGATAATTCTTGCCAATACCCTCGTTTCTGTCGATTACAATGATATTTTCTTTTTCAAACCCTAAATTCTTGTGGCTGATAAACGTAATCTGCTTATAGATGACAATGCTTCCGGTAATCAATACGATGGCCGTGACAAATTGAACAACTACCAATACCTTGCGAAATCCATTACCTGAAAGCGACGTTTGCGCATTGCTTTTCAGAAGGACAAGTGGATTGTACGAGGAAAGAAAAAATGCAGGATAACTTCCTGCCAGCAATCCGCAGGCCAGGGTAATCATCAATGCACCCCCAATAAATACAGGACTGGTAAAATCCAGTTTTACAGACTTATCCGTTATGTCATTAAAGAAGGGCAGCAACAGTTGTGCCAGCGCCAAAGCAAGTAGCAGGGCGATGAATGACAACAGTACCGATTCAGCAATAAAGCGAGCGATTAACCCCGACCGGCTGGCACCGATGAGTTTCCGCACACTTACTTCACGGCTGCGCGTAGCCGACCGGGCTGTTGCCAGGTTCATGAAATTAATACATGCCATCATCAAAATAATGGCAGCCACAATGCTGAACAGCATGATCTGTTCTATTCGTCCGCCAACACTTTTTCCGTTTTCAAATTTGCTGTGGAGCCGCGATTTTACATATTCAAATAAAAACGGGCTGGTCGTACAATCCTCACAGTTTTTCTTAACCAGACCGGCAAGCGTTGCATTGGCATTGGCTAACGAAGCGGCCGGTTTCAGGGTAACCATGGTACGGGTGCCTCCGCTTCTCCAATCCTGTGTCCAGGGATTTTCTTTCACAAATAATCCAAACGGTAAAACGAAATCAAATTGAAGAGAGGAATTTTTAGGAATATCGGCAAACACAGCGCTTACCATGAATTCATTTGATTGGTCAATCTGCAGCAATTTCCCAACCGGCTCGTCATTACCAAAAAGTTTCCCCGCCAGCTTTTCCGAAATAGCAATTGAACGGATGCCGGGCATCGGGTTGTTGCGGTTGCCTTTGATCAGAGGGAAGCTGAATACCGAAAACAGGTTCGAATCAGCGTAAAGCCCCTGTTCGTTGAAAGCGTTTATTTCATGTCTGACCAAAATCTCGGTTTCCATACTGAGCTGCACGATTGCAGCTACTTCAGGGATTTCGCTTTGTATCGCCTCTTTTAACAGGGCGGAAGTGGCACCATGTGTCTCAATCCTGCCATCCGGATAGGTGTTATTATTCATCACCCTGTAAATGCTGCCGGCATTCGTGTGGAATTTGTCGAAGGACATTTCGTCGATAACCCACAAAAGGATTAAAATCCCTGAGATCAACCCTACAGTGAGGCTGAAGATTTCGATGATTGAGTAAGCCTTGTGGCGGACTAAGTTGCGAAGGACGGCTTTGATGTAACTTTTTAACATATAACTATAGTTTCACTCGTTTCGTAAAGATTCCACCGGATTGGCCACGACCACCCGGATTATCTGCCAGCTTAGGGTAAATAACGCAATCATCACTGATACCAGTCCGGCCATGACAAACACCCACCATTGTATGTCAATACGATAGGCGCAATCTTCCCACCAGCTGCTTATTACATACCGGGCTATGGGTGAGGCAATAACAATAGCCACACACAAGCTTCAGGAAATCCTTTTACAGCAAGACAACAATACCAGGGACTGACGCTCCCAACACTTTCCGGATACCGGTTTGCCGGGTCAGTACCTGAAGAAAATCGGAATCGACACTTAATATGTCTTTATCATATGCTGTTCCGTTTTCAGCCGTTAATAATTGTTTCTTCAGGTACAATCAATCTTGCTAACTCAAAGTTATTCACTTCTCAAACTGTTCACCGGATTGGCTATTGCCGCTTTGATTGCCTGGAAGCTCACTGTAAACAACGAGATTACCAGCGCCGCCAATCCTGCTGCGGCAAACATCCACCACTGTATTTCAGTGCGATAGGCAAAATCCTGCAGCCAGCTGCTCATCGCCCACCAGGCAATGGGCGTTGCGATGAGGATCGCGACCAGTACCAGCTTCACGAAATCTCCGGAAAGCATACCGGCTATTCCTGATACCGTTGCTCCCAGTACTTTGCGGACACTGATTTCCTTTGCGCGCTGCTCTGTAGTGAAAGCTGCCAGACCAAATAAACCGAGACAGGCGATCAGGATCGCCAATACGGCAAAGCAACTGAAAATGGTGCCGGTTCTCTGCACGCTGACATACATATTGGCAAAGCCCGTATCAAGGAATGTGTACCGGATCGCCTGATTAGGCGAAAAAGCCTTCCAACGGGTGGTAATAGCAGCAATGGTTTCCTGCAGGTCTGCCCCGCCAATCTTGACGGCCATCATGGTTGGACTATTACCCAGCACCATACATAAACCGCCCACTTCGTCTTTCATCGATTCAAAATTAAAGTCTTCCACCACACCGATCACCCGCATTTGCCTCCCGCCGTTGGTGATATAAGCACCTACCGGATTATCCAGCTGAAGTGTTTTTGCCAGGGTATGGTTGATCACAGCAGCTTCTGAATCCGTAGCCAGATCCTTCTTAAAATTGCGCCCTTCACGAAGCTTAATTCCAAGTGCCGGAATATAATCTTCATCGATTTGCCAGAACTGACCGGGAACGGAAGCACCCTCACTGGCTTTTCCATTCTGCCAGAAAGAATTCCCGTTTCTCTTTACCCCATCAATCTTTACCGGCATATAATCACTGACCGACACCTGTTGCACGCTGGGAATATCACGAAGGGCCTCTTTTAAAGTCTGTACCTGCTCTCCCAGTGTGTGGGTTCCCTGGACAATCATCACCTGGTCCTTTTCAAATCCAATCTTTCTGTTCAGAATAAAGCGCATCTGACTATTGATGATCAGCGTACCAACGATCAGGATGATAGAGGTGGTAAACTGGAATACCACCAGGCCATTTCGCAAAACGGGATTCTTTGCGCCCCGGCTCAGCTGACCTTTCAGTACCTGCACCGGCCGGAATCCTGACAGATAAACAGCAGGATAGAGCCCGGCAACGAGTCCGATCCCGGTCGCGGATACAAGGATAACCGGTAATAACCACATACCTTTCCAGGGAAATACCAGTTGCTGACCGGCAAGTGTGTTAAAAACCGGCAAAAATAACCAGGCCAGTATCACACCCAATAAGATTGACAACAGGCTGTACAGCATCGATTCGGTCAGAAACTGTGCCATCAGTTCACTACGATGCGAACCCACTACCTTACGGAGTCCGACTTCCTTTGCCCGGCCGGCCGATCTGGCAGTGGACAGATTAATAAAATTGATACAGGCTATCAGAAGAATGAACCCTGCGACACCACCAAAAAGCCATACAAAACGAATATCTCCTTTAGGATTCGCTTCGTTATAGTCACGCAAATCACCGGAATGCAGATGAATATCTGATATAGGCTGAAGGGTCAGGCGGGCAGTATTAATCCTTTCCGGCACCTGACGTCCCGCTGCTTTGATTGCAGGGATCCAGTAGTGATTCAACACATTTCCGGTCATCTTAACAGCCAGTTGATCCAGGTCTGTGCCGGGTTTGATTTTGAAATAAGTGATGTAATTACTGGCCATCCAGTTGGTCTGCTCGCCCGGATAGAAAGGTATACCTTCCAGAGAGAGAAAAATATCATATCCATACAGATGAGAATTCGCCGGAATATCTTCCAGCACTCCCTTTACGGTATAAGGCTTGCTTTTGTCATTATTCAGGTAAATCACTTTACCAACCGGTGTTCCTTCCGGAAAAAATTTATCTGCCTTGGAAGCGGTCATTACTACCGTGTTGGGCTCTGTCAGAGCATACTGCCGGTCGCCGTAAGCCATGGGAAGCCCCAGCATATCCAGCAGTTCCTGATCGGCATAGACAAAGCCCCCTTCATGTACGCTTTCGGGATGTAAATCGGTAGAAACCTGGTTACTCCCTGCCCCGAAAAGCGGATTGGGAAGCAGGCGGCCTGCCTGCATAACTTCAGGAAAATCAGCTTTAAGCGCCTCCGCCATCGGTGCCTGAAAAGAAAGTCCTTTTATGGTATTGCCATGCTCATCCATAAACTGGCCTACCGTACGGAAAAGCTGGCTGTTATCCGGATAAGTCTTATCATAGCTGGTTTCATGAAGGATATACAGCCCGATTAACAGGCAGGCGGCAATGCTGAATGCAAAGCCTCCAACTTTTATAGCAGAATACAATTTGTGCTTTACAAAGTTCCGCCAGGCAATTTTGAGATAGTTTTTTATCATGACTGCATTGAGTTATTGTCATTAAAAATGATACACTGTCCCAGGTTTATTCTGCCCTCAGACTCTTCACCGGATTAGCCAATGCCGTCCGGATCGCCTGGGAGCTTACGGTCAGTAAGGCTATGACCATGGCTCCTGCCCCGGCACTGGCAAACATCCACCACTTGAGGTCAATCTGGTAGGCAAAGTTCCGGAGCCATTCGTTCATCAACCACCATGCCAAAGGCGCGGCAATCAGGAAAGCGATGACTATCAGACGAGAAAATTCGCTGGCAAAGATCCCGACAATCTGGATAGTAGTGCTGCCCAAAACCTTTCTGATACCTATTTCTTTTGTTTTCCGGCTAGCCATAAACGATACCACACCATACAATCCCAGGCAACCAATAAAAACTGCAATGACAGCGAAAACCTCAATCAGGTCAAGCATAAGGGCTACCGGTTCATATAAGTCCGCAATCTGCTCATCAAGAAACTGGTATTCAAATAACTGGTCAGGATGCTTTTCACTCCAGGTTTTCTCCAGTGCCGCCAATGTGACGGCAGCACCGGTAAGATCAATTTTTACAGCATAGTTATTATAATCGCTACCGTGAGACGAGATACAGACGGCATTAATCTGCTCCATTAAAGAACGATCGTGAAAATCCCTGACAACACCCACAATTGGTCCACGCAGCGTACCGCCGTTCAGACTCAGCATTTTCCCGATCACTTCCTGCGGGGATTGCAGACTGAGTTTTTTAACAAACATTTCATTTACTACAAATTCCCTTACTGTATCAGAAGGAAAAATATTCCGGCCTGCCACCAGTTCCAGTCCAAACATAGGAATGTATTGGGCATCCGCAGAACGTATGCTGATTCCGAAATTTTCAGCTTCACTCCGGTTATCGTACCAGGGTGAAGTACTCCAGTTATTGTCAGAAAGCGGAGCTGCCCGGCATAACGACACCTGCTTCACACCCGGAAGCCCCAAAAACTGCGTTTTCAGGGTATTTTTGGTCTGAGTTTCCGATCCTATGGCTATCGGTAACATTACCACAGCATCTCTGTCAAAGCCCAGATCCGACTCCGTGGCATACCGCATTTGATTCGCCATGACGATCATGCCTATAATAAGCAATTGGGAAATAACAAACTGCACGACAATGAGCGACCTCCGTGTATTGTAGCCGCTTGTGTTACGCTGAAGAATACTGCCTTTCAGCGTTATTACAGGGTGAAATCCGGAAAGAACCAACCCGGGATATGAACCTGCCATAAACGTAACCGTAATTATCAACACCAGGATAAAGACGGCAAATTGCCAATTCAACAGGAAATAAAGCGTTAACTGCGCCCGGAACCATTCATTCACAGCAGGGAATGCGACCAGTGCAAAAACAAACGCTAGTATAGCAGCCACTACTGTGATCAGGCCAGTCTCCATCAGGAATTGTCCGAATACCTGCCTACGCGTGCTACCCAGGACTTTTCTGACGCCCACTTCTCTGGAGCGGTTGAATGCCCGGGCAGTGGCCAGGTTAATAAAGTTGACACATGCCGTCACAATTAAAAACAAACCTATAAGACTCAGCGCCCACAGAACAGAACTTGGGACTTCTCCCCCATACCGGAAGTTGAAATGCATGTCAGAGAGAGGTTGTAGTTTATAGTGATGTACATTCTTACTTTCAGCCCGGTATTTTTTAACGTAAGCAGGTAAGACCAGTTCTACCTGTTCCGGTGAAACATCCTTGCGAAGCCGTACGAAACACTGAAAATCACTGGATATCCCCCCCCATGCATCTTCGCTGCTCATCCAGCTGTTATATTGTCTGAAGGTAGGATAAGAAAGGTAAATTTCGGCCCGATGGTCAGTATTGGCCGGCAAGTCTTTGAGCACTCCTGTAATCCTGAAGTCAATCCAGCTGTCCAGACGGAGCATCCGGTTAACCGGGTCGGCATCACCAAAATACTTTTGCGCCATCCGTTTGGTAATAATGGCTGTATTGGGTTCAGTCAGCACTGTTTTCCTGTCGCCCTGCAGCAGCGGGAAATTGAAAATATCAAAAAACTCAGGTTCGGCAAATGCCACACCTTCTTCCTCTTTGAATTTCCTGACCTCCCCGTCCTCCTTACAAGAGATCAGTGCATCCCGAAAAGTAGCAATGCGGGCCACTTTTTCACTGAAAGTGTAATCCTCACGGAACACCTTACCCAAGGGGCCCGGTACGCTGGATGCATAGTTAACATTCCCGCCGCGGTGTGCCTCTGTCACTAAGCGGTAAACCCTGTCGGCGTCTGCATGAAAATTATCAAAACTCAGGTGGTAACTGACGAGGGCAAAAATCAGTATACCGCAGGCCATTCCCAGAGTAAGGCCCAGAATATTAATCGTTGTGTAGACCTTATGGCGTGTCAGGTTCCGCCAGGCAATTTTGAGATAGTTTTTGATCATGACTTTGGGTTGGGATTACATCAGTCCTGCTCTTGTTAAAATACGATAAGGCAAATATCTCAAATAATATACCACCTAATCAACACATTGATTAACAGCATTTTACATTATTAACTAACAGATAAACTGTACGAAATCGTACAGCATTCCGTTCAATATCGAACTGACAGGGCTATTTCACTTCAGTTGAAAACATGGAAATATACATGGTCTCTGGACA
>JBEBXQ010000125.1:0-14493 GCA_040391535.1 Telluribacter sp. | reverse complement strand
TCAGATCCCCAGCACTTCCTTCAGATTACCATACCCTCTTCTGCTGATACTAAGCCGCTCACGGTGATTTTTCAGAATGGCAATATACTGTTCTTTTTCCATCGGCTCTATTTTGTGGATTTCCGTAATATTAACGATGTAGGATCTGTGAATGCGGACAAACGCGGAAGCCGGCAATTTATTTTCCAGAAGAGTCATGGTCATTTTTTTCAAAAACATGCCTTCATTGGTATGGATCTTGATATAATCACCATAGGCTTCGAAAAAATAGATTGTATTTAGCGGCAGGATTTTGATCTCATGCTGATTGCGTACAACGATACGGTTCATCACCGCTTCAGGATATACATCCTCATGAGCAGGGAAATTCGGTTGAGATACCGGCCTTGACTGTAACCATTTATGAACAGCTTTGTCAAACCTTTCCTTACTGTAGGGCTTTAACAAATAGTCAATGGCATTATTCTCAAAAGCTTTCATAGCATATTGATCAAACGCTGTAGAGAAAATGACCGATACCGGTTCTTCATAGAGCTCCAGCATTTCAAAACCGTTGATTTTGGGCATCTGAATGTCCAGAAATATTAAATCAGGCTTATGCTGATTCAAAGCTTTGATTCCTTCAAAACCATCATTGCATTCCTGCAGAATTTCAATTTCCGGAAAGCTTTCCAGGTATTCCCTGATCAGGCTTCTCGCAAGGGGTTCATCATCAATGATCAGACAGGTTGACATGGACTTCGGGTATTTTAATTCGTGTTAAAAATAATTGATCTGTGATTTCTGTTTCCAGCAAATCGTTCCGGTTATAAAGTAGTGCTAATCGCCTTCTGATAGAGCTGAGTCCGAATCCCGTGCCGTGCATAGCTGAACTGTCATCGTCAAAAGGATTACTGATTTCAATGACGGTGAATTCCGGCGTGGAATGGATCGTAACGGCAATGTCAATGGCATCAAGTGTGCCGTAAAGGCCGAATTTAATAGCATTTTCCAGAACAGGCTGTAGAATCATGGCAGGTACGGTACGCCCTTCCAGGGTATCGTCACAGGTAATATGGATCTGTAAACGATGCCCGAACCTTACCTTTTCAATTGATAAATAGAGTGACAGATGCTCCAGCTCCTCCTTTAACGGAACCAGTTGCTTCAGGTCTTTATTTAACGTGCCCCGGAGAAAATCCGATAGCTGTATAACCATTTTGCGGGCTTGTACGGGATCGTGGCCTATGAGTGAATTGATGGAGTTAAGACTATTGAACAGGAAATGGGGCTGCATTTGCTGTCGTAATCCTGCCAGTTCGGCCTCTCTCATCAATCGATCTGCGTCCAGTACTTTCCGTTCCAGCCTGTTTTGTTCCTGTTTACTGTAATAGACCCAGCTCACCAGCGAAATACTTCCCAGTACAAAAAATGAAAAGCCGGAACGGACGATCATCGTTTCGTTGATGATTTGGGCATAATCTGCTTCTTTTCCCAGTATAATCCAGTTAAATAACCAGCTTAAGGAAATCACCAGGACAGTGCTCACAATTGTCCATCCGGCAAGATAATGGAGTTTGTCAATACCCGGCCGATAATAACGCAACGTCCTGGACAGTGCATAGCCAAACAAAGCGATACAACTGTTAAATATGAAACTGTCGGTCAGCGCAATCCTGAAGGGAAATTTATTCAATATCAGCATGAAAGTATGGACAGCTATCCACAGGAGCCAACCTGCAAGATAGCTGACCGCAAACTTATTTCTTCCCTGAAGAATCATTGAGAATCAGTTTCAATTGTTTTTATGAATGAATTTCAATGCCTGCCATCAGGACACTTCCGTTTAATACCAATGTTTTGTTTACTGCGCCGGTTGCAGATATCAGGTTGATGCGACGGTCGTCTACTGATCCCATAATCACACTCACATTGGACTCTACTTTCCAGTTGGAGGGAACAATAAGGGTAACCCCACCCCATACCTGATCGATACTAAGATAGGCAATTTCCTGGATATCTGCCTGGGTAAGATCAATCTCCGCACCTCCCATAAAGCAGGATATCCTGCCGCCTTTGAAATCGGTTGAGGTTACTTTCTTGCTTACTCCCGACAGGATAGAACTTATTTTGAGATAACTATCAGAACTCATAGTGGTCTGTACACCATAAGTATTACCAGATCCGGAAAAGCCGGAGGGCTGATTTACAGAAGATGCTGCCGGATAGTTTCTGTTAAATATGGATTTCAGTAAGATCGTCAGCCCGATCGAGACCAGAATAATCGGAAGTATAAATTTTCTGATCTGCCATTCAGGAAAGAAGTTATTCAGCAGAAAAATGGAGCCTATTATTACAAGAACAAGCCAGTTCATATCTCTGAAACCGTTAACAATGGCCAGAAAAATACCAACAATGATCAGAATCGACGGCCAGGTAAGGGACCATGCAGGGAAGTAGATGAATCCCGCCTGTCGCAGGAAAATAAGAACTCCGGCCACAGCCAGCAACAGTCCGAAGAGGGGCGCGGCATTAGGATTATTTCCAAACCCGTTGTTATGTCTGTGTCTTCGATAAGGTCTCATGATACGAAATTGTTTAAGTTGATGGACAAATGTACCCTGATAACCGCTTCCCGAAAACGGCATTTAGTTCAGTCAGCCTGAAATATCGTTAAACAGCGGTAAATCGTCGATAAACAAATACCGTATGAGCCCAATGTGCCTTATGAATCATAATCCGCTGATCGTGGTGAAGTGCTGATTACTCCGGTTCCGGGAAATTTCTTATCGATCCGTTCAGACGGGGATAGGTTTCAAAAATATCATCGTTAGCGGTCTCCCTTGGGTCATGGGTTGTACGCAGATAAGCCGTGAGTGATTTACCCAAACGCGCCAGCTCCTCTGCGTAATCAGGATCAGCTGCCAGATTATGCAGACAGGCCGGATCTGATTTTATATCATACAATTCTTCGGAAGGTCTTTTATCAGTTGCCCAATGAAAATAGGGATTGATAGCCGGGTCTTTATATTCCCTGATCACAATGTTGCCGGCTGCTTCATCAATGTCAAAGAAGGCCTGGTTGGAAGGAAGAAGTTGTCCGTCTTTCCCGATTTCCCGGGGATCGCCGGCCGGCCACCGTTCCGGTTTATAGTTGCGGATGTAGAGAAAGTCCTTTGTTCTGATTGCCCTTTGCGGATACCCAAGGTTATGGTATCTGGATGACGAGTGACGTTCGCGGGAAGCAAAAACGGCTTTTCTGTGCGTATATTCTTTACCGGATGCTGTACTTTTCAAAAGCGGGACCAGGCTTTTACTCTCCGTATCATAGGGAGGATGTGCTGCTTTACCTATTTCCAGAAAAGTGGCAAACAGGTCGTTCAGGCTTACCACATTTCCGATAATACTACCTGGTTTGATCTGACTATCCCATCTGATCACCAGCGGAACGTGGATACCGTATTCATAAACATTGGCTTTAGCGCGCGGAAAAGACATACCATTGTCGGCCGTCACCACAATAAAAGTATTATCCAGCTCACCCTGTTTATCCAGAAAGTCCAGTACTTCTCCCAGATGTTTGTCAAACCATTGTATCTCATACAGATAATCCAGCATATCGTTCCTGACTTCCGGCACATCCGGCAGAAAGTCAGGAACGGTTACCTTTGACGCATCAAGGCCGTTTTCAGCTCCGATGCCTTTTTTATAGGGGCGGTGCGGCTCTTGTGTGCCCAACCAGAAGACGAAAGGTCTGTGGTTCTCTTTTTGTTTATAAAATTCCTGAAAGTTAGCTGCGTAATTGATTTTGGAGATTCCCTCCGGGCTTTCATTCTTTTGCTGCTGAAAGTCACTGCCTGCCGGATTCCTCGTTCTGCCGGATATTTTGTAGTCACCGGGGCCCCAGCCTTTACCGGTCAGGCCTGCCGCATAGCCCGCCTCTTCCAGAAGATCAGGGAATACCCTGAACTCTGCCGGGAAACTGCTGGCATGTGTACCGGCTTCTTTCAGTTGCCAGCAGTTCAAGCCGGTAAGCAGTGCAGCCCTGGATGGGCTGCAACCCGGTGAGGCTGCAAAAGCATTCATAAACAAAGCGCCTTCTCGGGCCAACCGGTCAAAATTGGGGGTTACTGCTGCTTCATAACCGTAAGCGGAAGCATGAGGAAAAGACTGATCGTCTGCAATAACAAACAGGATATTGGGGCGTTTGTCTTTTTCCGTATGGTTTTTTACAGCCGTCTGTGCGAAACAAACAGCTGTATTTGTCAACCATAGAAGTGAGAAAAATATGGATGGATATTTCATTTTGCCTGGCTCATGATTTTTCTGGCCGCTCTGATATCATAATCACGGTCAAGCTGTTTTTCTCCGATCAATGCCTGAATATCGGGATAAGCCGGGCGCGCTTTCTCTCCGATATTTTCAAGAATATTTAAAGCATGCACACGGGCCATCCGGTTAGTGCTTTTCAGTGCTTTGCTCAGCGTGGCTACCGGCTGATCGGTTTCGCCATATTGAAGCAACGCTTCCGCAGCTGCGATTCTTACGGTCAGTACGGGATCATTCAACAGTTTTACAAGCTTTTCTCTCACCGTTCTGTCTTCCGGTTTAAGGATAATGATACCTGTAACAGCCCAGTAACGTATAACAGGATCGTTGTCATTCAGGTTTTTAATAATTTCAGTCAATCCGGCCGCATCCCTTGAAGAAGCGACATCGGCAAAAGCAATAATTTTGCGGGCATCGTATTGTTTGCTTCCGGCATATTCCAAAGGTGTGGTGGTTTCAGAAATGTCTGCAATAATCCCTTCCGGAACAAATCCCACATCTTTTGATTCAATCAACCAGTCTGTATTGGCTTTTCTAAGCCTTAGCAGATCATTTTTATACCTGGGATCTGTGGCGAGATTGTGAATGTTATGCGGATCATTTTCAATATCAAATAATTCTTCCGCGGGTTTTTCTTCCCAGAATTTCTTCTGAATATCGTTGAGACGGCCGGCCTTGTATTCATCTTCCCATGACTTCATAGAAGGGGCCTGCCAAAGGTATTCAAGATACTGGGCATAAATCTTATGCGGTAAATAGTTGCGGATGTATCTGAATTTCTTGTCGCGGACAGTCCTTGACAGGTCTGTCCGTTCGTCCATTCTTCCCCTGAATCCGTAAGCATAGGTTCTTTCCGGTTGCTGCTGCGTACCCAGAAACGCTTTTCCCTGGAAATGTGCCGGAACTGTAATTCCTGTCAGACTCAGTACGGTGGGGGCAAAGTCCAGAAAAGTAACCAGACGGTCTGTCCGGCTTCCTGCGGTTTCTTTGGCCAGGTGTTTGTATTTTTCCGGAAAGCGGATGATCAGCGGAATTCTTAACCCCGACTCATATACAAACCTTTTACTTCTTCCCAGAATTCCGCCGTTATCGGCATAGTAAAAAATAATGGTATTGTCAGCTAATCCCGATTCTTCCAGTTCAGCGATCAGCTTTCCGGCCTGGGTATCCATTTCCTGTACCTTATCATAATATTGAGCCCAGTCGTGCTTCATTTCAGGCGTGCGGGGGTGGTATGGCGGAACAGGTGCTTTTTCAGGATCATGCTTCAGCTCAGCAGTGGGAGTGGACTGATGAATGGAGCTCTCATGGGAAACGTTCAGATTGAAAACTGCAAAAAACGGCTGATTGTTTTTCCTGTTTTTGTAAGTAGCCTTATTATCTGATTCATCCCAGGCGTCTTCCTGGTCAATGGTATTATAATCTTTTTTGGCATTGTTGGTCGTATAATAACCTGCTTCCCGGAGGTATTTCGGGAAAAATTTCACAAAATCAGGAACCGGATAAGTACTGCGCATATGCTCTGTTCCAATGGACGGCGGATACATGCCCGTGATCAGCGTTGACCGGGAAGGAGCACACACAGGAGCCGTTGAAAAAGCATTGGTGAATAAGATACCCTGACTGGCGAGCTTGTCGAGATGGGGTGTTGTCGCATAGGCATCACCATAACAACCCAGGAACGGGCTGTTGTCTTCACTGACGATCCATAAAATATTGGGGCGCTCCTGGGCCTGAACCTGATACCAGGCCACCATGGCGAAAAAGGTATAAAATAAGCGACGTAGCATAATCATATGGTTTAGAAGCAATAGGAAATAACAGGTATCTGATTTTGAAAGTATTGTGATGGCATTTACTAATGAAATACATCACAATACTTTTCGGTGCGGTCAATCAATAGGGATTCTGAGTCAGTTTGGGATTCACATCAATTGCATTCTGAGGAATCGGGAATAACAATTTATTGGCGGTGATATCATATCCTTTGCTTTGCAGCACATCCACAGCCCTGTTCGTACGTACAAGGTCAAAGAAACGGTGAAACTCAAAACTGAGCTCAACCCTTCTTTCGTGTTCAATGGCTTCGGCAAGGGATTTGTACTTGTCGGGATATCCTGATGATCCGAATGCAGGAAGGCCTGCTCTTGCCCTTACCTGGTTGAGATAGGACGGGTCGTTGGTGGCTTCGGCATAGGCAAGCAGAATATCGGCATACCGGACCAATTCTACATTCTGACCTTCGTACCTCCAGTTCGGGTCATAAAATTTTTGTGTAAAAGGATACTCTATAAATGCCCCTGTTTCCAGATTAACATAGCCAGGGTATACCGTTACGTTTTTACGGACAGTGTCAGCGGATTCGAATTCATTAATCAGGTCATTCGTAGGGGTATTCATTCCGCCACCCCGGAATGTTTCTGTGCTTCCCGGTAAATGAAACGACCAGTGATAAGGTGTATACAACTGCTGGTAGTTACTGTTAACGGCATTTTGCCCGGCCTGAAACTGTAGTTCCAGAATGGATTCCCGGGAGTTTTTGGTCAATGGCTGGAAATTATGGAGATAATCCTTACTGTTAATTTCTCCGTTATTATCAGCGTCCAGCGAATATTGATTGCTGTCGATAATTTCCTTCAGCTGAGCAGCTGCATTGGACGATTCTCCCAGGGTAAGGTATATCTCGGCCAGCACTGCCGTGGCAGCATATCGTGTGATTCGGCCTGCATCACTACCGGAATATCTTTCAGGCAGAATGGTTTTGGTGGTTTTCAGGTCGCTGATGAGCTGCTGGTAAATCACATCCTTGCTTTCTCTTATATAGGAATAGCTCTCTTCGGGAGACACTACCTGCAAAGGAAACGGGATTTCACCCCAGATCCTGACCATGTTGAAGTAGATCAGTGAACGGATAAAAACAGCTTCCGCCTTTAGTCTTTCCTTAAGGGCGGGGTTGGAAAATGCTACCTGTGTTTTCTCAAGCTGTCCGATAGCATTGTTGCAGATATAAATGGCATTATAGCAATCGTTCCAGGCCGACAGGATTCTGCCGTTATTGGGCTGAATCCTGAAATTCTTGATATCTTCCTCGAATGTTGTGGAGCCTCCTGTAAATTCGATATAGGTATTGTCTGAATATAATTCGCTGTACAGATCCACAATACCACCGCCTTTATAAACTTTAATAAGTTGCCGGTAAATATCATTTACTGCCTGAATAATCTGTCCTTCTGTTGTGTAAAAACTACCTTCCGTCAGTTGTGTTTCGGGAAACTGGTTGAGCTGATCTTCACTGCACGAAGCAGCTGAAAAGGCCAACAGGGCCATTGCTATGAATTTTGAATATTTTCTCATCCTGATGCTTGAATTAGAAGCCAATATTGATACCGAAAGTGTATGATTTTGCAGAAGGATACGGTGAGTGGGTAACCCCTCTCTGCGTTGCATTGGTAGCGCTCCCGTTGAAATTTTCGGGATCAAAAACCGGAGCATTTTTATGGGTGAAGAGGTTCATTCCGTTAAAATACACTCTTAAATGATCCAGTTTAAGTTTGTTCAGCAGCTCACTTTTAAAAGTATATCCTGCTGTAATGCTTTTGAGCCGGAAATAGGATCCGTCAACGATCCAGTAACTGGAAGCCGTTTTTTCATAACCGTCCAGGTCTACTGTCAGCTTGTAATGATAGCCGTCACCGGGTTCTGCTTCTGACCGCCAGCGATTGACCGTCTCTTTGTAATAGTTTCGTCCTTCATGATAGAGCATAGACCGGTGAATATTATTATCATAAACATCACTTCCCTGTACTCCCTGAATAAGAAAGCTGAAATCGAAGTTTCTGTAGCTGAAATTATTGGTAAAGCCCCAGATAAAATCAGGTGTGTAATTTCCGATGATGGTCCGGTCGTCAGCATTGAGTATTCCATCTCCGTTGATATCCTTGTAGCGTCCGTCTCCAGGTTTGGCGGTACTGTACCTGGACGGATCAGCATCAACCTCAGCCTGATTCATATACACTCCGTCATACTGATATCCGTAAAAACTGAAAATGGGCGCTCCTACCTTGTTAATGGATTCCATCCCGAAACCGGGTTGGTAGATCATGGGAGCATTATCCTTTCCAAGGGATAATACCTCGTTTCTGTTAAGGGAAAAATTGAGTTGCGAGTTCCAGTTGAATTTCCCTCTCAGATTATAGGTAGTGAGGTTAAGTTCCAGCCCTTTATTCTGAAGCTTTCCGATATTCTGAAATACACTGGTAAACCCGGAAACCGACGGAACCGGCACATCCAGCAGTAACCCGTCTGATTTGGAAATGTAATAATCTGCTTCAAAACTGATACGGTTGCTTAACAGACCCAGATCCAGACCGATATTCAGCTGCTGGGTTCTTTCCCATTCCAGGTCAGGATTGGTAATACTGCCGGGGAAGTAGGTCGTACTCAGGGTGTTCCCTAATGCAATTCTTCCCTGTGACATAGAGCCTATCCATTTGTAATCTGCAAACCGGTCATTTCCTGTAAATCCATAACTGGCGCGGATTTTAAGGTTATTAACAGATTTGAGTGATTTGAAGAATGATTCGTCTGATACCACCCATCCTCCTGAAACAGAAGGGAAAAGTCCCCATTTTTTATTCGGGCCAAACCGTGAAGAACCGTCACGGCGGATACTTGCCGAAAGCAGGTATTTGCCTTTGAAAGTATAGTTTAGTCTGGAAAAATAAGAAATAAGAATACTGGTTCTTCTGATATCTTCTGCCTGAAATACGGTTTTCCCGGCACTCAGTGCTTTGATGAGATCGTTGTCATATCCTCTACGCTCCTGGTTGGTGTATTCATACCGGTTGTTATTGTATTCCATCCCGGCCAGTGCAGAAAAGGTGTGATCTTTAAATGCTTTGTCGTAAGTGAGCAGGTTCTGGGAGGTATAGTTCAGATTGCCGGACTGGTTGACGGTCATAATCCCCTCCGTATAAAAGCTGGGCCCTAACTCATGGTCTACGGCCTGATAATGCGAGTTATCGGTCCTGTTATAGAAGTAATTAAGTGAAGATTTGAATGAAAGTCCCGGAAGGAAATCAATCTGTGCGAAGACATTTCCCAGATTATTGAATCGCTTATGCTGAATGTCATCGGAGATCTGGTAGAGCGGGTGGCCATTTTTAGGACGGAACAGAATCGCATCATATTGCTCATATCCCGGTGTATTGGCAGGAGCCCCCAGATATCCGTTATTTCCGTATACCGGGTAAATGGTCGGGTACTGAACGGCCCATTCTACGGTTCTGTTGTAGGGTTCGTTTTCATGATCATAGCTTACATTCATCATTCCGCCCACTTTGAGCCAGTTATTCACTCGTGTATCAGCCTTGACATTGAACGTGTATTTTTTATAGTCGGAAGTAATCACTATGCCTTCCTGACGGACATAGGCTCCTGATACCATAAAGTTACTTTTAGCAGTTCCTCCGGTAGCGTTAAGCTCGATTTTATGCATGGGTGCAGTTCTGAAAATAAGGTCCTGCCAGTCGGTGGTCGGAAGATTTTCAGGATTGTCAAAAGCGACAGGCCATGTATATTTGTAATTTTTGCGGGCTTCAATGGTATTGGGTGCACTGGGGTCTCCGCCGCTTTCAATCCAGCCAATCTGGGCAGCATCCTTTGCCGCCAGGGCATATTCCTGCGAATTCATGACTTCAATACGGTCGATTTCCTTCTGCAGTCCGTACGAATAATTAAGATTGAATCTCGTTTTTCCTTCTTTTCCGCTTTTGGTGGTGATCAGAATCACACCATTGGCACCTCTTGATCCGTAAATAGCAGAGGAAGAGGCATCTTTCAGGATTTCCATCGATTCCACATCTCCGGCATTCAACAGATTAAGATCATAATCCGGTATAGGCATTCCGTCAATGACAATCAGCGGGGCGCTGCTGGCCGAAACCGAGTTGATACCCCGGATCTGGATAGTAGACGAAGAACCAGGCCGGCCATTGCCGTTCAGTACCTGTACACCGGGAATTTTTCCATACAATGCCTGGCCTACTTCCACAATAGGACGGCTGTTGATTTCCCGGTCAAGCTTTACAGAACCCACGGCTCCGGTTACATCGCCTTTTCGTTGTGTGCCGTAACCTACTACCACGACTTCATTGAGAAGCTTGATATCGGCAGCAAGGACGACATCAATCACCCTGCGGTTACTGACCGGAACTTCCTGCGTCTGGTATCCGATCCCTGAAAAGATCAGAATGCTGCTGACCGGTGCGTCTAATTCAAAATATCCTTCAGCATTCGTAATTGTCCCAGAATGAGAATCTTTAATGAGCACATTAATACCCGGCAGCGACTCCTGATCAGAGGAAGACGTTACTTTTCCTTTGACAGAAACGGTTTGCGCGCTGACTCCCGTTACGATAAGCAAGAGCAGAAAGGTCTGCCAGAGCAGACTTTTAGGTTTGTTTTGGTTTAGTAAAAAATGCATACCTGAATTTCTTTAATGTTTTTAATAGTTTTTCCCTTAATCATTTCCATTTCTTAACAGTAGCAGTATTTCATAGTATTTAATATAATCTATAGATTAAATGGTTTATTTAAATTGAACTTCCTTTAATATAAGCGGATAGTTATCTGATTAGATTGTGCTGAATAAATTACAGAGAGACGTCCTTATTCCAGATAGTTGTATTCTTCCTTCAGATTCAGGAGTTCAATGGATTCTCTGGAAGGTTTGGGTTTAAAATCCCGTTCCTGGTAATAAGGATAGGTGTCCCAGTCAGCAGGGCGGCTGGTAGCTCTGGGGTCAGCGGTTCTGATCAGGTATTCCCGAAGCTGTTGCTGAAGGTTTTTCCGGATATCCTGGTATGCGGTCTGGGCCGACAGGTTATGCAGCATATCAGGATCGTCCTTCAGATGGTACAACTCTTCGGCAGGTCTTTTACTGAATGCGATATCAAAAAGCGGCTGTGTATCCGCTTGGTCTTTGTTTTTCAGCATATAAAGCTTGGTTGGGGATGGATAATGCAGCATGTGGGCATCCACATCACCATACAGCGGAGGATCCCCGGCCGGCCATCTGTCCGGGAAGTGATTTACTATATACAGGTAATCCCGGGTTCTGATCGCTCTTGCCGGATAGCCTAAACCCTGGCTGCGTACAAACGCATGGCGCTCGCGGCCCATAACTACATATTTCCTGCCGGCATCGGCGATGCCGTTATGTGCGGCCTGCAAAACCGGAAGTAAACTTTTAGCAGTCATTTGCCGGGGCTTTTCAATCCCTGCTATTTCCAGAAATGTGGGCGCCAGATCATTCAGACTGACCAGGTCATCATTGATGCGCCCGGCTTTGATTTTACCGGGCCAGGAAATGATAAGCGGAACCCGTGTACCTGCATCATACAGGTTTCCCAGCCCACGCGGCATTTGCCAGCCGTTGTCGCTGCATATCACAATCAGTGTGTTTTCATATTCGCCGGCTGCTTTCAGTTCACTGATCAGTGTACCGATCTGCTGATCAAACCGTTGAATGGCAGCATAATAATCTGCAATATCTCCGCGTACTTCCGGAGAATCAGGCAGATAAGAGGGAACTGTTATGTCAGACGGATCTATACCTGCTTCCATGCCGGTTCCTGTACCGTATGGCCGGTGAGGGTCTTTGCTGCTGAACCAGTAACTCCACGATTGCTTATCAGATTTTTTAAAGTCTGCCAGAAACTGCTTAAAATCAGGGTAATGATTTCCTGCCGGATTCCTGACTCTTCCTGCAGCCTCAAAATTCCCTGGTCCCCAGCCTTTTCCTGCGTAACCCACCTGATAACCGCTTTCTTCGAGCCAGTCGGGATATCCCTTAAATTGTGCAGGTAAAGTTCCCCAAAGATTAGCTCCTTCCTTTAATCTCCAGATATCTTGTCCGGTCAGTAAGGCCGCCCTGGCCGGCGTACATGACGGAGAAGCGCAGAAGGCATGTGTAAAACGTATTCCTTCCGTGGCAATCTGGTCAAAATGAGGTGTTTTTACAATCCGGTCTCCATAAATACCCACGTGGTTCCAGGACTGATTATCCGACATAATCATCAGGATATTAGGTCTTTTATGGGAATGTCCTTTTTCATTCATTGCCATCAGCATCACCGAGATGAATGCTATGGCAGCTGATATGAGATACGTAGAGGTTCTCCGGGAATGCATCGTATTTGTTCCGGTTAATCCGGGATTGTTTATTAAGATTGAATTTTATTAATATAGTCCGGGTTTCCCGGAAACCTATTAACAGGTGTGAAGTATAATGTAGGGCAAATATAAAACGATAAGTTTATAAAGTCTATAAGATTTATAGATAAATAAATTATTTGTCTTTTAGTGTTGCTTTAAGTTATTGATTATTAACTTATTATAGTTCGATTTGTGCAGCTTGTTTATTTACTGAGTGCAGGAAGGAAGCGAAATAAAAACAGGGTTATTCTGCTAAAGGATACCTGATCGGTAACAGGTAGCCAGCGTGGCTTTGATGGTAAGAAGGACAGAATGTAAAGTTTCTGTTTTAGTAACCCGAAAATTGTAATTTTGTCAGAAGCAGTAAGGATATTGGTATCAGGTTTTCCGGTATAATATGAAAATAGCATTAGTAAGCTACCAGGTACAGAAACGGTATGCAGAAGGACTGAAGGAAGATGAGGACGACGTACTGATCCGTTTTCTGGTCAATAAAGGATTGGCTGTGGAAAGGGTAGTATGGGATGATCTCACCGTGAACTGGGAGAATTACGGGGTGGTAGTCATCAAGTCGCCCTGGGATTATCATGAAAAATATGAAGCTTTTGAGTCCTGGCTCCATAAGCTGGATCAGTTGTCCTGTACAGTACTGAACCCCGTTTCCCTGATCCGCTGGAACAGCCATAAGAAGTACCTGCTTGAAATTGGCCAGGCCGGATTTGATGTAATTCCTTCCGTGGTGGTGTCAGATGGCTCCTCGGGTGACTTATCTGTTTTGTTTGAAACATTTGCGAATGAAAAGATCATTCTGAAACCCTGTATTAGTGCGGGGGCCAATAATACCATGGTCCTGACGCAGGCCATGCTGAAAGAAAAGAAGAACGAAATTGATGCTTTGATGGCGAAGCAGGATTTTATAATACAACCTTTTATGCCACAGATAAGCCAGGGGGAATATTCGTTACTGTTCTTTAACGGTAAATTCAGCCATGGATTGGTGAAAATACCGGCATCGGGCGATTTCAGGGTACAGCATTACTTCGGAGGAACTTTCAGCAGGTTAGACCCTGATCCGGAAATGATAGACACCGCTGGCACATTGGTGAAAAACTTCGCCTCTGATGCACTCTATGCAAGAGTGGATGGGATTATGGCTGAAGGGAAGTTTTTGTTAATGGAAATAGAGCTGATTGAGCCGCTGTTATATATGTCTGTTGCTCCGGAATCCTACGAAAACTATTATGCAGCTTTGCGTAGTATGATCGGTCAAAAGTCTCATATTTAGCTATTTATTAAAAGGAATATCATTGAAAAATAAAAAATACATCGGTTTTGTACTGGCTGTAACAGCAGCTACACTCTGGGGCGTCTCCGGGACTTTCGCACAGTTTCTGTTTCAGGAAAGGGACTTAAATCCTGAATGGCTGGTATCGGTCAGGATGACCTCTGCCGGGTTTCTGCTGCTTTGCTGGATTGCTTTCCGCAAATCAAAGGATTTATGGCAGATATGGAAACAGAGTCATGACAGAAAGGAATTGTGGATCTTCAGTATCCTGGGTATGCTGGCTGTTCAGTATACCTATTTTGCGGCAATTGCTCATTCCAATGCGGCTACCGGAACCGTTCTGCAATATCTCGGGCCGCTGTTCATTGCGGTTTATTTTGCACTGAAAAGAAGGAAGTTACCTTCTTCA
Organism: Telluribacter sp.; assembly: GCA_040391535.1. Classification (GTDB taxonomy): domain Bacteria; phylum Bacteroidota; class Bacteroidia; order Cytophagales; family Spirosomataceae; genus JBEBXQ01. The sequence continues at coordinate 274 of JBEBXQ010000125.1, read as the reverse complement.
ATAGAAACGCTGGCTATTATGCTTGCAGTAGCCGGAACCTACCTGATGGTGACGCATGGTGACTGGCAGCAGTTATCCATTACCCGGACAGCATTGTTCTGGGGAATCGCGGCGGCGGTCGCACTGGCTTTTTATACGATTCAACCCGCGTATCTTCTGAAAAAATTCAATTCGGGAGTGGTGGTAGGCTGGGGTATGTTACTGGGTGGACTATTTTTCAGCCTCGTGGGAAAACCCTGGATTGTACCCGGATACTGGGATATACAAACCTGGT
>JBEBXQ010000124.1:0-14886 GCA_040391535.1 Telluribacter sp. | reverse complement strand
GCTAAAATTGAAATGTAGCAAGGCTTTTCTTGGTTACTATTCCACCACCAGATTATCCCCTTTTGCTATGTGCATTTTGCATAACAAAAATCTCTGCAACTGATCCGGCTATATTCCTAAACAATTATTTTCTCTGTAAAAAACGCTGGTACAGGTTTCAATGGCAACGATGGGAGCCATTCCGTAAAAATCAAGTCGTTTGAATCCATTGGACGCCATAAAATCCTTTGCCTCCTGATACCATTCCCTTTCCGAATTATCCAGAATCAGCACACCGTTTTCAGCCAATGCATGCACGGCTGCTTTGGTGCATTTTACCCGCTTTCTTCCGTCCACTACTATAATCTGAAAATACCTGCCCGCCTCCATCACTGACTGAACATATTCATCGCCGAGCGACCTGAAAATAACATTTGCATTGCCAGGCAGCGTATTTTTAATACTATTAAACCATCTCTCATCATTCTCAACAGCCATAATTTCCGCTATACGCTTTGAATACCAGCGTGTAGAATTACCGCAACCAAATTCAAAAACATTGAAATCTTTGCCAATCCGTGGGGTAAGAAATGATATGAAATTATATGTATACCAGGGTAAAGGTTCCCCTTTAACGTCGACCGACTCCTTTGAATGAAAACTTTTAAACCAACCTTTGTCTTTCAAGGTACTTTTTAAGCCAAGTTGCACACTGCCACCCAACCCCACTTCATTCAAAATACTCCAGATTATCTTTTTCATTACTTAATTAAAACCAGCTGTCTTCGCAACCTGCTCCTTTGTTTTTTGTAGATAATATTTGAACTAAACTCAGAAACACATTGAGTTGTTTACATTTTTATTGAAAATCAAACATATTCTCAAAATAGTGCCATTAGGCAAATAGATGCTTTTTTCCGTATTTCGTGGCAGCTATCCGTTATATCAAGAAATGGGGATTATCATCCGGCAAGGGCTGAAAAGTTCAATTGTTACCTACATAGGAGTTATGATAGGCATATTCAATATGCTTATTTTGTATAATACCTTTCTCACTCAGGAAGAATTGGGCCTCTATGCCTCTACCTTACTTACTTTCCCGGTCATCTATATGTCAGTAACACTTCTTGGAGTGCCTCATATAGCAGTTCGTTTCCACAGTCAGTTCAGTACAGCACCCCTTCGAAGACAACTGTTTACTTTTATGCTGGCAGCCCCCTTTGCCGGTTTAACTGTATTCACGATAGTATATCTTCTTTTCAAGCCAGCCTATGTGAATTTCTATGAAGAGCATTCACCTTTGCTGCTGAAATACTATTATACATTCATACCGCTGACCGCCGGAATGGTTTATCTGACGGTACTGGAATCCTACTCCAGGATCAACCTGAGAATTGCCGTACCTACTTTAATTCGGGAAGTGGGACTGAGGCTCTGTAACAGTGCCATTGTATTACTTTACGGATTTGAGCTGATTACCTTTGACACCATGGTACAATTGACCGTTCTGGCCTATGTACTGGCCATTGTGGCGATGCTTTGTTACCTGCATTTACAGGGAAAGCTCTTTTTCCGGTTTGATTTCGGCTTTGTCAGGCACCCTGCCTTCCGCGAAATGTACCGTTACGGGTTATGGGTGATTCTGGGCGGCGCTGCCACCGCATTATTGCCCCATATTGAGAAAGTATTACTCCCGGGGTTTGAAGGCGGATTAAGTAATACAGCCATTTTTGATATTGCTTCCAGAATTGCTGTGATTATTGCCATCCCTAAAAACAGTATTGTACTGATCTCCGCTCCTATCCTGTCATCTGCCATTCACCGGAACGATATGAAAGAAGTGGAGTCTATTTATAAAAAATCCTCTCTGAACCTTTATATCATTGGCAGTCTGTTGCTGCTGGGTATCTGGTGCAACGTTGATGCTGTTTTTGAGCTGATCCCCAATTCTGATATATATGCAAGCGGAAAATGGGTAGTGCTCATGATCGGCCTGGCCCGACTAACCGATATGATGACCGGCCTTAACTCTGAAATTCTGACCAATTCCCGCTTTTTCCGTTACGATTTGTTATTTGTATTTCTGCTGACGATCCTGCTGGCAGCCAGTAATATGTATCTGATTCCTCGTTATGGCTATAACGGGGCAGCAGCAGCATCTTTTGTATCCATGCTGATCTATAATATGGCTAAGCTGATATTTATCTACCGCAAAATGCACGTACAGCCTTTTTCTATGAAGACTTTACAGGTGACACTTCTGGGTATAGTCACCTTTCTGGTTGCCAGTGCCGTTCCGCACTGGTTCCCGGCCACCTTTGCAGGCACAATCGGTGATGTATTGATCCGCTCTGCCGTTATTGTTATTATTTTTGGTGGCGGAATCGTACTCTGGAAAATATCTGATGAGATTTCAGCAGGCTGGAACGGGATCATACAACTATTGAATAGAAAGCAATAAACAGATTTTAGAAATCAAATCATTTGAACGATGTTCAATATTAAAAAAATACTGGCGGTGTTATTCAGAAAACCAATCAGCCTTTACCAGCTCAATTCATACAGTACGCAAAAGCCGGTCAAAGTCATCATTGGGTCTGGGTATACCCATTATAAAGGATGGATTCATACCGATATTGATACATTCAATATCCTCAAAAAGGACAACTGGGATAAGTACTTTAAGGAAAACAGCATAGACCGTTTGCTGGCCGAGCACGTTTGGGAGCACCTGACCGCACAAGAGGCGCAGTTGGCTTTCTGGCTTTGCTTCACCTACCTCAAACCCGGTGGCGCCTTACGCATTGCCATCCCCGACGGCTTTCACCCTGATCCGGAATACATCGAAAGAGTAAAACCGGGCGGCACAGGAGACGGAGCCGATGACCATAAGGTATTATACAATTACAGGTTGCTTTCAGAATGGCTGAAAAGTGCCGGTTTTGAAATAAAGCTACTGGAATATTTCGACGAAGACGGCCGGTTTCATCAGCAACCCTGGTCATCCGGAGATGGATATATCAATCGTTCCGCTGAAAACGACTCCCGCAATGCCGGTGGCAAATTGGTATACACTTCTTTATTAGTCGATGCCGTTAAACCATCCTGAACGTTGTTTTCTGAAATGAATCCAGAATTACCGCTGTAATTCTTTCTGCCGCATGGCCATCCCAAAGAGAAGGTATCACAGCTTTTTTGGATTTACCGGCAAGAATTTCATTCAACTGAAAAACGAGGGTATCCGGATCAAGATTACTGATAAGCAAATTGGTTCCCTGGCTTACGGTTACAGGCCTTTCTGTAGTCTCTCTGAAAGTGAGGCATGGTACCTGCAGATAGGTCGTTTCTTCCTGTACCCCTCCTGAGTCTGTCACGACTGCCGAAGCGTGACGCATTAGGCTTATAAATGCATGATATCCCTGGGGCTCTTTCCAATCAATACCCTGAATTTTCTGTAATCTTTCCAAAAGCTGAAATTCTGCCAGCTTTTTCATGGTCCGCGGATGAATCGGGAAGACGACTTTCTGCAGAACAGCGATTTGCTCAATCAGCGAAACCACTTTTAGCAGGTTCTCCTTCAAATCAACATTGGAAGGTCTGTGGATAGTGATAAGAATATAGGGAACTGAAGGAAAACTTCCCGGAAAAAATAGCCCGGAATAATGCCTCAGATGATAGGCAAGAGAATCGATCATGACGTTTCCCGTAAAGAAAATCTTTTCCAGAGGGATATTCTCTTTCACCAGATTATGAATAGCCTCTGTTTCCGAAACAAAAAGTAACTGCGAAAGCTGGTCTGTCAGTACCCGGTTCAATTCTTCGGGCATGGTTCTGTCATGACTTCTCAGGCCCGCTTCCACATGTGCAACGGGTATTTTCTCATGTGTCGCCGCCATAGCACATGCCAGCGTGGAAGTGACATCTCCGGTTACAACGACCAGATCCGGTTCCACCTTTCTGATTACTTTTTCAAAACGGGTAAGAATGCCGGCAATCAGCGTATTTGCGGAATAATGCCGGGCATGAAGAAAATAATCGGGATCAGGAATCTGCAAATCTTTGAAAAACTGTCCTGACATTTCCCAGTCGCTATGCTGACCCGTATGTACCAGCACAGGATCAATAGAACCGCAGTTAAGAAAATGATGATAGAGTGGCGCGATCTTCACAAAATTGGGACGGGCGCCGCCGGCCAGTATAATTTTAACTTTCTTCATTTGGTGTAAGTTGTGTGTGTATTGAGAAGTAAGTTACAAATATTCCGTCACGATTTGTGGTCTGATATTGCCCGGAAACCATTTTCTTTGCATAAACACGCCGTAAATCTGTTGCTATGCCAGTTCCTGTTGTAATTTTCTGTTTTAACCGCCCGCTGCATCTCCGTAAAACAGTGGAAGCGTTGCAGACCAATACGCTTGCAGCAGCATCCGACCTGATTATTTACTCCGACGGCCCAAGGCACGAAGAGGATATGCAAAAGGTTTCGGAAGTAAGAGCTTACCTTCAGACTATTTCCGGATTCGCTTCCGTTTCTATCCATGAATCTGCGGAAAATACCGGGCTGGCCGCTTCTGTTATTGCAGGCGTTACGCAGGTCCTGAAAAAGCATGAGAAAGTTATTGTCATAGAAGACGACATGGTTTGCACAGCCGATTTCCTTGAATATATGAACGAAGCCCTGGAGATATATGCATTCCGGAATCATATCTTCTCTGTTTCCGGTTACGGGCCTCAGTTGCAGCTCCCTGATCATTATCTTCAGGATGTATATCTCGTACCCAGGGCCAGCTCGTGGGGATGGGGAACGTGGCGCAACCGCTGGGAGCAGGCCGACTGGCAGGTAAAGGACTTTGGATTATTAAAAAAAGACGCTCATCTCAGAAAAAAGCTGACAACCGGCGGTGAAGATTTATGGCCGATGCTGGTAAAGCAGCAGCTGGGCCTTATCAGTTCCTGGGCAGTACGATGGACCTGGTCACAAACCAAAAACGACGGATATGGCCTCTACCCTGTGAGATCAAAAATAAAGAATATCGGTACCGACGGCAGCGGTGAGAATTTCTCAAGAAAAACCAGCGCTTATGATAATGAACTGTGGGAAGGAAAAATAACCTTTGAAAAGGATATCAGGCCTGACCCGCAGGTAATATACCTGTTCGGTAAAAAGTACCGGCTGTCGTTAATCAGGAAAATACTTAACCGGATAAAGTATAAAACCTGAATTATTACCACATGCCAAAGAACTAAATTTTCTTTGGTTTATAACTTACCTTTGAATGATCATGAATTTAATAGTAACCTATAATTTTGATTGAGGTCATGAACAACTTAACTGACAGACCATTTTGGCTTCAATACTGGGAGAAAAAGAAAGATTTAGTCTTTAAAATACCAAAGAATTACCTTTTTCTGTCTCATCTCAATGAATTAATCAGCAAACATACAATAAACGGGTTTCTTGAAATCGGGGGGTTTCCTGGCTATTACTCCGTATGGCTATCAAAACAATATGGTATAGAATCCACCTTACTGGATTTCGTTGTACACGAAGGCATTCTGAATGAGCTTGAAGTTACCAATGATCTGAAACAAGGATCCGTAAATGTAATTGAGGCCGATCTGTTTCAATATATTCCTGAAAAGCAATTTGATCTGATCGCCTCCAACGGTTTGATTGAACATTTTAACGATACACGTTCAATCCTCGCCAAACATACAGCTTTCTTAAAACCCGGAGGAGTGTTATTTGTTACGCTTCCTAATTTCAAAGGCATTAACGGTTGGTTTCAACGGACGTTTGATCAGGAAAATTATCTGAAGCACAACATCAATTCGATGGATATTCAGTTACTTGTCAATACCTGCAAATCACTAGGTTTAAGTGATATTGAAGTCCGATATGACGGAGAGTTTATGATCTGGCTTGAAAACCTGGAATCTCAGGCATGGTGGGTGCCGGCATTCATGAAACTGGTATGGTTTCCGTTAAAGGTGATATCAAAATTATTTTCCATAAGAAATCGGTTTTTATCTCCATATATAGTCATTACGGCAACATTAAAAAATTGAATATTTTCTGTTATACTAGTGCCTGAACTTTAAATGAAAATATCGTTTTGCTAAAAATTCTTCAGCTTAGCACATTTCAGACAATTGGAGGAGCCGCCGTGGCTGCAAACAGGCTTCATGTTGCCCTGCAAAATGAAGGTATTTCTTCAAGCTTGCTGGTGGACAAGCTTGTCAGACCCGCAGCACATGTAAATGCTGTCAGTATTTCTGATTGGCAAAAAACCTTATCGTGGGGAAGATTCATTGGAGAAAGGCTTTATTTCCTGCCTTATGAGAAAGACAAAGCCAGCAGATTTGCATTTTCTCCTGCTATTACCGGTATTGATATCAGCACACACAGTCTTGTAAAGGAGGCTGATATTATTCATCTTCACTGGGTCAATTTTGGCTTTCTATCCTTACATTCCCTCAGAAAAATTTTTGCACTGGACAAACCTGTCGTTTGGACATTCCATGACATGTGGCCTCTGACCGGCGGTTGCCATCACAGCGGTTCTTGTAATCATTTTCAGAATCAGTGCGGTGACTGCAGGTTTTTACGTAATCCGGGTGAGCATGATCTATCGAATCAAAGGTGGACCCGAAAGAAAGAGATATACAAAAATTATCCTTTTGCTGTAGTAACATGTAGCCATTGGCTGAAAGAGAAAGCAGAGCAAAGTAGCCTGCTGAATGATTTTAATATCAGAAGTATTCCCAATGCAATTGACATAACCGTTTTCAGTCCGCAGAAAAAAGCAGAAGCACAATTGAATCTGGGACTAAATATGAATAAAGCTTATATTCTTTTTGCAGCTGTAAATGTGAAAGCTCCAGGTAAAGGGTATCCTTATTTCCAAAAAGCTGTTTCAGAATTATTAGGAGAATATCCTCAATATTATGACTATGTAGAACTGCTGATTATGGGAAAAACTGACGAGAATTCAATAAGTGATTTTCCATTAAAAGTAAATTATCTTGGTTATTTAGACCACCCGGAGAAAATTGCTGCGGCTTATAGTGCAGCTACTTTGTTTGTCATTCCTTCCCTTGAAGAAAACCTGCCCAATACCATCATGGAATCCATGGCTTGCGGTACTCCGGTTGTAGGGTTTAATACCGGTGGTATTCCCGAAATGATTGACCATATGCAAAACGGATATGTGGCGGATTACCTGTCTGTAGAGTCATTAAGGGACGGTATCCGGTGGGTACTGGAACATCCTGAAAACTTATCGGCAAATGCCCGGCAAAAAGTTGAAAACGAATATGCCGAAGAGGTGGTTGCGCGCCAATACATTGATCTGTACCGGTCATTACTGAATAATAAAACAATTCAGTAATTATGGAATATCGCCCGAAGCTTTCCATTATCACCATCACCTACAATGCCGAAAGGTACCTGGGAAGAACACTCGTTTCAGTACAAAAGGCCCTCGAAAAACTGAATGACAGCCATTTTCTGGAATATATCATCATTGACGGGGCTTCAACAGATGGTACCCGGATGATCATTGACCAGTATGCATTTATGCTGGACCAGGTGGTCAGTGAGCCTGACAATGGATTATATGACGCAATGAACAAAGGCCAGCAACTGGCACAGGGAGAATATCTGTGGTTTTTGAATGCAGGTGATGAAATAAGGGATGATGATGTGCTTATTCGTCTGCAGAAAGTTTTCCGGGCACAGAAAGATGTCTGTTACAGCGACGCCATGCTGATCAGGGAAGATGGCACCGAAGCAGGCTTACGCTCGGTATTGACACCACATGCTCTGCCCGACAATATTCACTGGCGGGATCTGGCCCTGGGGATGAAAATCTGCCATCAGGCTTTTATACCAAAAAAATCAATTTGTGAACCCTATGACTCCGACAATCTCAGTGCGGATATTGACTGGGAAATCCGTTGTCTGAAAAATGCCGCGTCTGTGCAGAAACTGAACTTTGTGCTTTGTAATTATCTGATGGGAGGCTTGTCCGTCAGGCAGCATCGTCGTTCGCTGACAGACCGGTTTAAAGTACTAAGCCGGCACTTTGGAGTAGTGCCGGCTCTGGTAAATCATCTCCGTATTTTCTGGAGAAGCTACCGGTTTATCAGAAAAAACGGAAGGTACTGGTAATTCAAACCTGTACTTTCAGGTTAATAGCTCAATAAATCAATATCTCCGGACAGATAATTGACAAGGTAATAAGACCTGTCGTTATTCTTAATCAGATCCGTAGGCATACCAAACCCCTCAGCCAGCACCTTTCCTGTTTCATCCAGCACTTTACCTTCAGTGGGTCCGAAACCAGTGGCTCCGAAGACGCCTAACTGCACCACCAATGGTTTACCTCCCGCTGTAAAATTAATGGCAGATAATGTCGAAAAACCCGTTTTGTAATCTGATACCGTTCCGCTTTTATCAACTTTGATAATCTTGGCAGCTTCAGGTGCAAACGGAAATCCGGTAAGAATGCTCACATAAAAATCATTACCGTCCCAGGCAATACCTGTAGGTACCGCATCCGCACCACCATCCAGTGCAGGTATCTTTGCAAAGACACTCAGCGTTCCGTCGTCCTTACGTCTGATAATCGCATTGCTTCCCGCATCTGTAAAAAACAAATCTCCGTCAGGGCCGATGGTCAGGTCATAGGCATTTGAATTAAGCGGATCTACCAGATTCTGAGCATTAATAAACGTTTTGACATCCTCACTCGGGACATCCTCCAGCACCAGCGGCGAAGATTCTTTCGTAAAACCAGACACATCAGCGATATAGAGCATTCCACTGATTCCGTGAAGAATGTACAGTTTGTTATTATGAGCCAGTGCATGGCTGATACCTTCAATGGAGCCGTTACTTACTACAGATGGTAATCCGGAAAGTAAAGTAGTTTTTTCACCTGTCGCGGTGATCATAATAACACTGGCATCATCGGCCCCGGTACCTGCATCGGTTACCCACAGGTTACCCCGGGCATCCACAGAGCCTCCGATCGGATGATTCAACCCCGTCACAAAACCCGCTCTGGTAAAAGAAACAGGTTCAGGAATCGGATCCGGCTCGTCTGAATCCTTTGAACAGGAAAGCAGGATAAACCCTGATAACGCAAAGCATAAGAAATAGATGAGTTTGTTCTTTTTCATAATTGGTTGAGTATTAAGTAGAAATAATTTACAAAACTACATAATATTACACTATAACTATCAATTTATATAGTCAAATTTATTGTATAATTACACCAGTTTATTCAAAAATAATACATAACAATCAAAATAATACGGAATGAAACTTTACAGGTCCTGAAGCGATCACATGCACAAGGCAGGCTCTTCATCCGGCACAACGCTCTTAATACCAGCGATTATAACCTCAAGGATTTATTTCTGGAATGTCTCTGTTAATTTACGTCTTACTTTTCCCGGTTGGGGACAATTAAAATGACGGATATACTTCCGTTGTTCAGGTGACAGTCGGGAGAGTGTCAATTCCGGAAGAATAGTTATTCCTCCGATTTTATCCCTTATGAACCTATCTATATTCCCGAAATATGAGGAAATTATTAACCATCAGCTTTGTCATTTCTTCAGAATATCTACTGATCCGGATATATGGATGGCAAAAGGGTTGAATGTTGAAAATGATCCGAAACTTTTTACAGGTACACCCCTTATTAATTAAAATATCTCGCGGGAGGCTACCCGGAACAGTCTGTTTTTATTCCTCTTTCTTTACTGTCTACCTTTGCTTACATGCTTATCAAGGTTAAAATCAACTCCCGGACTCCAAAAATCAACTCCCGTTTTTATACTATCTTCTCATCTTTTCATTCTTAACGGCCTATTCCGGAAAATCATAGTAGACAGGCACTTATCCATACTTTTTAATAAAAGTAATTTATCCTAAAATTTCAATGAATGATGAAAATTACAATTCAGTTTTTTTACAGCGTATAGCCATGCTGTATTTCCGTCAGGTCTGAAAGACCATGACGACGATTTAATCTTTTCTTATTTTCTAAAACCCTTTAACATTTATCACATGAACACGTTCAATACCCGCTACATTGGAAGAGGAAAGAGGCGAATACCGGTCTGGCGAAGCTTTGTACGCTTCAGTGGATTCCTCTCAATCGGTCTTCTGCATTATGGACATCCGCTACTGGCTGCCCGCACGTCATATTCATTGCCAAACATCAGTCAGCATGCTGTTGCCCGTGAGATCACCGGAAAAGTCACCGATGACAAAGGAGAGGGCCTGCCCGGAGTTAATATATTAATCAAAGGTACGCAACAGGGAACCACCACCGATAGCGATGGGAATTATCGCCTGAATATTGCTGACGACACCGCTGTTCTGGTTTTTTCTTTTGTAGGTTATGTCCCTCAGGAGGTAGTAGCGGGCAGCCGGAGTGCCATTAACGTATTGCTGGAGGTTGACAGCAAATCCCTGGAGGAAGTGGTGGTCACGGCATTGGGTATCCGGAAGGAGACAAAAGCACTCGGGTACTCGGTAACCAAGGTAGAAGGAACTGCTTTTACCAAAACCCGCGAAACGAATATCATGAACGGTCTGACCGGTAAAGTAGCCGGTGTCAACGTTGTAGCCGGTAACAGCGGAGCGTCAGGTTCCAGCCGTGTTACGATTCGAGGCAATACGTCCATCACCGGAAACAACCAGCCTCTTTATATTATCAACGGTATGCCTATGAACAATTCCCAGCTGGGACAGCCCAATGGCCGGACACCTGACTGGGGAGACAACGCATCCAGCCTGAACGCGGACGACATAGAAGAAATGACCGTTCTGAAAGGAGCTACTGCAGCAGCATTATACGGATCCCGTGCAAAAAACGGGGCGATCATTATCACCACAAAATCAGGACGCGGCAGCAAAGGTCTTGGTGTTGAAGTCAACACTAACAATACCTGGGAGGTACCGATGTTCCTGTGGGATATCCAAAACCAGTATGGCCAGGGATACGGCGGAAACCGTCCGGTTGACGGCGAGGATGCAGCAAAACACAGCCAGAACCATTGGGGTGAAAGATACGACGGCCAGCCTACTTACCAGTATGACGGAGTCCAGCGGCCTTATTCGTATGTCAAAGATCAGGTACTGAAGGATTTCTACAGAACCGGATTTACTTCGGCTAATAATGTATCATTTACCGGCGGAAACGACAATGGATCATTCAGGCTTGGCATCTCGGATATGCGCAACCAGGGAATTGTACCCAATAATAAAATGAGACGAAACAATATCAGTTTCGGATTTAACCAGAATGTTACCAAAAACCTGACCATCAGTGCCAATATCGACTATATAAATGAAAACGTAGACAACCGGCTTATTCTTGATACAGGCCAGGGAGCAGGTACCAATACCATTCTTTATGTGAACAGCAACATGCCGACAAGTGCACTGTCGCCTGGCTATGATGAAAACTATAATGAGTGGGTACTGGGTACGGACCGGAATGCAACCAATCCCTACTTTGCACTTAACCGTATCAAAAATAACAGCCAGAAAGATCGTTTTATTTCAACGCTTACGGCGCGCTGGAATGTTCTTGACTGGTTGTTCATACAGGGCCGGGTCGGACAGGATTACTATTCTTTCAAAGCCAATCAGATTTTACCCGATGGTATCGGCTTTCTGCCTAATGGTCAGATCACTGAAAACACATCCAATTTTACCGAAAGAAATTTCGAGGGTTTAATCGGAATTGATAAAGACCTTTCAGACGACTTCTCGCTGTCTGTTAACGTGGGTGGTAACCTCATGTCACAACATCGTTACTCCACTAACGTAGAAGGACTTGGTTTTGTAATCCCGCAGTTCCATACGATCAACAATACTGGTTCCAGGAACGTTACTACTGATGTATATGACAAGAAAATCAACTCCTTGTTCGGAACCGCTGAATTAAGTTTCCGCAACTACCTCTTCCTGAATGTAACCGGTAGAAATGATTGGTTCTCCACATTGAATCCCCAATCAAACAGCTACTTCTATCCTTCTGTCGGAGCGAGTTATGTATTCTCCGAAACTTTCGAACTTCCCCAGGCCATCAGTTTTGGTAAGTTACGTGTAGCCTATGCATCAGTGGGTGGCGATACAGACCCTTATATGCTGAACCTTACCTACAACCTGCTTCCATACAGCTATGCAGGCACTCCATTGGGTTCGGTGTCACAAAGCACCATTCCTAATTCACACCTTCGTCCCCTTTCAGTAAATGAATTTGAAACAGGTGTGGATCTCAGGATGTTTGGCAATCGTCTCGGACTGGACTTCTCTTTTTACAACAAGGTATCCAATGATGACATCGCTTATGAAACCATTTCATCATCCAGCGGATATTCGAGTGCGATTGTCAACGTAGGCAGTATCCGAAACCGGGGAATTGAGCTGCTGCTGACTGGGAAGCCCGTTCAGAAAGAAAACTTCTCCTGGGATGTATCTTTCAATGCAGCATACAATAAGAGTAAGGTCCTGAAGATTTCAGAAACCTCCAACGAGTTCAGTATGGCAACCGGAACCAAGGCTACCATCAGGCATATTGTGGGGCAGGAATATGCACAGATTGTAGGAAGACAAATCATGAAAAGTGAAGACGGACAAGATGTGATCAACGAAGACGGAGTTCCCATCGTCACACCCTATGTAGTACCTTTCGGATCAGGTGTTCATAAGTGGACAGCCGGTTTAACCAATAATTTTACTTACAAAGGAATTACACTGTCAGCACAGATCGACGGTAAATTTGGCGGCCACTTCTATTCTGAAACCAACTACAGCCTCGAGCACCGTGGTATGAGCCAGCAGTCTTTACTGGGACGCGACGGAGGAATTGTACTTCCGGGCGTAACGGTAAACGGCCAGCCCAACACCGTTCATATAAGCGAGGAAAGAGTTAACAACAGAGCCATTATCATTGCCCGTCGTGAAGCCCTGGACGATTACCTTTACGATACGAGCTTTATCCGCTTCCGTTATGCGTCCCTCACCTACAGTCTGCCAAAAGCGGTTTACGAACAGCTCGGATTTGTAAAAGGAGCCAGTATTTCATTCATCGGAAGAAACCTTGGACTTTTAATGAGCCGTACACCCGGACTTGATCCGGAGTCCCAGCTTTATACAGACAATAAGCAGGGAATTGAAAAAACCACGCTTCCTCCTGTAAGAAGCTGGGGATTCAATGTTAATCTGAAGTTCTAATTATCAAACTTGTGACTATCTATGAAATCATATATTAAGATTGCAGTAGCATTGCTGTCAGTTGCAGCATTGCCGTCCTGTGACAGCGACTTTGAACAGCTGAACAAAAACCCGGTAACGGCCACCCCTGAACAATTCAAACCCGAGTACCTGTTTTCAACTGCTCAGCTACGTTCATTCAAGGGAGACGAATACAGCTCACTGTATTACGGGACCACCATCTCACAGCAACTTGCCTCTCTGAGCGACAGGGGAATTTTCGATTTCTTTGGTGATAAATACATATATCATGAAAGTGCAAATGATGTTTTGTGGACTGCGACCTTTGACGGTGATAATGGTCCGTCAAAGCTTTTGACAGACATCTCCTATCTGACAGAAGGAAAAGAAGAGTATCACAATCTGATTCAGATGAACAGAATCTGGAAGACGATTGTATACTCCCGTCTGACTGATCTGTATGGTGATATTCCTTATTCTGAAGCGGGAAAGGGATATTATGAACAAATATTCAAACCCAAATACGATCCGCAAAAGGAGATCTACTATCATATGCTCAGTGAGCTTGAAGATGCTACCGCTAAGCTGGACGCGCAACTCAATAATTTTGCTGAAGCAGATATTGCTTACAAAGGTGACATTCAGAAATGGAAAAAATTAGGGTATTCACTCATGCTCCGTCTTGGAATGAGGCTCTCTAAAGTAGAGCCCGCTACTGCGGAAGCCTGGGTTCAAAAAGCCTATGCAGGCGGAACACTAAGCAGTAATGCCGATAATCTGATTATCCGGGGAACCGACGCTGTCGGGGCTAATACCATGCTGGTAAACGGACAAAGCCAGATGTTTAAAGTTGGGTTCGTACCGGGAAAAATCTCCGCTACGTTTTTCAACTTCTTAAAAAGCACAGCAGATCCCCGTTTGAAGTATATTCCGGCGGTTTATCCTGACTGGAGAAACAATAGTGTAAAAATCACTGATCCGGCTATCCAGAAAGGCCTTCCCAACGGTCTGATCAGAGAAACGATGGAAAATGATCCCAGTTTTGATCCTTCACAAAACGAACATCAATACTCGGGTATCAACCGCGATATCTTCGCTAAGTTAGACGGCCCCAGAATGTTCCTGACCTTTTCAGAGTCTCAGCTTTTATTAGCGGAAGCTGCTGTACGCGGCTGGATTACCGCTGATGCAAAAAGTTTGTATGAAAGTGCTGTTGCTGCTGGTATGAAGGTGTATACAGAGTATGACGCTGCTGCAACTATCTCAGACGCAGAAATCAGCAGTTACCTTGCAGCCAGTCCGTTTGTGGGCAACGGGGACGCTGAAAAAGCAATCGAACAGATCAATACCCAATATTGGGTAGCCACTTTCCTGAACGGTCATGAGACCTTTGCCAATCTGAGAAGATCCGGATATCCGAAACTGGTTCCTGTTCAGTACCACGACAATGATTCCAACGGAAAAATCCCGTCACGGCTTCGCTATCCGCAAAGCGAAATGGTATACAACAAAGACAACTATGAAGCCGCGCTGGCCCGTCAGGGTGCCGATAATTTCAATACTCCAATCTGGTGGGATAAGCCCTGATTTTAGTATAAAACCGTTTCTTAAACAGCTGATCTTTACCGGTCAGCTGTTTTTTT
>JBEBXQ010000123.1:0-14900 GCA_040391535.1 Telluribacter sp. | reverse complement strand
TTCAGCAAAGGCATATTAGGAGAGTTAAACTGGAAATTTTCTCCCAATAGATCAGCAGACAAAAATCACCTTGTTACCGGATTACTCAACTTCCATTTAATTGAATATATCTGATTCAATCTGTTTTTCTTGCCCCTCAGGTCAATTACGAGATGACACTTTAGGGTACACTCTCTTTTTGAGCATTTTACTTTAAAAATATAAGTGCATTCATTCAAAATTTTGTTCAGAGTAATTTCCACTACCAATGCGTTGGGCATTGGTAGTGGAGTACTTTTGATCTATTGAAGCTCAAATTTTATGGGAAGCTCTACCCTTGAACAGACTTTTTTTTTATTTTTTATTGCTGGGTTCCAGTTGGGCATCATTTTTACAAGCCTAATAGCCTCGTCTTCAAATGGACTAAAAAACATTGTTTTAACAATATTAATGTCTTTAATCTCTCCCGTTTTATCCACTATAAAACCAACGACAATATAGCCCTTTCCAGATGCTCCACTTAAAACCCAATTTGTATTATTGGTGATAAAACTCTCTAAACTATCCTTTCCAAAAGGAAATTCGGCTATCTTATCGACCTGGTTTTGGGTGTAACAATTTTTGTGGCACGAACAGATACAAGACACAAAAACTACCAACAACACGCTAATTCTCCTTTTTGAAATTCTTTTCTGTTTCATTTATCCTGTTCTTTATTTGATTACCTAGATTTGTATTAGTCTCTTTCTTTCCTACCGGTCGATGTGCTGAATCTTCACCTTTCGAATACATAAATGCATGACCATAGGCCTCATGTGCAATATTTTTAGATTGGTCAAGGGTGTTTAAACCGTCGGAAACGACTACCTTCACTTCTTCATCAGGGGAATTGAAAGTATTTGTATTCCCCGGAATCGCAGTAAATCCTTGGGCTCCTTCAACCTCCAATAGCTTTTCCCCGGTAATAAAATCTGTGTACGAAACCTCCAATTTCTGGGATTTGATATTCCCATCATTATCCTTATATACTAATTCACTCGTTACCTGAATATCATAAACTTGATTATCATTAACGAGCTGCTTAAGTGCATTAAAGTTGCCGCTTTCACTGTTAACCGAATTAATCATTTCACGGTCAATCATTCCTCTGGAATCCAATCGAACATTTTTTGCGTCACTAGCATTTAGACCATTTTGTATCGCCACTAAAGCTTTCGCATTAGGTCGAACATCCAGCGCCTGTCTCCCATCAGGATCAATAAACCTCAGAGGATTATTGTAACCATAAGAATAGGGAGACCATCGCCTTGACACCTCACTTAGTGGATCCACCACTCCCCATCGCCCAACTTCCGGCATGTACATCCTGGCTCCATAATCAAGATATCCACTCCCTACCTGTAATTCCTTTTCATTGTATAAATAACGGTTGGTGGTATTTCTTTTATTGTCGTTTTGCACCGGATTATCCCTTGCAATAGCGAGTCCAAAAGGATAATAATCGGTTTCCTGCAAGATATCACCATTTTCATCAAAAACCAGTTTGACGTTGCCCAGATGATCCTTCAAATAATATTCAAACCGGAGCGTATCTCCGGCCGGAATCACCTGCCCTTCCGAAAACCCTATTCTCTTCAGTACATTCCCCTGACCATACTCAAAAGCCCCGGCGTACTTGATATTTACCGTGTCCCCGGCATATTGGTGTTTGCTTCCGGCAGCATCGTAATCATAACTGTAGGTTTTACTGCCCGCCGTTACGGTTTGGGGCAGGTTCAGGTAGTTGTAGGTCAGAGTCGCACCCCGGTTGCCGTCGGTGATCATGTTGCCGTTGGCATCATAACCGTAGCTGCTGGTGCCGCCCTTCACCCCGGAGTGGTTGCCACTGGCATCGGTGAGGGAACTGAGCCGGTTTCCGGTGTAACTGTAAGTCAGGTGATCAACAGCACTGCCCGCGCTGTTTAGCGTTTTAAGGTTACCGTTTTTGTCATAGGTAATGTTGTTTTCAATATCAGCATAGCCGTACAGGCCGCTGCCTGCTTTGAGGCGCCCGGCCCCGTCGTAGGTGAAGTTCATCCCGCTGGTGAAGGCCGTCTCATCCTTTTTCAGCCACTCCATGGAACTGATGTTTCCGGCTGAATATTTACCGGCCTGCGAGGGATGGGCATAACCCAGCCCGATAGCATAGAAAGGCTGGTCGGGGTCTCCGTAATAAATACCATATCGTGTTTTGCTGTCAGTCAGCCAGCCCCTGATGTTGTAGGTATAGTCGGTCCTGCGGCGGTAGTCATGGGGGTTATGGCTGTAGCCATGAAACCCTTTTTCCTTTAGGTTCCCCAGGGCATTGTACCGCTGGGCGGTGGTATAGGCGGTTTTGCTTTGTGTGGGGGTGGTGACGGTCTGTCTGACATTGAGCAGGCGGTCGGCATGGTCGTAGTCAAACACGCTGACCAGGCTGTTGGTGAGGATGGGGGAGAGTACCTGCTGGGTGAGCTGCTGTGCCACCACGGGGGCCAGGTCGTATTTGTATTGGGTGGATACCCGCTCGATGGCCTCTGTGCCCAGGTCATAGAGCTGCCGGACGGCCTGTACGGGGCGGTACTCTGCGTCATAATACACCACGTGGGTCAGCCAGGAGGCTGCCGTATTAAGCATGCGTGTCCTGCCACCGGTCACCTGGCCCTTGACGGCGGTATGGTAGCTGGCCGGATAGCCCATCTGTGCGGAATAGGCCAGATGGGCGGGCTTTTGAAAGCCGTAATCATCATAAAAGGTAATGGTCAGCAGCTGTGCTTCGGTAGCGGTTACTGGGGCGGTCTGGTTCAGGCTGTAACCGGCTGTAGTGCCGTTGCTACGGTTTTCGTGGTGGGCGGTGATGGCGGCCACGGTAGCCGTCCAGCTGGTATGATTGGCAGTGGAAGCGATTTCGCCGGTCACTACCGGTCGGTTGAGCGCGTCGTATTTGGTAAAGGCCCATACACCCCGTGCGGCCTGTCCGGCATCGCGGGTCAGGGCGGCCCGGTCAAAGTTGTCATACACGGTTTCGGTGGCCCCGGCCCCCGGTATGTGCTTTCGGATCATGCGTGCCCGGTTGTCATAGTCATACAGGAACGCAAAATCATTGGAGGGGGTGGTCTGGTACTCCGGCTGCAGCACCGCCCTGAGCAGCCCCAGGTCATCATAGACATAGTAGGTATCCAGGCTTTCGGTACCGGTGTTTACTTTACGGCAGATAAGCTGATCCAGGGCCACATCCCTGAACTCACTGCTCTGGTTGCCCTCTTCATCGGTGGTGAGCAGGTGCTGAAGTGTCCCTGCATTGTAATGCCCGTTACTGACAATGGTATTGGTGGCCGGGTCATAATCATAGCGTTTCACTTCTGAAGCTACATTGACCTTGTACTGGCGCTGAGAGGCGTTGCTTCTTCCCCCTGGTTCCTGGCTGCCCACCGGGCGGCTAAGGGGGGACTGCTCAAAAAAGGTCTGCCGGTAGGGGCGGGTGAGGTCGGAAGGGCTGATCTGCTGCAGGCCTAAGGAATTGGAACTGTAGTAACCGGCTGCCGCCGCAGGTGCTGTGGGCTGATAAGCACCGTTGCCTGCGGTGGTATAGGGCAGGTACTGCATGTCCTGGCGGCCGTAGGCGTCATAGCTGACGTGCTGGACGATATCCGTACCGGCAGGGCTTTGTCCAACGGCCACGGTTTGCTGCGGCCTTCCGAGCCCGTCGAAGTACTGTACCTGTGTATTGACCAGGCCGACATTGTTGGCATCGGCCCCGGACTGTTTGTAGGTCTGGGTGATGATGTAGTTGCGGCTGTTGGTCTGCTGGGCGGCAGCCGAAAGGCAGATGGTTAGCAGCAATAGGTTGACAAGATATAATTTCATGATCGTGGGTGTGTTTAGTTTTTAATGATACGGTGGGTACTGATGCTGCCGTCGGTATAGGTGATCTGGACAATATAGAGCCCTGCGGCCAGCGTTTGGGTATCCAGCTCGGTACCCTTAGTTTCCATCAGCAACCTTCCCTGTGTATCAAAAAGCTGTACATTCCCTATTTGTCCGGCATCCGGCAAAAGCAACTTCAGCTTGCTATCAATGGTGACCGGGTTAGGATAAAGCACGGTGGATTGCTGGTCAAACACCAGGGATCGCACGGGGCTGTAGGTATAGGTATCATCTTTGTCTATCATCTTCAGACGGTAAAGGTTTTCACCGGCCAGCGGGGAATGATCGGTAAAGGTGTAATGGTTTTGCTGTTGGTCTTTTCCCGGGATACTTCCCAGGCGGGTCCAGTTTCTGCCATCCGGGCTCCGCTCGATGTCAAAGCGGTCAAAGCCGGTCTCCTGAGTGGTGCTCCATTGCAGGACCACTGTAGATTCGACTGATTCAGCTTCAAAGCTGATCAGGGTAACGGGTAACGGGGGGGCATAGGGGGCGATCAGACCCAGGCTGTAGCTGGCGATGCTTCCGGTCGGAGCCAGCGCCGAACAGGGGGTGGCCGTCTGGCTGGCATAGTTGTAACAGAAGGCGGTGCGGATGGAGCCGGAGGCATCAGTATTGCGGATGTTCTTCAGGCGGTTAAATGAATCATATTCGTAATAGAGGGTTTTGCTGTTGGGGTCTGTGATGGAGGAAATACCAATAGAAGGGGTATAATTATACTGATCTGAGAGTGCGATGGGTGTACCGCTGGCTTCGGTTCTGTTTTTTATCCAGTCAGTTTTCCCGCTATCGGCCACTCCATAATATTCCAGTGCTACCGAAGATCCATTATTGGGTTTGTACTGAAGCAGATTACCTCTGCTATCGTAACTAAGGAATTCAATATCAGTATAATAATTTGCTGAATTAAATAGTCTGGTTTCCACTTTAGATGGAAGGTAAAGGGTATTGAACAGGGCGTAGGTTATCTTTTGCGATTTCAACGGCGTAAAAGTAAGTGAAGAACCCGCTAAGGCCAGTTGGCGGTTAACCTCTATTGGATATCCGATCATGTGCCTGCCCGTCATAGCCGTACTGGTAGCATCGGTCAGGTCATTAGGATACGTATACCCGGTTGCGATCTGCCTGTTATAGATATTCCCCAAACCTCCGACAGGAATTTTGATAGGGTGTGTTTTACTATCATTAGTATAGATAGTTTTTATTTGTCCATTTGTTTTGTATTCGATGATGCGGGAGGTAAAATAGGATCGGGTATCATCCTGTTGGTCATAGACATAGGTAGTTTCTTCCATGGGAAGAAATTTGCGGGTATCAATTATAAAGGCAGTGGCTTCATAGACATAATTATTTCCTAAGTCGCAGAGCTTGGTGACCTTTGTTCTTAATGATCTTACGAAATGATCCGCCATAGTTCCTATCATTGCATATTGAATGGTTTGTTCAGAAATAAGGGAACCATTCTGCGTAAAAGTCTTAATGGATAAAGGTTTGCCTCTTTTATATGCCATGCTGTTAAAAGGCTGATAAGGAGTGGCGGTTAATTGTAAATAAGCTTCAGCATCCTGATCAGGATAGCCATTATCAAAGTTACTGAAGGAATGGATTTTCCAGCCATTATCTGAATTGTACTCTACCACCTCTGTATAGCCAATGTGCATTCCCATACTGTTTTCATAGGTTGGTAGAACGGACTGAGAAGAAAATACATCCTGGGTGTAGGTATAACTGCCATCCGGTTTGGGCTGATAACCCGTCCACCAGTATTGAACCTTTCCCCCGAGAATACCACTGGAAAGCAATGAAGTTGTATCCGGACTATCAGGCTGAAATCCATTGACATAATAGTACCGCTTACTTAATTCAGGTGTGGCCGAACCTTGCTGATAACTATGGATCTCCCTGATACGCAGCCCACCTGCTGTTTGATCAGAAGCAAAAGTGTCCAGTCCTGCTGAACGAATCATTTTAACCTCTTTAGTGTAGCGATTGGGCTCAAAAACAAAATCAGTCCGGCTACCGGTAGGATATTTTATAGATGTAAGCGACCCGAGCAGAAGTAACCTCGGATCAGTGGCAGGGGTACGAAAGTTGTCCCCGTAAGTGGCAGGGTTACCATAATCATTATTGATATCAATTAGTTTTCCATTGTTATACCCCCAATGGTCGGTGTGCGAAGTGCAGTACCCGGGAAGGGAAAGGGAATGATCACTATAATAGGTAAATTCATAAGGAGGTAAAAGGCTGCTGTTGTATCCGGATTTTTCCTGTACTTTCTCCAGCATCAATCTTTTGTCAGCTACATTATTATAGCTAAAAATAAATTCTTTGATGGTACTGCCGGAGGCATTCCTGATGGCAATATTATCGAGTTTTCGCCATTTAAGCCTTGACATAAGTTCTGGAATACGGGTATTTAACGGATTGAAATCAGGATAACAGCTTGAAGGCAGACAGTTATACAGGTAAATAAGAACTTTATATCGATCTCCTGGGTGTTGGATATCGTATTCTTTAATATAATTGGCGATGACATCGTATTCATAACCTAGTTCTGTGCTTTCTGTTGATGTGAATGTTATTTTGGAGTTATCAGAGTTAATTTCCTTTAAATAAATGGGAGAGACCAGTTTGCCTGTATGTGCACCGTACAAACTGGGTATGGATGTCGAGCCAGAACAGTCTGCATTTAAGAAACCGGAACCGTTAACACTATAATTACGATTATATACAGATGTAGCTATTTGCGCTACAAAGTCGCCTCTTTCATAAGTAAAGTTAATGATCTGCCCCGTTGACCGTGTAATGGATTTAAGATACCAGGCATTGCAAGTCCAATTACTGTTGTACTGGTTAAAGAAATCCATGCTATATTCCATATAGTCTGTATTCCCACCACCGAATTCATATTTATTTCCCCATTCATCTGTAACCAGAAAGCCTCTTGGATGTTTCTGATAGTGGCCTTTCAGTGTTTGCCAGTTAGAATTATTCGGTGGGGTGAAGGGGGGGAATAAATCATCTATACCGATAACTTCTACTTTGGCAGGCCGGTCTGAGGCTATTTTAAACTGTCCATCATGCCCCATGTAAAATTTACCAGATATGCCGGGGGCCGAAAAACTAAATTCATCCGGTTCCAAATCAATTTCTCGTGATAAAAATGCAAGTGATTGCATTTGGGTATTCGTTGTCCAGTTTGTTGAAGCCAGATTGGAGAATTGCTTCCAATAACCTATTTGTGATTCTATCTGGTTTGAAACTATAAAACCATCAGGAGAATCATCAGGCCCATCGTTCACTGTTCTGGTGACTGCGTATTGGGTAGAAAGGGAAAAATTCAAACCTGTCCATCCGGAATGTATATCCGGCTTAACACCCGTAGGGTCGTAATGCAGGGTAATGGGTATTTGAATATTTCCTTCAGTGAGAGTGTGTAAATTAACGCTGATATCCGGTTTCCCGGAAAAAAGAGAAACCGGAATGTTTCCGTAGTTATTAAAGGAAAAAGCATTGGGGCTCTGGATATTTTTGGGAGCCTCAGGTATTTGCGCTGTGACCGGTTGCACAAAAGCCAATACCAGCAATACAATGCTGAGTTGTATTCTGTAAAACATAACAGGAGTGGTTTAGATAAAGAATAGAAAAATCCCTTCCTCCCGGAAAGCCTTTGCTCCGGCAGGTTTAACAGGAAATAGAAATGAATGTCCTTTGCAGAACTGTTCAGACAGGATTGATTTTGAAGTAAATAATTACGGGCCGTTTTTTAGCTGCTGATAAGAGATGCGTACTCAGAATGAAGAGGGTATTGTCAATAAATCTCATGATAATGCAGGTTTTGTTAGAAATTAATTTCTTATTACCTGTAGTCATATCATTTAGTAGTGTATACACAAATAAAAGTATTATAATTGAAAAGTCCAAACCAGTGCTATATTTTATTGAAATATTTACTTGAAACCGACAGGTCAGTTTGGGCTGATATTAAATTTTATCAGTAAACTTTAAACCTGAAAAGATGTATAATGAATGTAGGAAATGATTGAAAAAGTAATGTAACCTTATCAACAACTAGTGCTGTTCAGGAAGAATTAAAAAGACTTTCCGATTTTTTACAATTTTAACCAGAAACAGCAACCGAAATTTGTGGCAAAATGATTTATCAGCCATGAAAAACGTATTTCTGATTTTTAGTCTTTTGTATTGTTCTCAAGGGTGCCTGCTGGCACAAAGCCCGTATCAAACCCTTAAAGGAAGAATTGTCGATCTGCAGTCGGGTAGCGGACTGCCGGGTGCTACGGTGGTGCTGGTAGGTTCGGAACCGCTGAAAGGTGCGCTTAGTGATGAGGAAGGTTATTTTAAGCTTATGCAGGTGCCTCTGGGCAGGCAGATGCTGAACGTACGCTTCCTGGGTTATGAAGAGGTAACGCTTCCCAATATCCTCGTTACAGCAGGAAAGGAAGTGACAGTGGAGATCGGTCTGCAGGAAAAAATCATGCAAGGGGAGGAAGTCATCGTTCTGGGGAAAAGAGATCCGGGCCAGATCCGTAACGAGTTCGGGACACTGAGTGTCCGCAGCTTTAACAGTGAACTGACGCGCCGGTTTGCCGGTAGTATGAATGACCCGGCCCGCATGGCGGCAAATTTTGCAGGTGTTTCAGGTGCCAATGACGCCCGCAATGATATCGTTATCCGGGGTAATTCGCCCTCGGGATTATTGTGGCGGCTTGAGGGGATTGATATCCCTAACCCCAGCCACTTCGGATCGATGGGTACTACGGGCGGTCCGGTGAGCATGCTGAACAATAACGTACTGGCCCGATCCGACTTTTTTACCGGTGCTTTCCCGGCAAATTATGGGAATGCCCTCAGCGGCGTATTCGATCTGCAGCTGCGGACGGGCAACCGGGATAAGCGGGAGTTTATGGGTGAAATCGGCTTTAACGGATTTGAGCTTGGTGCGGAAGGCCCCCTGGTGCAAGGGAAAAGAGCCACTTATCTGGTCCATTATCGTTATTCAGTGCTGGCTTTGGCACAGAAGCTGGGATTAAACAGAGGTACAGGAAGTACGGCTCCGGAATATCAGGATATTGCTTTTAAGGTAGATATGCCCGTCGGAAAGAAAGGAAGCCGGTGGACATTATTCGGCGTAGGAGGGAAAAGCAATGTGTACTTTAAGGGTGAATTAAAAGATACGGCAAATCTTTACAACGATCCATATTCCAATCTTTCCAATGCCTACGATATGGGTGTGGGCGGGCTGTCGTATACGCATTATTTTAACGAAAAAACACATTGGCAGACAGCCGTAGCTGCTTCCGGTTCAAGGGGAACCACCCGTATTGACTCCCTGGATCAGGAGCGTGTGGGTATTCCCCGGTACAGGGATGCGTCGGGGCAGGGGAAACTGACTGTTTCAACGAAATTCACAAAGAAGCTGAGTGCCCGGCATCTGGTGTCGGCGGGTATGTTTTATCATCAGCTTTATTATAATCTGTCCGACAGTATCAGGACAGACGGATATTTCCGGACCATCCGTGAAGAAAAAGGGCATACCGGGCTGGCCCAGGGGTATATACAGTGGCAGTTCAAGCCCACAGAACGCTTAACAGTCAATACGGGAATTCACGGAGCGCTTCTGGAACTGAATAGGGATTTTTCACCCGAACCGCGGGTGGGGCTGAAGTACCAGCTGACAGAGCGGGGGATGCTTTCCCTGGCCGGTAGCCTGAACAGCCAGATGCAGCCTTTACAGCTTTATTTTACCAAAACGTACCTGAGTGAAGGCGTATACCGGCAGACGAACCGCGACCTGAAAATGACAGGCAGCGCCCAGGTGGTGCTGGGCTATGAGCATCTGTTGGGTGAGAGGGTAAAGCTTAAGCTGGAAACGTATTATCAGAAGCTCTGCAATGCGCCTGTGGAAACGAAGGCATCCTCCTTTTCGGGCTTAAACCTGGGAGCTGATTTCGGAGCCTCTGATGCGGATAGCTTGCTGAGTGAAGGTACCGGCCGTAATTATGGTATGGAACTGACGCTGGAACGATACTTTGAGCGGGGATATTATTTCCTGATGACGGCATCCCTGTTTGATTCCAAAGCAACGGGGAGCGACGGAAAATTAAGAAATACGGCCTTTAACAGCCGGTATGTAACCAATCTGCTGGCAGGAAAAGAATGGAAGGCGGGCGGGCAGGGTACGCTGGCACTGGACCTGAAGATCACCGCCACCGGAGGCCGGCCTTACATCCCGATTGATCTTGCGGAATCAAAACGTAAGCAGCAGCAGACCTGGGACATGGAGCAGGCGTATCTGCATCGTCATAATGCCTATTTCAGAACGGATGTGAAAATTACGTACCGGATGAACCAGAAGCGTTTCCTGCATGAATGGTTTATTGATTTTCAGAACGTGACCAATTCCCGGAATATTTTTCAGCAAACCTACGATGTCCGTACTGCAACCATACGGACCATGAATCAGATTCCGTTCAATCCTAATTTCAATTACCGGATCGCATTTTAGGGATATTATGATGTAAATTAACACGGATGTTCAGATGAAGGTGCTGAAAGATTTGTGCAAATTGCAGAAAACCAACCCGTAAGGAGGGTAAACGGATCAGAAGAGAAAGACCATGGCACAGAAAATATCGGAAAGACTTCAGGAGATTATCGATGCTCTCCCACTGGAAAAGGGGAGCAGAGTTCTGGAGATTGGTTGCGGAACCGGCGTAGCGGCACGGGCAATTACCGGGCGGGAGGAAAGTATTTATGTTCTTGCGATGGATCGTTCTGCAAAAGCTGTAGAACAGGCGATAAAAAGCTCTGAGGCGGAAATGTCAAATGGAATGCTCAGATTTATACAGGCAAAAATTGAAGAGTTTGAATGGCCGGAACAGGAGCCGCCCTTTGATTTTGCATTTGCGGTGAGGGTAGGTGCATTGGACGGACGGCATCCTGAAATTGAAAAAGCAGCCTTAAAGAGAATTGCCAAAGCATTAAAGCCGGGCGGAAGACTATTTATTGACGGAGGAAATCCGGTGAAGGAAATAGACTTAGCCCGATTCCGGGATTAGAAATGGAACTTACTTTGTTTTGCCGGGTGATGCTGGATCTGATAATTTTAAAATTATGTACAATCCAGGGTAACTTATCTGTATTGCGGAGTACTATAAGGAGTGTTTATAACTTTACCCAAATTATAATTTTCCAATATCATTTTTCTGATGAATTTGTTTCAAAAATACCTTACCCTTCTGATTGCCGTTTTTCTGCTTCATTATACAGGGAATGTAAACGCGCAGCGCGGATCGGTCTCCTTACCGTTCAGCAAAAACCGGCTCATTGTCATCGCCCACAGAGGTGATCATGTGAAAGCACCTGAGAATACTACAGCGGCCATTGAAAACGCCATAAAGAGCGGGGCAGATTATGTTGAGATTGACCTGAGAACCACCAAAGACGGCAGGCTGATCCTGCATCATGACTCCACCGTAGACCGGATGACCAACGGCACCGGAAAAGTTTCAGAGCTGACCTGGGCTGAGATGAAAAAGCTGAAAGTATTCAATAAGAAAATACCGGATCAGAAAGCAGGGGTTACACCGCTGTTTACAGAAGTACTGAAGCTTTGCAGAAATCAGATTAATATCTATCTTGATTTTAAGGATGCAGATGTTGCCGAAGCTTACAGACAGATAAAAGCTGCCGGGATGGAAAGGCAGATCGTGGTGTATGTTAATTCACCAGGGCAATATAAAGAGTGGCGGGATATAGCCCCCGGTATGGCCCTGATGACAAGTGTTCCTGATCACATCAGAACAAAAGAACAACTGGCAGCTTTTTTCCGGGACACTAAAATACAGGTCGTGGATAATCTGACGGATAAAGATATGCTGGAGGTGGCAAACACTTACGGAGTGGAAATCTGGAAAGACGTTCAGGGAAAGGATGAGGGGCCTCAGCTATGGGAACAAACGATCCGGGCCGGCGTGCAGGGGCTCCAAACGGATAATCCGGGTGCATTGGTGAAATTTCTGAATGAGAACGGTCTCCGGAACGGCATTTAAGGAATACCAGTAAATACAAAAAGGTATATAAAGTATAAAAGCTACCCGGTCAGGTAGCTTTTATACTTTATTACTCTGCGCTTTTATATATGCAAAGCCCTGTTGTCTGTAGCGGCAAGGCAGGCCTCTTTAAAAGCTTCTGTATAAGTAGGGTGAGCATGGGACATCCGGGCTATGTCTTCAGCAGACGCACGGTATTCCATCGCTACCACGGCTTCTGCGATCATATCAGCCGCACGCGGACCGATAATGTGGGCACCCAGGATTTCATCGGTATCTTTGGCGGCCAGCACCTTTACCAGACCATCCGTATCATTACTGGCACGGGCACGACCCAATGCTTTGAACGGGAAGCTTCCGGTTTTGTACGCGATACCGCTTTTTTTCAATTCTTCTTCCGTATAACCCACACTGGCAACTTCTGGCCAGGTATATACCACTCCGGGAATAAGACGGTAATTGATATGTGGTTTTTGTCCTGCAATGGTTTCGGCCACCAGCACACCTTCTTCTTCAGCCTTATGCGCAAGCATAGCACCCCTGATCACGTCACCGATAGCATAGATATGAGGCACTTTGGTCTGAAGGGTATGTTCGTCCACTTCCAGTTTACCTGATTTGTCCGTTTCCAGTCCGGCATTTTCAAGCGCAAGACCCTGGGTATAGGCACGACGACCCACTGAGACAAGACAATAGTCCCCTGTGAAAGAAACCGTTTCTCCTTTTGAATTTTCAGCGGTTACTACCACTTCCTCGCCTTTGTTTTCAACATTGGCAACTTTGTGGCTCAGGTAAAACTCCGCGCCCAGCTTTTTCATCACCTTCTGTAATTCCTTACCCATGGTACGATCCATAGTAGGAATCACTGCGTCGGCATATTCTATAAAAGTAAGTTTGGAACCTAACCGGGCATATACCGAACCGAGTTCCACACCAATCACACCGGCACCGATCACCAGCAGGTGCTTCGGCACTTCCGTCATTTTTAAAGCTTCGGTAGAAGTAATGATTCTCTTTTTGTCAATCTCCATACCCGGGAAAGAAGAGGGCTTGGAACCTGTAGCCACCACAATATTTTTGGCGGTCAGCATTTCAATACCTGTTTCTGCCTTGGTTACCTTAATGGTATTTTTGTCGACAAAGGAACCAATACCTTCATACACATCAATTTTGTTTTTCTTCATCAGGAAGGTGATCCCACTGCAGGTCTGGTCTACTACCGACTGCTTTCTTTTGATCATCGTATCCAGGTCTACCTTCAGATTATCAAGGCTGATACCGTGATCTTTAAAGCTATGAGCCGCGTTATGGTAATGTTCTGATGAGTCCAGTAACGCTTTGGAAGGGATACAGCCTACATTCAGACAGGTACCTCCCAGGGTACTGTATTTTTCGATAATAGCGGTTTTCAGGCCTAATTGTGCACAACGGATGGCGCAAACATAGCCACCAGGTCCTGAGCCGATCACAATTACATCGTATTGCATTTGAATATGGTCTGTTATTTGAGAAAAGACCTATGACGGGAAGCCATAGGTCTGAATTGATTTGCTGATTATATATCCAGAAGTAATCTGGTCGGATCTTCGAGTAATTGTTTCACCCTGACCAGGAAGCTTACCGAATCTTTACCGTCAATAATCCTGTGGTCATAAGACAAGGCTACATACATGATCGGACGGATCACGATTTCGCCTTTTACTACAACCGCCCTTTCCACGATATTATGCATACCCAGAATAGCGGATTGCGGAGCGTTGATAATAGGCGTCGACAACATTGAACCGAAAATACCGCCATTGGTGATGGTAAAGGTACCACCGCTCATTTCGTCGATACCCAGCTTGCCGTCTCTGGCACGTACTGCCAGACGAACCACTTCTTTTTCTATCTGCGAAAATGATAACTGCTCAGCGTTCCGGATCACCGGTACAACCAGTCCGCGAGGAGAGGATACAGCGATAGATACATCACAGAAATCATTGTAAATAATATCATCTCCGTCGATATAGGCATTTACACCAGGGAAATCTTTCAGAGCGACACAAACCGCCTTGGTGAAGAATGACATAAACCCAAGGCCTACTTCATGTTTTTCCTTAAACTGGTCTTTGAATTTCGCTCTCAGGTCCATGATCGGCTTCATGTCTACTTCATTGAAAGTAGTAAGCATGGCCGTTTCATTTTTCACCGCAACCAGACGACGGGCAATGGTACGGCGCAGCGATGACATTTTCTCACGGCGTTGCACACGATCGCCACTGGCGGCCGGTGGTGCAGGTGCCGGAGCTGCTGTTTTGGCTGCAGCTGCCTGAGGAGCAGGAGTTGCGGCTGGTTTTTCAGCACCAAGTGCGTCCGCTTTTGTAATACGTCCGCCTACACCGGTGCCAGGCACTTCTTTCGGATCAATGCCTTTTTCAGCAAGGATTTTAGAGGCAACCGGAGAAGGGTGGCCTGCAGCATATCCTTTTTCTGATTGTGGTGCACTTTCAGCAACCGCCTGAGCTGCTGGTTTTTCAGCGGCAGGAGAAGCCTGGGCAGGAGCGCCTTCACCCGCTTCAATACGGCAGATGATTTCTCCGATACCTAGAGTTTCACCGGCTTCAGCAGCGATTCTGAGTATTCCGCTAGCTTCGGCAGGCAGTTCAAAGGTAGCTTTATCAGATTCCAGTTCACACAGGATTTCATCCAGCTGAACAAAGTCTCCGTCATTTTTATTCCAGCTGGCAATAGTTACCTCTGTAATAGATTCACCAACAGTAGGAACTTTCATGTCAATAATCCGGGCAGGAGCTGAAGCCGCCGCGGCCGGTGCAGGGGCGGAAGCTGCAGGAGCAGGAGCAGGTGCAGGTGCAGGTGCTGTTGCCGGTACAGGGCTTTCAGCTTTGGGAGCAGCTGCGTTCAGTT
>JBEBXQ010000122.1:0-15007 GCA_040391535.1 Telluribacter sp. | reverse complement strand
TAACTCATCAATATATTTCATTTTTTCAGACGCATACATTATAATAGAGTGAGGTTAGTCTGAAACAACAAACCTTTTGCCTGAATATATAAAAATGTCATGAATCGCCAAATGAACTTCTGCTATTTTGTAAGTCTTTGTACTGGCATGTGAATAAGTTCATATATGCTTCCGGAATGACTTTTACTTCTTCTCTTCTCAGGTACTTCAGCTAATGCTGCGGACCGCTGGGTGACGGTATATCTGTCCGATGTTCTGCATTTTGTTTTGTCCCGTTTTCAGATACTGGCACGTCACAGGCAAAGTGAAGCAATAGCCAAACTCAAAGAGGGGCAGCGGATAGATACTGTCTTTAAATGCAAGAAATATTTAAAAAAATGCGTGAGCGATTGAAGGGAAAAGTCAGCATGTATAAGGACCTTCAACAAAAAGCGCGGTCCGCGAAGGACACGCCATAAAAAAGCCATGCGAAATACATGGCTATATCGATAATTTAAACGTGTGATTTCAGGTTCTAAGCTTTTTGCCGAAGTACCTGTCCCTAAACCAAAAAGAAAGGTTCACTAATGCAATCAGAATCGGGACCTCGACAAGCGGCCCTATTACGCCTACGAAAGCCTGGCCACTGTTGATGCCGAAAACTCCGATAGCTACAGCAATCGCCAATTCGAAGTTATTCCCGGTAGCCGTGAAAGCAATGGAAGTACTCTTTGAATAATCAGCTCCGGCTTTCTTTCCCGCAATAAAGCTGACCACAAACATTAAAATAAAGTAAATGACCAACGGGATCGCAATACGGATTACATCCATCGGAAGCTGTACAATCAGCTCTCCCTTCAGACTGAACATAACGATAATGGTAAATAAAAGTGCGATCAGGGTTATAGGAGATATAAACGGGATGAAACGTGCCTGATACCAACTTTCACCTTTTAAAGCAATCAAGCCATATCTGCTTACGATTCCGGCAAGAAAGGGAATGCCCAGATAAATCCCCACACTTTTTGCAATTTCGCCGATCGTTATCTCCACTTCAATTCCCCCAAGACCAAAGAATGGTGGCAGTATAGTTATGAAAACGTAAGCATAAACGCTGTATAACAATACCTGAAAAATACTGTTCAACGCGACCAGTCCGGCAGCATATTCCCGGTTTCCGTCTGCCAATTCATTCCATACGATAACCATTGCGATACAACGTGCAAGACCGATCAATATCAGCCCTGCCATGTATTCCGGGTACCCATTAAGGAACAGCAGCGCCAGTGCGAACATCAATACCGGGCCAACAACCCAATTCAGAAGCAATGAAGTCCCTAGAACCCTGATATTCCTGAATACTTTTCCAATATGTTCATAACGGACTTTTGCCAGTGGCGGATACATCATCAGTACCAGACCTGCTGCGAGGGGAATGTTGGTTGTACCTGTGCTGTAACTGTTAATCCAACCAGATGATGACGGGAATAAATATCCTGTCGAAACCCCGAAAGCCATTGCCAGAAAGATCCATAAGGTAAGATAACGGTCAAGAAATTTCAATTTGGGTTGCATCTGTTAAATTTTAATCATGGAAAAAACATAGAACATTTCTGTAGCTATCTGCAAACTTCTTGTTCTATAGACTTCTGCCTGATCCGGCGTACCGTCCGAAATCTTAGGGTCTTCAAAAGTGATTGGAATCCTCTTTTCCGCACCGGCAATAAAGGGACATCCACCATCTGCCTGTGAACAGGTCATAACCGCAGCAAATTCAGATGCAGGATTGAACCGACTATCGTATTTTTTTGAAAACCCGATTATCGGCAGATCATTATCGCTGTATTTTATGGCATATACAGGGTTGTCCGTTTCTGTAATTTTGAAAACATGAAAACCCTGACCGGTCAAAGTTTCCGCCACTTGCGGAAACAGTGCCGTTTCTTCCGTACCACCCGAATAGCACTGTACGTCCGGTATATGGAAGTATACACCTGCCACCTGCGCCCAGACCTGTGCCAAATGGCTCCTTCGTGAATTATGAGTACAGATAAAATTGATGCTTATCCCCTGCCTGCTGTTTACCTTTTGCTGTACAAAATCTATCAGCGGTTGTAATATGGTAATGCGTTCCCTGTTTAAACTCCGGACATCAATATCACCCTTTATAGTTTTGGTTAAGTGCTTATACATGGCGGATCATTTTCGTTGTTTAACAACATCCTGAATCAGGTGTACAACAAGCATTATTCAACTCCGTCAGTTTTACTTTTTGCTTTTCGGCAGGAACACCGCAGGCATCACTTGCCAGACAAGCGGTCTGTTTATTCTTCAGGATAAACAAGCTTCCGTCAAAATCCAGATCATATCTGCCTATCGTTTCACCCTGATATTCCACTTCTATTCCGGCATCTTCAATACCCAATTTTTCTTCAGACAGCCTGATGATGTTTAATAGTTTGGCCGGCTTTAACCTGTGTTCAAAATCGCTGGCATCCCATAACTGGAAATTGATAACTTTTTCATTCCTGATGGTTCCGCCGCAATCAATAAAGTGTCTGGTGACCTGTCCTATTTCCGTAACATGGAAATGTTCGGGAACAAATGTTCCGTTGGCTAACTGAAATTCAACATTGTCCAATGTTGGCAGGATTTCCTTGATTCTTGATAGTTTCATAAAAATTTAAAGGTTTTATTAATGTTATATTGCAATATGACGATATTAAAAACTAAAAAAATACTATGGACAGCAATTCGCTACTTTTACCTCCTGATTGAAGAATGTATTAAATTCATTCTGCATCTGCTTCCAGACGATTTCATTGATGCAATAACAAACAGACTTCCCCTCCACTGTCCCCTGAATGATACCTATGTTTTTAAGCTCTTTCAGATGCTGCGAAATCGTCGCCTGTGCCAATCCCGATTCTTCTACCAGATCATTACAGATACAGGCTTTCTGGTCAATGATATATTGAAGTATGGCTATCCTCGCAGGGTGTCCCAGCACCTTAAACAATGATGCCAACATGTTCTGGCGGTCTGTAAATATCTCTGATCTTGTAACTCCCATTTCAATAATTTTAACATCGCAATATTACGATGTTAAAATGTAAAATCCAAATAATCCTCTGAAAAAATAAGTACTAGATTATAAGTGTACTCAACCTCCTCGATTCTCGTGATATTGTTACGATGTCTTTAAAGTACCGGATCGGATGAAATGATTTGTGCTATTGACTTTATGTTTCTTTGCCCGGGATAACAGGTTGATGAAACCTGTATTTGAATTGTGAAGCTTGTAGGCAGCCTTAACTTTTACATCCTGTTCTTCATTGATGATTGATAAACAACAGACAATGTCTTTTATCGAGACGTCTGCGCCAATAGTGTACTTTAGATTTTTCATAACTATGTCCCTCAATATCAGACGCTGATCTCGCTGTCTTTGCTCATTTAATAGTTAATCAGATACGGAACCTGTTATTGAGTACTGTTTTGACTTTAAGGAAAGCAAAAAAGGAGGATCAGCCTATTTCGCCGACACCATAATACGCGTTCTGCCGGCCTGGAATTACCTCCTTTTTCATGAAAATAAAGCGATGGGCCCGACCCGCCAGCATTTTTGTGCGGCTGTACTCATACTCAGCCAGACAATGTGCAGGTAAAATCATTGACCCGATAGTGTCAATCTACTCTGAATGTTATCCCAATCATTTCTTCGCTCAGTTTCCATAGTCGTTTTGCATTGGTTTCATCCAGTGCATACAGTTTTACACCTCCTGCTGCTGAGTCCTCTGTAGCTATCCGGGCAATGTCTGTATCTTCACAATAGACACCTCCTATCTTATCAAGCACAGGACTGACCGCACACCAGACAGTAGTAGCTGCTCCTTGTGGAATGGTTTTCAATGATGCTGCGACTTCGGGTAAAAGATTACCCTCAGCATCACAGAAGCCCATTTGCTGAAACAGTTCCAAAGGAGCTTCTCTGCCCAATTCAGTGCCGTTAATTGAGCCTGGATGCAATGAACAGGCCCTTACATTCCAGCCTTTGGCCCGGTTGTCCAATTCAAGGGCAAATAAATTGGCAGCAGTTTTTGATTGCCCGTAAGCCTGAAGTGTTTCATACTCCCGGTGTAAAAAATTCGGATCGTCAAAATGGAAAGGCGCGAACTGATGTCCGTGGGAAGATACATTAATAATTCTTGCTCCATCAGCTTTTTTAAGTGCAGGCCATAGTCTTGCCGTCAGCTGAAACTGGGCTAAATAATTAGTGGCTAACTGCGACTCAATGCCACGGTTGTCGCGACGTAGCGGAACCCACATAATACCGGCATTGTTGATGAGCAGATGAAGCGGTCTGCCTGAGGCCAGAAACTTTTCGGCAAACCGGTCAATGGAATCAGGGTTCATCAGATCTATTGTTTCCAATTCTACACGGGCAATGCCTTCCAGATTCCGCTTTGCTTTTTCAATATCTCTTGCAGGAACGATGACCGTTGCTCCGGCTGCTGCAAGCGTTTGAGTGGTTTCCAAACCGATACCCGTATTACCACCCGTTACGATGGCGACTTTCCCTGTAAGGTCAATACCTCTGATTACCTCACTTGCGGTGGATCTGGCGTTAAACCCTGATCCGACAGGCTTTTGCAACGCTCCCTGATAATTGTTTTGTTCCATTTTTTTAATTGTTTTGTTGGAACAAATGTAAATGGTTCACTTCTCAGCAACTTTGTTTAAACGTCCGGATAAACTTTGTTGAGAAGGCCGGCCCGCCTGCGGAAAACATAACAGACAAACCTGACGTAATATTGATCAGCCTCACTCCTGTTACAGCCGGATGAAAATGCTGTATTTCTCCAAAAAACGCATGAAGTATTCTTACCGGCATTCAGGCCGGCAAATCAGTTGAAAAACGGAAAATCCATAGAAAAGAAAGCTACAGAAGCAATCGAACGTAGCGATTTGTCGTTTCCCTCAAGAGAAAGGGCTATATTTGAATTTGAACATAGCAATAGCAAATAATAGAAGAGCATATAATGAAAGGAGGTATCAGATCTGTATTCTCAAACGCACTCATCCTGCTGATGACAGTATTTCTATGCCTTCCATGTTCTGCAAAAAAGGAAATAAAACAGGCGTTTAATATCCCGGTTGAGCATTTGGGCCATCCGGAAAAACCGGATAAAGCTGCCGTCTGTCAGCATTTTACCAGGCAAGAAACCCGGAAAACTTCTGTTTCCTTTCAAAAGAAAACCGCTGAAAATCATTCCTTCCGTTTCAGTATTACTGATTATCCGCCTTGTACTTTACAACACAAAGTAAGCCTTCTGAAGGATATAAAAGCTCCACCTTCTGTCCCACTCTTCATCCTTCACGAACAATATCTGATTTGATTGCTGACTGAAAATCTCCCTGATGCTTCAATAAATCCCTTATTGGAGTTTTCCGTATTTAATTTTCTTAATCAGATTCTATTCAGATCATCATGAACAATCAGACCTATTCTTTTGCCGGAATGTTTACGACAGCGTTACGCTGGGTAGCCGGCTGGACTTATTTTTCCGCTTTTTGGAGAAGATTAATATTAGAGAACAAACTTAATCCTGAAGAAGCGGGATATATCGGGGAAAAATTCAATCATTTTCTACCACATGCTCTGGGCATTAAACCTATGATTGAATACCTCGTTTCCCATCCCGAAAGTCTTTGGTGGGCTATGGCTACTTTCACCATCGCAGAGGGAATTGTCGGGCTTTTATTTATGCTCGGACTCTTTACGCGGCTAATGAGTATTGGAGTGTTCAGTCTGGCATCTGGCATTCTGTTAGGTTCGGGCTGGTTGGGTACCACCTGTCTGGACGAGTGGCAGATCGGTGTTTTAGGAGTGGCGTCAGGATTTACCATTTTCTTTTCAGGTGGTGGAAAATATTCACTGGATGAATATCTCACCTGCAAAAAAACACCTTTCACTTATAAAAAATGGTATGGCTTTGCAGGCTCCGGCAACTTGCCTTTATCTGAAAAAGCAGTCAGCAAGGCAGTGCTGGCCGGCGCTGTCCTTATCTTCGGGTTAACCCTATTCACCAATCAGTATTTTCACGGTGGTGTATATGGTAAACTGCATAATCTTTCCGTCCGTCCGCATGTCAGTATCAGTAATCTCAATATTCAGCAGGACACTTTATCATTTACAGTCTTCAGAGATGAGGGAGCTGATGTGTACGGCTCGTTTCTGATCGGTATTAAACTTATGGACGAAGCAGGAAACACCGTGTTTGAACAAACACAGACAGA
The DNA here is from genome assembly GCA_040391535.1 of Telluribacter sp. Lineage (GTDB taxonomy): Bacteria > Bacteroidota > Bacteroidia > Cytophagales > Spirosomataceae > JBEBXQ01. The sequence goes on along the minus strand of JBEBXQ010000122.1, from coordinate 8,728 downwards.
CCTTTCGCAGCTGACAGCAGCGCAGATCGACAACGATTACGTCGCCAGGGTAAAACCCGGCAAACACAGCCTTGTATTGCCTTTGGGTGCCAGGGCAACGTTGCATTTTCAGGATGCAGTTTTCCGTCATTTAAAAGGGAGTTACACCCTGGAATTATTGGATATCAGTGGGGCCAAATGGGAAAAATCACTCAGGTAATCACCCGGTAAAGCATTTGATATATCAGGAATTTCAACACGAAAGTCGGTTTATTACCCTGTTAAATGCTAACAAGCGTATCTATTCAAAGCGGGCCCGAAAACGGCCCGCTTTTCAATTACTGAGATTATGATTACCTTTGCAGTTATGAAAATGACAGTCATGTTATAATATCTCCCCTGCCTGGTTTTCCTGCGCATTGCATCCTTTTTATAGGGATGCTGATCTCCTGTTTATAAATCTCCAGTTATTTAAAAGTTATCGCTGTATCATACTCCGCGTACTGACTACGGCATATTTAATCGTGAAAATCATGTCATATCCCTTAAGTAAAACAGAAACTGAACACTTCATAACAGAGGGGTTTGTCCGGATCAACAACGCATTTTCTATAGAAACAGCCCATGAAGTGCTGGATATTCTATGGGAAGATATTCCGTTTGACCGGTTTAATCCCCAAAGCTGGACCGAGCCCGTCGTCCGCCTCGGTATGTACACACAAAAACCCTTTACTGATTCGGTAAATACACCTCAGCTGCATGCAGCTTATGATCAGTTAACAGGCGCTGAAAAATGGATCCCATGTCATAGTGTCGGGTCTTTTCCTGTAAGGTTCCCGTCAGACAGCTTACCAAATGATACCGGCAAACACGTAGATGCAGGTTTTCCGGGAGCTGATCCTGCCAATTATTTTGAATGGCGGATCAATATTAAATCAAAAGGCCGGGCATTATTAATGCTGGTTTTATATTCTGACGTAAGTGAAAACGATGCCCCGACGGTTATTTATAAAAGGTCACATCAGGATGTCGCCCGCTTATTATTCACGGAAGGTGATGCAGGGCTTTCCTTTATGGAACTTGCCGGCAGGCTGGACGAACTTCCGGAATGTAAAAAAACCTTTGCAACCGGTAAAGCGGGTACAATTTACTTATGTCATCCGTTTTTGGTTCACGCTGCTCAGCCGCATAAGGGCGATACGCCAAAGTTCATGGCTCAGCCTCCCTTATTACTCAAAACGGAATTGTCTGCTGAAGGTATATTTCACGGAAGTACCCCTGTTGAAGAAGCTATTCGTCGGGCATTAAAATAATACACTATGTACAGTTGATGAAGAAGGCAACCTTCTTACATGCCCCCACAAAGTCAGACACTTTGCGGGGGCATTGTTATATTAAACGTCAGTCCTGGATAAGCTTACAACCTGAAAATATCACCCGTTAGGGTTTTGTGATCGTTATCTTCTCCTTGTTTCTATCATTATTCCATCACTTTGTGGTTATTTCTAAGTCCGAAGTACTGACAGGATTATAGAAAAAGGACAGGATACCCGTTAATTAAACCGCGAAGTGGTAATAGAACCCTAAACCCGAATTGACGTTATTAAAGAAAAAGGACACTTTCATAAACGCTGCATAAGTTTGGTTCTGACAGAAAAATCTGTAACATTCTCGTAATAACCGCGCTATGTATTCTCCCCAAAAAAACAACTTTCAAATAAAATATTTACAGAGCCCATAAAAAGGTTTGCCGCGCTTTCTATTCCTTCGTACATTGATCTGATTTTTAATCTGTTCACTTAAACCCAGCAACGTTATGAATTTCAGCGATCGTCTCGCCGGTTTTTCCGGCAAGCCGGACATTATCATGATCATCACCGATCAGGAACGAGCCACACAGCATTTTCCGGAAAATTGGGAAAAAGACCATCTCAAAACACTTACTTTTCTGAAACAAAACGGTTTCAGCTTTGACCGGGCCTTTTGTAACACGTGTATGTGTTCCCCCAGCAGATCTACCCTCCTGACAGGTCTGTACCCTGCACAGCACCATGTCACCCAAACCCTCACCGAAGGCGGAAGGTATTCTCCGGGCGAAGTAACGCTTGATAATAAGATTCCCAATGTGGCACGTATGCTCATCAGTAACGGTTATGAAGTACATTACCGTGGCAAATGGCATGTGAGTAAAGGTGCTGACGGAGGTAGTCCGGCCCCGTCAGACCTGGCCATGTACGGTTTCAGAGGCTGGAAAGCACCGGATGCCGGTGAAGATACCGCACCTGAGAATTTCGGAGGGGGATTTGCCAACCATGACGGCACCTATATACAACAGGGCATTGACTTTCTGAAAAACGTAAGAGAACTGCGTTCCCGTGGCAAAGGGAAACCGTATTGCCTTATTCTTTCCCTGGTTAATCCGCATGATGTACTTTGTTACCCTAAAGGGTTTCAGTATGGTTACAATGACGAATTCCTGAAAGGGCCCGTAACCCTTCCTGAAACCGTAAATGAAGATCTTACCGCGAATGGTAAGCCTTCGGCTCAGGCTCAGATAAAAACTTCGGCAGCCCTGGGCCTTGGTATGCTCAATACACCTGAAAAGCAAACCAGTTACCTCAACTTTTACGCAAACCTGTTGCGTCTCATTGACACAGAGATAGGTTTCTTTATTGATGAGCTGTACAAGGAAGAAAACGGCAGCAAGCTGGCCGATCAGGCGCTGGTGATCCGTCTCGCTGATCACGGTGAAATGGGCATGGCTCATGGCGGTATGCGTCAAAAGGCATTTGTGGCTTATGAAGAAGCCCTGCGGGTACCGCTGGTATTCTCGAATCCGGTTCTTTTTCCGGAAGGGGATCATTACAAAACGACACAAAACCTGGCTTCACTGATTGATATCATGCCTACCCTGGCGGCCATTACCGGCACTACCCCACCAGAAGGCTTGAGAGGTACCAGCCTTGTACCTTTGCTTAATGACGACAAACCTGTTCAGGATGCCATTCTGTTTACTTTTGATGATACCAAAGCCAGCGCAGCCGACAAAGCCAGTGTGGTAAAGGCTGCTAACCGTATACGTTGTGTACGCACTGCAGACTGGAAATACAGTCATTATTTCGATGCGCTTGGCGGCTATCCAGAAGAGTTTGAGCTATATGACCATCGCGATAAAGAAGCTGCTGAATATGAAAACCTTGCCCACGATCCTGCCTACGCTGAGATCAGAAAGGAAATGGCCCAACTGCTCCAGGAACAAATAAGAAAAAAATTATTTATCCGGCCCGAATCATTTGATGAAGCGGAATTCATGGAGTGGTATCAGCAGCAGCAATAAAAGCTGTATTATTCATAAAGATAAACAGCTGCTCCAGAAAAGTGGCTGTTTATCCTGCCTTCCATAGCATGTACAGGAGGGTTTAAACGAATTATGCTGACCTAAAGAGCAGAAATTTTTCTGTAAAATAATACGCTGAAGCCTAAGAGTCAATTGTTTAAAATCAGGTATTTTGTGATTGGAATTACACAAAAAAGTAAGCCATAAAGTATAAGTCATGAAAACACTTTACCAGGATTTCTTCTCTTCAAAAATACAGCCCCTGCATTTTTCAGCAGCTATGGAGGCTGCCATATAACAGAAAACAGCATTTTTGAACTACCCGCAGGAAAAAACCATTAATAAATAACGCCAGCTTACGATCTGAAAATATCACCCATTCCGGATTCTGTAAGCGTTATCTTCTTCCACTTTCTGTAATCATTCTACCTTCTATAATCATTCCACCACTTCGTGGTTATTTTTAAGTCCGAGGACTGAGACTGACAGGATGATAGGTAGGAAAAGAGGAAATGCCTGTTCATTTAACCGCGAAGCGGTGATAGGCCCCTAAACCCGAACTGGGGTTAAATAGTAAAACTGTAATCTGTTGACCTTATCACGCTTTATTTTACAGGGCCGGTTGTCCATAGATCTGTTTGATCAGGCGGATGGAAAAGTATTACCCCTTGCAGGGTTTTTCAAGAAATCGTCATTTGTTTTTCTATAATCATTTCAACCCTCCGGGCTCTTTATGTATCCGTTCGCTTGAAGTAAACATTCGTTATATTATCTTATATTTGCGTGCTCCTACGGCCAGGTATACCAGTTGAAGGCGCGTCAAATCATCATTCTTTTATGGAGATACCATTGCAAAGCAAAACTTTTTCCAGTTACGATAAACTGGTCGTTTTTATACTTGCCGTTACTCAATTCACAGTTGTATTGGATTTTATGGTGATGTCTCCTCTGGGTGATTTACTGGTAAAATCGTTAAATATCGATGTTTCCACCTTCGGGATCGTTGTTTCTGCTTATGCTTTCAGTGCCGGCATTTCAGGCTTTTTAACGGCCGGATTTGCGGATAGATACGACAGGAAAAAACTCCTTGTATTCTTTTATTCCGGTTTTATTATCGGAACCTTTTTGTGCGGATTGGCTAATACTTACCAGACGCTTGTAGCCGCCCGGATCATAACAGGATTATTCGGTGGCGTTATCGGATCTATTTCCATGGCCATCGTTACCGATTTATTTTCTCTGGAAAAAAGAGGGCGGGTCATGGGCTTTATTCAGATGGGATTCGGGGCAAGCCAGGTAATGGGTATTCCCATAGGGCTCTATATCGCCAACCGGATGGGCTGGGAAGCTCCTTTTCTGTTCATTGCGGTATTCGCATTAATCATTCTGCTGATCATTATGTTTTATCTGCAGCCGGTCAACAAGCACCTTCATGTAAAAAATGACAGAAATGCAATCAGCCACCTCATCCATACCTTAAAATCAAAACACTACAGAATGGGATTTCTTACCATATCCTTTCTGACTCTGGGTGGTTTTATGATGATGCCATACGGTACCATTTTTGCTGTTAATAACCTGAATGTTCATCCGGATCAGCTACCGCTTCTGTTTATGGTTTCCGGGGCAAGCTCTTTGCTTCTGATGCCCTTTATCGGTAGGTTAAGTGACAAAATGAGCAAATTCAGGCTGTTTACCATCGGCACGGTGTGGCTGGTCATCATCTCTGTTGTTTATACCAATCTGACGGAAGTACCGTTTCTCCTGGTTCTTGTTCTGAACATATTTCTGATGACCGGTATCGTAAGCAGGATGGTCCCTTCCACAGCACTGATCTCAGCTATCCCTGAAAGTGCTGACAGAGGTGCATATATGAGTATACACTCGTCCATACAGCAGATAGCGGGTGGTATAGCGGCCACTGTTGCCGGTATGATTGTGCATCAGCAAAGTACTGCAAGTCCTTTGGAACAATATGATAAAATCGGTTATATCGTGGCCGTTACGTCTGTGATTACGATTTTACTGATGGCCAGAATCGACCGGTTTATTAAAGCAAAAAGGAATGAAAACCTCTAGGCCAGAACCTGAAGCTACCGCTGTTCAATCCTGTATCAGGCTGATGCATGAATGCGTAAGCCTGAATTGCTCATTAAATCCGGATACCTATGCCAAAGCACTTTGCTGAAAAAGTTATTGAATTTAACCGTCACTTACAGTATAATGGTATGCTGCCTGAAGGTTTCAGGGTATTGAACCCTTATCTGGATAATCCCGAGACCATGGAGGTGATGCAATTGTTTTATAACAAATATTATAACGATTCGGCTGAACGTAAGTTCATTATCGGTATTAACCCAAGCAGGCATGGCGCAGGTGTTACGGGTGTACCGTTTACAGATACCAAACGGCTGGATACCGTCTGCGGGATAAAAATGAAGTCGGCCTATACGCACGAGATTTCCTCTGTATTTATGTACGATATGATCGCTGATTTTTGTGGTGCTGATACTTTCTACAAGCATTTTTATATCAATTCACCGTTTCCTTTGGCCATTATAAGGCAGAATCAGGACGGCAAATGGCTTAATGCCAATTACTATGATGATCCCCCGCTTTTTGCAATGGTCAGAACGTTCATGATCGATTCCCTGAAAAATCATATCCGCATGGGATTAGATACTTCTCATGTTTTTGTGCTGGGAAAGAAAAATGCTGATTTTATCGGGAAGCTCAATAAAGAAGCCAAACTCTTTGAGCGCCTGACCGTCCTGGAACATCCGCGTTATATACAGCAATACAAATCACGGGACAAACATTTGTATATCAGCAAATATATTCAGGCACTGAGTCAATAAATATCCCGGTAATACCTGGCTCTTAGAGCATTACCGGGACAAACATTACCTCATTCAGTCCTGATTTTTCAGGCTTTTCATATCAATAACGAAACGGTACTTTATATCACCTTTCAGTAAACGATCATAAGCTTCGTTGATCTGCTGTATATTAATGAGTTCAATATCGGCTGTAATATTATGTTCTCCGCAAAAGTCCAGCATTTCCTGGGTTTCGGTAATGCTGCCGATCGTAGAGCCTGCAAAGTTCTTACGGGCCGGAATCAAGCTGAATGCTGCAATTGGCAACGGATGTTCGGGTGCCCCGACCAAAGCCAGTGTTCCGTCCACTTTTAATAACTTCAGATAGGCATTTACATCGTGCTGAGCTGATACACAATCCAGTACAAAATGAAGTGTACTGGCATTGGCTTTCATCTGTGATTCGTCTGTAGACAGGATTACTTCGTCGGCCCCCAGACGTTTTGCATCTTCAACTTTGGATGCGGAAGTGGTAATCACCACCACATGCGCGCCCATAGCTTTGGCTAATTTCACACCCATGTGGCCCAGTCCGCCAATACCTACTATCCCTACTTTACTGCCCGGACCTATGTTCCAGTGCTTCAAAGGTGACCAGGTAGTCACGCCCGCACAAAGTAATGGCGCTGTTGCTGCAAGATCCAGATGATCAGGCACACGAAGTACAAAATCTTCGTCGACAACAATACGTTCTGAATATCCACCGAAAGTCTGTTTGCCAAGATGTTTATCGGCCCCGTTGTAAGTTTGGATATTCCCCTCCTCACAATATTGCTCCTTCCCTTCTTTACATTGCTCGCATTCGCGGCAACTGTCTACCATACAGCCTACCGCCGCCAGATCACCGGCTTTAAACCGGGTTACAGCATCACCTGTTCTGGTAATCCTTCCCACGATTTCATGCCCCGGAACATTCGGATAGACCGTTCCGTGCCATTCATCGCGGGCGGTATGCAGGTCGGAATGACAAACCCCGCAGTATAAAATATCAATCTCCACATCTTTTGTGGTTACCTCACGACGGTCAATCGTCATCTGCTTTAAATCAGCGGCAGGTGCTTCTGTTCCAAATGCTCTAACTGAAAATGTTTTCATCGTCTTCTGTTTTTTGCTAATCATTTACAATATCGTAACCAAAGCTATGCGTAATCTGTTTCGCAACCCTGAAAAATGCCCAGTTTCTGTTCACTGATTACAACAACGTTTTGCGAAGTTCTTCCGGCGATTTCGGAGAAAGATATCCCAATGGAATATCAAATACCGTTCTGGCTCCGGTCTGGCCTTCCTTTGCCATTTTTCCGATTGCCCTCGTACAGGCCACCAGCACGCTGGCCGTGAATTCAGGATTACTCTCCAGTGCCAGACCAAACTCAATTTTCTGCTTTGTCTGTTTACCCGTAATGCCTGAACGGATGACCATTCCGCCATGAGGCATTGCCGAATGGTTTGCTCTTAACTCTTCCTCAGTAATAAAATGTACTGTCGTCCGATACTGATCAAAATAATGCGGCATGGTTTTGATTTCATTTTCAATACCGGCCCGATCCGCACCTTCTTCAGGAACCACATAACAAACCCTTTCGTGTTTTTCAGCAGTGGTAAGGACAGGATTTTCACCCGACCGGACCCTCTCAACAGCGCTTTCAATAGGAATGGTATACTGCACACCATGCTTAACGCCTGCTACTCGTCTCACCGCATCAGAATGTCCCTGGCTTAATCCTTTGCCCCAAAAAGTATAATCCTCTCCCTGTGGAAGAATGCTTTGACCCAGCAGTCTGGCTATGGAAAACAATCCCGGATCCCAGCCTGTTGAAATAAGGCTGAGCGTCTCATTGGCCCGTGTAACCTTGTCGACACGCTCAAAATACTCCGGAATTTTGGCATGGGTATCAAAACTATCGACAGTATTAAAGTGTTTTGAAATGTCTACTACCTGTTCGGGCAGGTCTTTCGCGGATCCTCCGCAAAGAATCATTACATCAATCTTATCTTTGTAATCTTCTATCTGACAGATGGGTACTACTTTCGAATCTGTATCCAGGTCTGAAGCAGGCCTTCTTGTAAACACAGCTACCAACTCCATATCCTGACTTTGCTGAATGGCAATCTCAGCACCTTTCCCTAAATTACCATAGCCTGCAATACCAACTCTTAGCTTTTCATTCATTACGCTTTTCTTTAAACTATAATTACATCTCCTGATTCCGCAACAAATCATAAAAGGTTTCAGCCGGTGTAATTTCACCGGTAAAAATCAGTATGGAGAGTCCGGACAAATTCAGTTTTCAAAAAAACAGACGATTAATAAGTCTGCATATTGATTTTGCGCTAAAGTACATAAAAGCAATCAGGAATCATTTTCAAAAGGTGCTGAAAGGAGTTAATTTGTCAGACAGCTGATTTTTCACTTACATATTACATACCCCGGGCCCTTTGGCTTCTCATTTCATCATGATTTAAAGCAATGGAACCAAAAACAGCAAGTTCCGGGTTGCTGAAAGTAATTGTTTGCATGATTTTTGCATCAGGC
>JBEBXQ010000121.1:0-15128 GCA_040391535.1 Telluribacter sp. | reverse complement strand
AATCTGATCAATGCGACCTGGCCATCACTTGCCTCATAATTAACGACCAGATCATCCTGAAAAAAGTTCAGCAGCCCTTCTTCATTTAAGATACCTTCTTCTGTGGCATCCATAAACTCAACCCTGGATTCCCCGTCGATGTACATTTTTACCTGACCCGTCAGATGGTTTCTCGAATACACATAATGGATATACTCACCGGGCCTGACGGCAATATTCTGTCCGGTTATAAAATTGAAAAAATTAAGCCTGGCTTTGTGAAGATAAGGCCCGTTGTCGCTGGTACGGTTTTTAAAATCCAGAATTCGTTTCCAGTCGTTAAGGGTATTGAATTTGAAGTAAAGCTCAACGGTAAACGATTTATCCAGCATACCATTAGCCTTTTTATTGTCAAACTGGAGGCCACTGTTCATGGCGAAAAAGAACACTTTTCTGGTGGAATCTCCAAGATCCCTGATCACAAATTCTTCAAACCGGCCGGTTTCTCCAATCATTTTCAGGGCGGGCCCGTCATTTTCAAGATTGGAAAGACCATTAGAAAAGTCATAAGTAAGTGTGCGCTGGGCAAAACAAGTGTGGGATATAAATCCCCATAGTAACCCTGCCAGACAAACTTGGATCAGAGGTATTTTAAACATGCAATAAAAATAGCGAAAAAAGTAAAGTGACCATAATTAAAAACGTCCTAATTTTGGGAAGTTATACATTCAATACCTTGAAAAATACTTTTATCGGGATTTTATTTGCCATGCTTTGGGCATCTGCTGCAGTGGCTACGAAAGTAGGCGTAGTTGCTGTTCAGCCGCTTGTGCTGGGCAACATCCGGTTTTTTATAGCCGGTATTTTTTTACTTACCGTTACCTATTTATTTCAGAAGGATGAGCGTTACAGACTCCCTAAGGGGAAAGAATGGCGTCAGTTAAGCATTTTTGGTTTTCTGAATACGACTCTATATCTGGGGTTGTATGTGATTGCAATGAAATACAGTGCTGCCGGAATAGGGAGCCTTGCCGTATCTACCACCCCTTTATTGATTGTGATTTTCTCTGCTTTGTTTATGGGACGCTTCCCGCGGCCTTTGGAAATCGTCGGAATGATACTGGGTATGGCAGGTGTGGGCATTGCCACCATCCCGTTACTAAAAGGCAGCATCACCAGTCCGGCAGGAATTGCGTTATTGCTGCTCAGTATGATTGCGGTAGCCGGTGCAAGTGTATATTATGCCAGGATAAAATGGTCACTTCCCCCGCTGCTGATCAATGGATGGCAGGTTTTGCTCGGGGGAATATTCCAGTTGCCGCTCACGTTGTATACGATGGACCTGAAGGCTAATGTATGGGACGAACGATTCTGGTATCCGGTCTTATGGCTAAGTCTGGCAGTTTCGGTTGTCGGGCTGATATGCTGGTTTTATTTACTGACGATCGATACGGTTAAAGCGTCATTCTGGCTTTTTCTGTGCCCTGTATTCGGCTTTTTCTATGCCTGGTATCTACTGGATGAACCCATTACCTGGTATACCTTTGCCGGAACTGCCATGGTGCTGGCTGGCCTTCTGATGTCCAGAAAGACCTAATCATCCAGTTCTATTTCACCTTTCATATATAGTCTTGACTTGCCGCTGATTTTCACTCTTCCGTTGTGTATATCGCATATTAAATCACCACCTCTCGGAGAAAGCTGTTTAGCGGTTAATCTGGTTTTTTCAAGTTTGCGTGCCCAGTAAGGAGCCAGTGTTGTATGTGCTGAACCCGTTACCGGATCCTCATCTACACCACTCTGAGGGGCAAAAAATCGGGAAACAAAATCAACTTCCATCCCACGTGCTGTAAAAATGACACCTCTGGCCGGAATCGTAGAAAGAATAATAATATCCAGCTCTAAATCTCTGATTTCGGCCTCTGTATCCAGTACTACCATAAAATCAGTTTTGCCTTTATATACTTCCTGCGGAACAACAGGCGACAATGCTTCCGTCAGGGCAGGAGGTGGCACGGCAACATGATACTGATCAACAGGGAAGTCGAGCGTGAGTACATCCCCGTCACGTGTGACACTCAGCGGTCCGCTCAGGGAATCAAAGGTAATGGCAGAGCTGTCAATCTGATTAATATAAAAAAGAACATATGCTGCAGCAAGCGTAGCATGGCCGCAAAGTTCTACTTCAACAATAGGTGTAAACCAGCGAATATGATATCCATCTTCGGTGGGTACAAAAAAGGCAGTTTCGGCCAGATTATTTTCAGCCGCAATTTTCTGCATTAATTCATCACTCAGCCAATGCTCCAGAGGTATTACAGCGGCCGGATTACCGGATAGTATTTTATCTGTAAACGAATCTATATGATAGATTGGTAATTTCATAATAGGATTTTTAGATGAATATTGGCTTAAAAGTATTAAATAATACACGATTAGTCCAATATAATTTAAATTATTATCTGTATTTTATTTAAATATTCCTCTTTTCAGAAATATCCGGACCGGAGACCGGATTTGTATAGTAACTCTCTAAAACTCCGGATTATTACAAATAATTTCTGGAAAGCGCGATTTTCTTAATATCAGGCTTTAATACTTTTATGAATACTATCTTATCGGAAAATTATACTGTCGCAAAAGAACAATGTCAATGGAGCTTTAGAAAGTTTTCGAGGATGGTTTCGCCTGCCTTTCCGCTGATTTCACAGTGAAATTGTGCCGCATAAAAATTGTCTTTCTGTAAAATGGCGCTGAATGGCCGGATATAATCGCAGGTGGCGACCGTATATTGGTTCACCGGGGCTGCATAGCTGTGTACAAAATACACATAAGCATTATCATTCAGACCATTTGTAATATCATTTTGATAGTCATAGATGTTATTCCAGCCCATATGCGGTACCTTGAATCCTGGTGTATCCGGGAATCTGATTACGTCAGCATCAAATATCCCCATGCAGGTGGTATCATTCTCTTCCGAATACCGGCACATCAGCTGCATACCTACACAAGTCCCTAAAACGGGCTGCCGGAGTGTTGGTATAAGCTTTGATAAGCCTTTTGCATTCAGGTAGTTCATCGCTGTACTCGCTTCTCCGACGCCAGGGAAAATAACCTTGTCTGCTGTGCGTATGGTTTCCTCATCATCGGTATAGGTATAACTTACCCCCAGACGGTCGAGCGCATACATAACAGACTGAACATTTCCTGCATTATATTTTATGATGACTGTTTTCATTTCTAAATTGCAATTGCTGCCGGCCTTTTTATTTAATTTGTCAAATCTCTGAAATAGCAGGTTAAAATGAAAATCTGAAAGGTGATTATTCACTGCCGGTAGTAATTATCCTGAACACTTATCCTTTACCTTGCTATGAAAAGAAAAGTAATGATTGGTTCTGTAATCGTATTATCCGGTATTTTTTCAATTTTCGCTTTGGCAACACAAGATTCAATTCAGGAGGAAAATTATGACGACCGTCTTTTTTCAAGTCATTCCCGTTATAAAGAGGTGGCTATACAAAACCGTCGCTTCAAGCAAAGCGCTATTCTGCCATTAATAGAAAAAAGAAAGTCGGGGACACTGTTTGAGGTTTCAGAAGCCGGGAAGTCGTTTGAAGGACGAAGTATTCAGATGCTGAAAGCCGGGAAGGGATCAACCGGGGTATTGTTATGGTCGCAAATGCACGGTGATGAACCAACCGCCACAATGGCCATCTTTGATATACTGAATTTCCTGGAAGCCCGGAATGACGGACTGGATGCATTGAGAAACCGTATCCTGGAAAAAACCACACTTTATTTTCTGCCCATGCTGAATCCTGACGGTGCTGAAAAATACGAACGCAGAAACGCCCAGGGAATTGATCTGAACCGTGATGCGGCTTATCTGCAGGCTCCGGAATCCAATATCCTGAAAAATCTGCAGCATCGCATCAGGCCGGCATTTGGTTTTAATCTCCATGACCAGAGCCCGCGATATTCTGTCGGCCGGACAAACAAAGTGGCCGCAGTGACTTTTCTGGCTACTGCCTATGATCATGACCGGTCGGTCAATGAGGTACGAAAACGTGCAATGCAGCTGGTGGTGGGAATGAATAAAGGTTTGCAAAAATATATTCCCGGACAGGTAGCCCGTTATAACGATACGCACGAACCCCGCGGATTTGGGGATAACATACAAAAATGGGGAACCACACTGGTACTGATCGAGTCCGGTGGTTATGTGGGTGACCCTGAAAAGCAATACCTGAGACAGTTGAATTTTATGGCGATACTTTCGGCTCTGAACGCGATTGCTACGAAAAGCTATGAAAAAGAGAATTATCTTACCTATGACAATATTCCTGAAAATGCCAATTATATCTATGACCTGATCGTCCGTCGTGCGAAAGTCGTTAAAAACGGAAAAGAATTTCAGTCCGATTTCGGGATTAACCGCCATGAGCTGAGCTATGACAAAGCCAGCAGCTTTTTTTACAGGAGCACGATTGCCGATTATGGGGATATGTCTACACATTTTGGAAGCGAAGAGCTGGATGCGACCGGTTATAGCGTGGAAAAAGGGAAGGTATATCCTACGGTTTTAAAAAACACATCCGAGCTCCGGAATCTGGATGTGGCAAGCCTGCTCAGGCAGGGTTATCTGTATGTCAGGATTCAGCCCAGTCCGAATGCCGCCGCGCTGGGCGTGTATTTTACATCTTATCCGCTTCACGTACTGAGAAAGGGCCAGATTCCCGGGAAACAAAGTCCGGAAATGGGTGAAGCTGCTACATTTTTGCTGAAAAAGGGCGATGATATCCGGTTTGCTGTTGTCAACGGATTTGTTTACGATCTGAAAAAACCGTTTGAAATCAAGGGAAACGGTATTGTGGAGTAAAAGCTGCGATTATCATTTATTCATAACCTTACATTAATACTGAGGTAATATTGGCCGGATACATTTGTGTCGGAAATTAAATATTCTGACACAATTAAACATGAAAGCTAAATTACTACTCATTCTATTGCTGATTACCTCCGGCGTGATGGCCCAGACAGGTGCCATTAAGGGTAACGTTCTGGATGCCAGGTCCGGGGAGGCTGTTATTGGTGCTAATATTATTCTGAAAGGAACCACTCCTCCGGTGGGTACCATTACCGATACCGACGGGAATTTTGAAATTCCGAATATCCACACCGGCAAGCACATCGTAGAGATAAGCTATATTTCCTTTAAGAGTAAGGAAATAGAAGTAACTGTTTATCCTAATCAGACCCTTTTGATTAATACCGGACTGGAGGAGGACGTTTCCACACTGGATGAGGTGAAAGTCGTAGGCCAGCGAATGACTTTTACTGATCTTTCGGTTATTACCGAGGTCAAAAAAGCAGAACAGATCGCTGTTGGTATTTCAGCACAGCAGATTCAGAAATCGCAGGACAGAGATGCTTCACAGGTCGTCAGACGCGTGCCGGGTGTTTCGGTACAGGATGACCGGTTTGTGATTGTAAGGGGATTGAACGAGCGTTATAATACCGTCATGCTGAATGACGCTATTACACCATCATCCGAAGTAGACGTCAAATCATTTTCATTTGATCTGATTCCGAGTTCAGCCATTGACCGCATTATGATTTACAAATCAGGTGCTGCTGATCTTCCCGGGGAATTTGCCGGTGGAATTATTAAGATTTATACCAAAACCATTCCGGATGAAAACGGCTTTTCGCTGAATGTTTCAACTGGTTACAGGGGCGGTACGACCTTCCGTAAGGTTAATGATTATAAAGGATCTTCACTTGATTTTCTGGGTTTTGGGGCAGGTGACAGAAACCTTCCGGCCGCTTTTCCGAAAACATCTGTGATTACTTCTGAAAATACCCCATCCGAAAAGACACTGAATGCGTTTCGTAACCTGCCGGACTTTTACACACTGCTGAACAAAACAGCAAAGCCGGACCTTCGCCTGTCACTGGGCTTTAACCGGAATATGTATATAGGGGATAAAAGACTGACGACTTTCAATAACATCAATTATTCGAATACCAATCAGTTTCTGCCCACAGAGCAGTTCAGGTATCTTGCATTTAATCCGAACACGCAGTCTTCAGAAGTAAAAATCAATTACAGGGATCAGTTTTATGCACAAAACACCCGCCTGGGTGTAATGTCAAACTGGAGCTTCATGATCAACCCTAACCATAAAATTGAGTTTCGTAATCTGTTCAATCAGCTGAGTAACCGCGAAACCACTTTCAGAGAAGGGTATAATAATGACAATGGCCGACAGGTACAGAATTATGCTTTCCGTTATGAATCCAAGAGCATTTACAGCGGACAACTGAGCGGAACTCACGATGTCTCAGATGCCACAACACTCCGCTGGACAGGCGCTTTTGGCCTCACACACCGCGATGAGCCTGATTTCCGTCGTTTTATTACCAGCCGGAATATCGGAACCAATGATCCGTTTGTTATCGAAACGCTGCAGGCAGGGAATGCCAGCTTAACGAATAATTCACGCTTTTTTTCCACCCTTAATGAATATACTGCTTCTTTCCGGGCCGACCTGGAGCATCGTATCTACAGAAAGCGCTATGAGGGTGATGATAAAATGCAGATTAAACTTCGTGCCGGTGGATATGCAGAGAACAAAGACCGTGATTTCAGGGCACGTTGGTTTAACCTTAATAACCCTGGCGGACTGTCGCCTGAATTACTGAATTCATCTCCGGAAGAGTTCTTCAGTAAGGATAACATTGCAGCCAATAAACTGTATTATATAGAACAAACCAACGCAAGTGACCGGTATAAAGCCCAGAATCTGCTGACAGCCGCTTATGTCAGTGCATATTACCCCATTACCACCCGCTTCAATGTTTCATTAGGTTTCAGAGGCGAGTATAACCGTCAGCAATTACAAAGTCAGTTGTTAGGATCAGGAATTAAAGTAAATGTGGATAATGCGATTTTCCGGGCACTGCCTTCGGCTAATCTGTCTTACAGTTTTACAGAAAGATCATTGCTTCGTTTGGCCTATAGTATTACTGTAAACAGGCCCGAGTTCAGAGAACTGGCACCTTTTAATTATTATGACTTTAATTTTGACGTGTCAAGAGTGGGAAATCCTAATCTGAAAACACCGTCTATTCAGAATGCCGATATCCGTTATGAATTCTATCCGAAAGAAGGCGAAATGATCTCAATAGCAGGTTTTTACAAACACTTCAGAAATCCGATTGAATCGCGGGTAAGGTACTCCGGCTCTGGTGTGTCTTTTACCGTTGACAATGCTGAGCAGGCCTATGCCTATGGTGCTGAGCTGGAAGTGCGCAAATCTCTCAAATCATGGACTGCTTCTGCTTTTGTTGATAATCTTACGCTTATCCTGAATGCTTCTGTTATAAAAAGTGACGTACTGACGGGTTTTGCCGGACAGGAAGAAAACAGACAATTGCAGGGACAATCTCCGTATCTGATCAACACGGGGATTTACTATAACGATGACAGCCGTGGCCTTCAGGTGAATGTGCTGTATAATGTGGTAGGAAAGAGAATTTTCCTGGTGGGGGACATGGAGGTGCAGCCAACGGTGTATGAAATGCCACGTAATGTCATTGACCTGAACCTGATCAAGACTATAGGGCGACGTATAGAGCTGAAACTGGGTATTCAGGATCTTTTAAATCAACAGTTCCGGTTAATTCAGGATAGTAATCTTGACGGTACTATTTCTGATGTAGACGAAAGCTATCAGCAATACCGCCGGGGAACATATTCTACGATCGGACTTACCTATAAATTTTAATTAAACAGTAAAATAATCGATTCGTTAACTAAAAAATTTATGAAAAAATTAAGCAGATTATTTAACCTGATGATGATAGGGGTGGTAATGGCAGGTTTTGCAGCATGCAACAGCGATGATGATGACGACATTATTACACCTCAGCCAGGAGAAATAAATACCATTACAGGAAGTATCACTACCAACACAACCTGGGCGGCTTCTGACCAGTATCTGCTTTCAGGATTTGTATATGTAGAGGCAGGTGCAACGCTTACCATTGAGCCGGGCACGATCATTAAGGGCGACAAAAACTCAAAAGGGGCATTAATCGTGAAACCTGGTGCTAAAATTATGGCAGTGGGTACAGCCGAAAAACCAATTGTATTTACTTCTAACCAACCAGCCGGACAACGCAGAGCTGGTGACTGGGGAGGCTTGGTTGTGCTGGGTAACGCGCCTGTGAATAAAACACCGGCTGTAGTAGAAGGTGAAGACAAGACAGAATTCGGAGGAAATGATCCTGCGGATAACTCAGGTGAGCTGAAATATATCCGTATTGAATTCGCCGGTATTGCTTATGCTCCTGATAAAGAAATCAACAGCCTTACTTTTGGCGGGGTAGGGTCAGGTACAAAAGTTGAATATATTCAGACTTCTTTCGGTGGTGATGATTCCTTCGAATGGTTCGGAGGTACAGTCAATGCCAAATACCTGATTGCATATCGTGGTCTTGATGATGACTTTGATTCAGACAATGGATTTTCAGGAAAAGTACAGTATGGTTTTATCCTGCGCGACCCGGCCATAGCTGACCAGGCAGGAGATTCCAATGGTTTTGAGTCAGACAATGATGCTAACGGATCAACTGCTACTCCGCAAACTTCAGCACAGTTTGCAAATATTACTGTAGCAATGGGACAGGGTGCGGTTGATGGTAAGTTTGCGTCCGCTATGCGTATCCGCCGTAATTCAGCCATCTCCGTTTATAACAGTGTATTTACCGGTGCATGGCCAAGATCAGGGTTACGTGTTGAAAACGACCTGACTATCGGCAACTTTACTTCAGGTTTAATGAAAATGGATGGTGTTATTCTGGCCACCACAGCTCCTGTTCAGATCGAAGGAATTACAGAGGAAATTTTTAAAGCAGCAGGGGCTAAAAATGCAGTTTCAACTGTGGAAGACCTGAAACTGAATGCGGCTTTTAATTCACTGAGCGGCAAGCCGGGGTTATTGCCTGAGGCTGGTTCATCTCTGCTGACAGCCGGTGCAACTTTACCATCGGGTTTTGATGCAACGGTGTATGCCGGAGCATTTGGTACCACCGACTGGACCGAAGGCTGGGCAAACTGGGATCCGCAAAATGCTGATTACGAGCTAAAGAAATAAGAATCCTTAAAATTGGTGTCAGATTTTAGAAAGGCCGGGGGTTTTACCTCCGGTTTTTTTAGTGTTTAGAGGAGAGCATTATAAGTTGCTCTCAGCTTTGACAGGTTTTCCTGTGTAGCTGATTGACAGCAATTAGCATTATCTTTGCCTGAAATTACTGGTCATAATCAGGAAGAAACAAATGTCCGTATGGATAAATGCAGTAAGGCAAAAAAGAGCAGATGTAGAGGGGGCTGGTTTTTTATAATGTTGTTTTGCCTGTTGCAAAACCAGGGAGCAGCACAAAAAAATGTCATTCTGGATGATCAGCTTAATGAGCATATTTTCACTTATGATGAAATAGAAATTTTCAGGGATACGGTTTTGCACCGGAGTTTTGACGAAATCCTCGGCATGGCTTCTCAGGGTGCTTTTCAATCCAATCTTTCCAATACACCACAGGTAACCCATCCCGCTCATGCTGATTGGTTCAGGATTAAAATATCGGGGCAGAATAGCCTGCATAAAAAATTTATTCTCGAGTTTTTTGATCAGACCATTGATGATCTGACGGTGTTTATTCCTTTGGAGGACGGCTCTTTCAGAAAGTACGAAACCGGAGATATGAAACCTTTTTCGGAGCGGGGCTTTCAGCATAAGAACTTTACCGTTTTTCTTCCTGACGATCTGATAGGTGAAGGGATTTATTATTTCAGAGTCAGGTCGCAGCAGGTTGCGGATATCATTATTGTATTACGATCCGTAGATCGTTTTGTCAGGTATGCGCTTGATGAGTACCTGATCTTCGGGATATTCTATGGTATGATCCTGGTTTTCAGTTTTTACAATATACTCATGTTTCTGGCTATCAGGCAGGAGCAGTATCTGTACTATGTATTGTATATACTGAGTGTAGGCCTTTTTGAAATGTGTGTAGATGGCCTGGCATATCAGTACCTCTGGCCCGGCTACCCTGAATGGAATCAGTATGCATATGGAATAGCACTTTTCGGAGTCAGTATTTTCGCCCTGCAGTTTTCCCGTTCGCTGCTTTTTACCCGTAGAAAAGCACCGGTAGTAGATAAAGTATTAGTGGCCACAATGGTCGTCAGATCATTGTTTTTTATTTACTGCCTGTTCCTGAATAAAGGGTTTTTTAATTATAAGTTCCTTGAACTGATTCCACTGACCATGGCCTTCTATGCCGGGATTCATATTTATTCCAAAGGGTATAGGCCGGCCCGGTATTTTGTCTGGGGATACGCTTTTCTTGCGTTGGGATTTATCTATAAGCTGTTGATCATGCTGCACGTAGAAGGAATTAACTTCGGTATTATTTCATACTATAGCTTAAGCATCTGTTTTGTGATCGAAATGCTCTTTTTGTCATTTGCTCTGGGGGATAAAGTCAGGGTGCTGAAGATGAAAAAAGATAAAATGCAGGGAGAAATGATCAGGCAGATGAAGTTAAACGCAAGCCTGAAGGACAGTCAGAATGAACGACTTGAGAGGGAAGTTGCAGACCGGACCCGTGAAGTAAGAGAGCAGGCACAAATCATCGCCGTAAAAAATGCTGAACTGACTGACATCAATCAGACACTTGCCGAACAGGCGGAGGAAATTCAGCGGATGAATCATCTGCTGAAACAGGATAACAGCCTGTTGAAATCCAATGTGGAAGAAGTTACCCGTGCCCGGGTTTTATCAGTGGAAGTTGATTTTGAAGAATTCAGTAAAATTTATCCGGATCATGAGAGCTGCCTTTTATTTCTGGAAAAATTAAAGGAAAAGCGTCTCTACAAATGTTATAAATGTGGCAATGATCATTATTACCAGGGGCACCTTCAGGGAAGCCGGCGGTGTTCCAAATGCAGCTATGAAGAATCAGTCACAGCCCACACCTTACTGCAAAATACCCGTATCCCTATAAACAAGGCCTTTTATATTGTTTTTCTGGTGTATTCTACCAATGGGAAAATATCATCATACAAACTTTCAGAAATTCTATCGATCCGGCAAAGTACATGCTGGGCCTATAGCAGCCGGATAAAAAAGGCTATGCTGGACCGGAAACGAAGAAGCAGGGTACATCATGGTGATGAACTTGGCTGGGCTTCCCTTTTATTTGAAGATTAACAGTCACAGAAAAAGAGCACCTGGTCTGATGCAGGAAGGTTTTGATAAATTAATCTCAGCACCACCAATACGTGTGCCCGCTGTGTGAAAGCTGTATCCTAAGTACTTCGCTAATGCCGCATACCCTTATCTGAGGTATTGTCATAAAACCTTTATGGGCTTTTTTTCTGATAATTCAGAAAATTTTAAAGAAGGTAATCAGGCGTATCATCCCTTTTGCCGAAACAGGTTTAAGAATACAGTATCAGGATTGATCTTCAACGTTTAACGTACTTTTGATGATACGGTATTGAAACGTATTATTAATTACATAACTAACTTATTTTCAGTTATTTAGTTTATTTTTTATTTTGGAAATACCATTTTCCTTTCTATAACTTTGTTGTTCCAAATTATACAATTTAAATATTGGTTAGTTTATTACTAAGAACCATTACTTCGATGAAAATGAAACGATTATGGATGATGTCCCTGTTTATGGCTTTGCTGACAGGAGTATCGTTTGCGCAAAACGTCCTGATCAGAGGCGTTGTAACAGATCAGCAGAATGATCCCCTTCCTGGTGCGAGTGTTTTGCTGAAAGGAACTCAGCAGGGGGTTGTAACCGATGAAAACGGACAGTTTTCAATAGAGGTACCTTCGGCACAGTCGGTACTTGTTTTTTCTTATATTGGTTTTAATACGCTGGAAGAAATCGTTGGAAACAGAAGTGAGATATCCGTGATATTATCAAGTGACCAGCGTAATCTTCAGGAAGTGGTGGTTATCGGGTATGGTACTCAGAAAAGGGGTGATGTTACTACTGCCATTTCATCCGTCAGCACGAAAGATCTCACAGAAAGGCCTATTCTTCAGGCAGCTCAGGCTCTTCAGGGGAAAGCAGCCGGCGTGCAGGTTACGCAGCCATCAGGCAAGCCCGGGAGTGCTTTGTCTATCCGCGTTCGCGGGGCAACCTCTGTACAGGCGGGTAACGAACCGCTATATGTCATTGACGGGGTTCCTACCACTGACAGCCGGGATCTGAATATCAATGATATTGAGAGCATTCAGGTTTTGAAAGATGCATCCTCTGCTGCCATTTACGGAGCAAGAGCCTCTAATGGCGTCGTTATTGTGACGACCAAAAGAGGGAAAGCCAACACCTCTCAGGTTAACTTTAACAGCTATTTCGGTATTTCCAATATTGCCAGATCCATTGATGTTCTGAATCCTCAGCAATATGCGGATCTGATGGGGGAGATGGGGTATTCGGTTAATACTTCCGGAGAAACGACTGATTGGAATAAAGAGGTGTTCAGGACCGGCAAAAACCAGAATTACCAGCTCTCGTTCTCAGGCGGAACGGATAAAAACCGCTATTTCGTTTCAGGTGCCTATACCAAAGACCAGGGAATTATCAAACCTTCCAGTTATGATCGCTATGCGTTGAGAATCAATCTGGATAACCAGGTGAAAAGCTGGTTTAAGCTGACTACCAATCTCAGTTATGCAAATGCTAAAATCCGGGATGTGAAAGATAATAACAATGCCGGGCGTAATGCTGTGGTATTGGGTGCACTGGGCGCACCTCCGACAATGGGGATTTACACAACAGATGAAAATGGCAGACAGCAATACACCATGAATCCCAACAAAGCGGGATGGGATAATCCGCTTGCGGCTATGTATGGCCCTACCGAAGGAACACGCGACCACCGTGTGTTCGGAAATATAGTAGGTGAGCTGAGCCTGCACGAAAACCTGAAACTTCGTTCTAATTTCGGAATCGATTTCTTTAATCATAATAACGATTACTATCTGGATCCGTTTATGACTACTGAAGGAAGAGGCAGTAATAACAGTACGCACGGTCTGGCTAATTCCACCCGCTCCAATTCCTTTACTTACCTGTGGGAAAATACGGCCAATTATGAAAAAACGATTGACAAGCACAATTTCTCTGTACTGGCAGGTACCACCATTCAGAAAAACAGATGGAATAATGCTTACATGGCCGGACGTGATTTTCCGGATGACGTGACCGTCAAGACGATTAACGCAGCTAATGTCATTACCAATGCCTATACCGAAACCTCTGAGTGGTTTCTGAACTCTTATCTGGGAAGGATTATGTATAACTTTGACAGCAAGTATCTGGTCACGGCCAATTTCCGGGCAGATGGCTCATCCAAGCTGGCAAAGGGTAACCGCTGGGGATTCTTTCCTTCGGTTTCTGCGGGATGGCGCATATCTGCTGAGCCTTTTATGGAAGACGTGAAAATTGTAAATGATCTGAAACTGCGCGGGGGATGGGGCCAGAATGGTAATCAGGAAGGACTTTCCAATTATGCCTCTTACGGCCTGAACAGCTACACCAGAAGGACTGCTACCAATCCGCCTTCAGGACCTGCCGTGACCGGCCCGAATTATGCACCGAATCCGGATCTGAGATGGGAAACCACCACGCAAACCAACATTGGGATAGATGTGAGCCTCCTGCAGTCGAGATTAACATTTACAGCAGATGCCTATCTTAAGAAAACCAGAGATCTTTTGCTGAATGTTCCGTTACCCAATACCAGCGGATATGCCTATATTCCCAGAAACTCAGGCAAGCTGGAAAACAAAGGGCTCGAGTTTGTAATTTCTTCTATCAATAAGGAAAGCGGTGATTTCCTCTGGACAACCGATTTTAATATGTCCTTTAATAAAAACAGGATTACCGAACTTGAGTTGAGCAAAACCTACCGTTATGCTACTGTAGAAGGACGGAGCGATCAGATTATCCTGTTGCAGGAAGGCCTTGGATTAGGTACCTTCTATGGTTACATTGCTGAGGGCGTTGACCCTGAAACGGGTGATATGATTTACCGGGATGTGAATCAGGACGGTAAATTTTCTCCGTCTGACCGCACCGTGCTGGGTTCTGCCCAACCGAAATTTGTCTATGGCCTGAATAACACTTTTACTTACAAAGGTTTTGAACTGGCATTTTTGTTACAGGGTTCTCAGGGGAATAAGGCGTTTAACGCCTCAAGAATGGAAACCGAAGGAATGTACGACAGTAAAAACCAGTCGACGGAAGTCCTGAACAGATGGCAGAATGCCGGAGACATTACGGATATTCCCCGTGCAACAGACGGGAACGTGTATAACTCTATGGTTTCTTCCCGTTTTGTGGAAAATGCGTCATTTCTGAGAATGAAAAGTATAACACTTTCCTATACACTGAACAGGGACTTTGTAGAAAAACTGAAATTATCCAGAGCGCAGGTTTATCTGACTTCCCAGAATCTGTTTACCCTTACCAGGTATAAAGGCTTTGACCCTGAGGTGAATGCTTTCACTTCCAGTGGGGCTACGCTGGGTATTGACTATGGCACATATCCTGTGTCCAGGTCATTTGTGGTGGGTTTGAATGTACAGTTTTAATTTTTGAATCATGAAAAACAGAATTTATATATCAGCTTTAGCGGTGCTGGCCGTGTCGGGAATTTCCTGCGAAAGCCAGCTCGATTTATTACCCGTTTCCCAAACAATCGTGGGCGACGGCGGTCAGGGGACTGCCGGGTCTTCCATTACAGATGCTGCTTCAGCTGAAAGTGCGCTGGCAGGATGTTATGCCATCTTTAAAAATGGCTCTGCAGAATATTATGTGCTCGATTACTTCCTGATAGGAGACGGTCAGGCAGATAATTCCTACGCTGGTGCTGATAACGCATTCTGGTTTGAAGTGGATGAGTTCCGTATGTTGTCGACCAATAGTGCTGCTTCCCGCGACTGGACTTACCTGTATAACCATATCGCGAGAGCGAATTCCATTATTGCCAATGTCCCTAAAGTAACCGATGCGGCATTGACCGATACACGAAAAAACCAGATAGTAGG
>JBEBXQ010000120.1:0-15218 GCA_040391535.1 Telluribacter sp. | reverse complement strand
GTCTCGTCTATGCCGATTACTTCGGAGTTGGGATTGGTCTTTTGGGAATGATATTTTACCTGAACCGCCCCTCCGATGTTGGCCGAAAGTGAAACTACCCCATTGTATTTTTCCCGGAAGTTATCAGCAAAAACATTGGCCTGCCGGTATGAAATTTCAGGATTACGCCGCTCCTGCCTGCCACCGGACCGCCTGAAATCATATCGGTTAATAATGGTAAACGTATTGGCGCCCAGATCAGCGAAACTGTCGTTGACAGAGCTCTGAATCCCGTCAATGGCTGTCAGGATTCCGACCAGAGAAGTAATTCCGATGGCGATAATCATACCGGTCAGGACCGTCCTCAGGAGATTGGATTTGATAGACCGCAGGCTTTCACTTATATTTTCTCGGATATCCATAGTATTGTCTGGCAGATGGAGTAATAGTTGCTAACTGAGCTGCATTCAGGCCTTTTGACCGTTCATTGAGTACCCAATTTACTGATTCCTTTCCGTCTGTTACCTTTTTATGTGTAATAATATTATTTTCGGCAGTAAATTCGTTAAAAATAAAGGATTTCAACCCTGATTTTTTCACCTGGTAAATCTGCACATGATGTTTATAAGAATCAAACCGATGATACGGCTCTTTATTCCGTTTATCATATTTTTCCTGTTTTCGGGGCCTTTAGCTGCTAACCGGTTGCTGATACCCATGGATGCCAGTCAGAAAAACCATCTGAAAGCTTACGGAATTACCTACTGGATTCTATCACAGTTTGAAATAGAGACCGACTGGCTGCTCAATTATCGCGGCGGCAGTTTTATGGTACCCTACTCACAGGCTTTTGCCTCTGAAATGACCATCAGGGGTGTAAGTTACGAAGTCATATCCGAAGCACAGGCAGCCAGTATTATCAGCCAGGTTTCGGCACCTGATGTGAATATGGATGCGGTTAAATTACAGAAAGCCCCGAAAATAGCCGTATACTCGCCTAAATCAAAACTACCCTGGGATGATGCCGTTACCCTGGTCATGACCTATGCTGAAATCCCTTACGAAGTTGTATTTGACGAAGAGGTGCTGGAAGAAAAACTGCCTGAATTTGACTGGCTGCATTTACACCATGAGGACTTTACGGGTCAATATGGCAAATTTCATATTTATAAAGATTATCCCTGGTACCGCGAGCAGAAGAAAGAAGCGGAGAACATTGCACATAAGTTTGGCTTTGCGAAGGTTCCGCAAATGAAGCTGGCTGTAGTGAAGAAAATCGCTGAATTTGTCTCAGGAGGAGGCTATATGTTTGCCATGTGCAATGCAACCGACACTTTTGATGTAGCTTTGGCTGCGGAAGGAATCGATATTGTTGAATCTATTTATGACGGTGATCCGGCAGATCATAGCGCCAGCCAGAAACTGGATTTTTCCAAGACTTTTGCCTTTCAGAATTTCGAAGTTATTACCAATCCTTATCATATTGAATTTTCAACCATTGATAACCAGCCGGATGAACGGAATGTGTCGGAAAACAATGATTACTTTGATCTGTTCCAGTTTTCGGCCAAATGGGATCCCATTCCGACCATGCTGACCCAGAATCACAATAACCTTATCAAAGGTTTTCTCGGACAAACTACTGCTTATAAGAAAAGATACCTGAAACCTGAAGTAGTCATTATGGCCGAAAGCAAGCCTTTACAGGAAGCTCGTTATATTCATGGAACGTATGCTCAGGGATTTTTTACATTTTACGGTGGCCATGATCCGGAAGATTATCAGCATAAGATAGGGGAAGAACCTACCGACCTGAACCTGCACCCCAATTCAGCAGGTTACCGGTTAATCCTGAATAATATCCTGTTTCCGGCGGCAAAAAAGAAGAAGCTCAAAACCTAGTCTATCTGAACCGGGGCCAGTCGGCAGGGTTTGAGACGGCCTCCACCTTTTTTTCAATGTTGTCAGGAAGTGCCGGAAAAAAATCAATCCCGGTTAATTGTTCTATTTTATCAATGGGTACCACAAAATCTGAAAGCGGACGGGTTGTATTTTCATTGGGCATCAGAAAAGCGATTCCTTTTACATAAGGGGCTTTGGCGTAGAGGATTACTTTATAATAATAGCGGGGAACCGATACCTTATTAATCCTGCCGATCTTGGGTAAATCCGGTTCCAGCACAGGGCCGGTCACTACATAAATCTTTTTATACCGGGCAGCCCATACCCTGACCATTTTTTCCAGATCATTCCACCTTCCGGCATTGAATTCCCTGTTTTGCGGACTGATGTTGCTCATATAAAACGTTTCTTTCATCAACTGATAACTGCTTCTGAAATCGGCAGCCGGGGCAAGGTGTCCGCGGTCATATCCGCTCCGGGTATAATCTGTGGTCAGAGCCGAGCCTGTTTTCACAACCGGATCCGGCATAAAAACATTTTCGCGTTTCTGATCACCGGAAATCATCTTATCGGTTAACAGATAAGCCACCCAGTCGGCCTGTTCATGCGGTTCCTGATAGCGGAGCGTATATCCTGTACGGCGAACAATCTGATCCGTTTTCCTGATGGCCGGTAATGCGAAATCCCGGAGATTCAAAGCTCTTTCCAGGTCGGTCTGTGACTTATCCCCTGCTCCATTCTCTGCTGCCGGTTTTTCGTACTCAACAGCATTTGCCTCCTCTACCGGTTCTGCTTTTTCTTCCGGAAGCACCTGTATGTCGGAAGCTACGTGATAAGGTTCCGGTGCTTTATAGGGGTTTCCGGAAGGTATACCTGCCCCTCTGCCTTCAGAAACAACGGTAAGAAAATTTCTCAGACCACCCAGATCGCCTCTGAAATGAAGAACCAGCCCCACCATAAAAAAAACAACCAGCCAAATCAGTGCATTATTCCAGCGACCACGTAACATCTTCAACATTCAAACAAGGGTGAAATCTGTCTTACAACAGTCGTATTATTATTTATCTTTGCGAAGATAAGGGGATCAAACGATTAAAAAAAAGCCGTTTTCAGGCAATCCCGGCACAATTTGCGAGTATATTCTATATGAAGATAGCTATTTTAGGAGGCGGAGCAGCAGGTTTTATGGCGGCTATTACCGCAGCTGAAGCCCATCCGGAAAATGAGGTCATCCTGCTGGAAAAGAGTATTAAAACCCTCCAGAAGGTACGTATATCAGGGGGAGGACGGTGTAACGTTACACACCGCCCGCACGATGCCAAAACGTTCTCCCGTAACTACCCCAGAGGTGGTCCATTTTTACGTAAATTATTTTCGGCTTTTGATGCCAATGATACCATTAACTGGTTTAAAAGCCGGGGTATTGAGCTGAAAACCGAAGCCGACGGCAGGATGTTCCCGGTGACTGATTCCTCTGAGACCATCGCGCATTGTCTGATGGAATCGGCACGGATGGCAGGTGTCAGGATTCAAACCCAAACGGGTATTCAGTCTTTCAGCTATCATCCGGAGACCGGTTCAAAATTCAGACTCCGCACTTTGTCTGGTGAAACCGTAGATGCTGACCGGTTTCTGATCGCTTCAGGCGGGTATCCGCAATCCCGGCAATATGACTGGCTCAGGGAGCACCATATTGAAATAACAGAACCGGTTCCTTCCTTGTTTACATTCAATTGTCCTGACAGCCCGGTACTGCATTTATCCGGCATCTCCATCCCGGCTGTTACGGTCAAAATCACGGGCACAACGCTCTCCAATACAGGCCCTCTGCTTTTTACCCATTGGGGATTCAGCGGCCCGGCCATCTTAAAGCTTTCGGCACTTGCGGCACGCCATCTGGCTGAAGCAGGTTACCGGTTTCAGATTTGCATCAACTGGGTTCCGCAGGAAAACCCTGAAAAAGTAAGGGAATTCCTGAAAGCAGAAAAAACCAATACGTCCAGACAACAGATTGCCTCTCACGCCCGCTTCGGGCTTCCGCTCAATGTATGGAAAGCATGGGTGAAACTCAGCGGCATTGACGAGCAGCAAAAATGGGGGGACATCAGCCATAAAGCGTTGAATAAACTGACCGAAACCCTGACCAACTGTCCGTTTGAGATAGACGGAAAAACCACTTTCAAAGAAGAATTCGTGACTTGTGGCGGTGTTAGTCTCAGCGAAATAAATCCTGCAACCCTTGAATCTGTGCGTATACCCGGACTTTACTTTGCCGGAGAAATTCTGGATGTGGACGGGGTTACCGGAGGTTTCAATTTTCAGAATGCCTGGAGTACAGGATATATTGCCGGGAGCCATATAGGCCAGGTTCCTGCCCCATCCTGAACATACCGGATAGATTTTAAGCCAATACTGCTTTTATGTTTTTACTAACCAATATCAATGTACACCTATGAGAAAATACAGATTCTTCTTCCTGGCTCTGTTTGCCTTTCTTTGCCTCAACCTGCAGGCGCAGCCACAGGAAAGGTCGGTTAAAGTCCTTGTGGCACCCAACAAAACAGACTGGACTTATAAAACGGGAGAGAAAGTCAAATTTACAGTTTCAGTATATCAGAACGGCAATCTGCTGAAAGACGTGGAAATCCGTTATGAAATAGGTCCGGAAAAACTTACACCAACCCAGACAGGTATCAAAAAAGCCCCCAATGGGACATTAACCCTTGACGCTGCCGGATTGAAAACGCCGGGGTTCATACGTTGCGTAGCCTGGGCACAGGTTAACGGACAAGAGTACCGGGGGCTGGCCACTGCGGGTTTTTCCCCTGATCAGATTGCCCCCACCGTTTCAAATCCGTCTGATTTTGACCAGTTCTGGCTCAATTCACTGGAAGAACTGGCTAAAGTTCCGCTTGATGCCCGCATGACGCTAATTCCTGAAAGATGTACAGAGAAGGTAAATGTTTATCATGTAAATATTCAGAATCAGCGGGTGGGTACAAGAATGTACGGAATTCTCTGCATGCCTAAAAAAGAGGGGAAATATCCTGCATTGTTACATGTACCGGGTGCCGGTGTCAGAGGTTATTATGGTGACATAGCCAATGCAGAGAAAGGCATGATTACCCTGCAAATCGGTATCCATGGAATTCCTGTGGATATGGCTCCGTCGGTATACGAAGACCTGGCCAAAGGCCCCCTTCATCAATACATGACTTTCAATCTGGATTCTAAAGACAATTTCTACTATAAAAGGGTTTACCTTGGTTGTGTACGTGCCAATGATTTTCTGGTCAGCCTGCCGCAATATGACGGAAGTAATCTTGCGGTGACAGGCGGCAGCCAGGGTGGCGCTTTGTCTATTGTCACAGCCGGGCTTGATAAGCGCGTAAAATGGCTGGCGGCACTGTATCCTGCTCTGAGCGATGTCACCGGCTATCTGAAAAACCGTGCCGGAGGCTGGCCTCATTATTTCCTTGGCAGTAATGCAGAACTTCACAACACCAAAGCCAAGCTGGAAACCATCGGATATTATGATGTGGTAAATTTTGCCAGAAGAGTCAATATCCCAGGCTTTTATACATGGGGTTTTAACGACGAAACCTGTCCGCCCACCTCTATGTATGCCTCTTACAACGTCATTCCTGGAGAAAAAGAGCTGTTCCTTTCACTGGAAACCGGCCACTGGACTTACCCTGAACAAAGGGAAAAAGTAACAGAGTGGCTTGTCAAAAAATTACTTAACTGAGACGGATGACACGCGCACAACTCACCGAAACCAGCGGGTATCTGCAATCGGTTATTAAGAGTTTCAGGCCTGAGGCCGGGATTATTCTGGGAACCGGGCTTGGTTCGCTGGCTGATGAAATTGAGCCGTTATATAGTATTCCCTATAAAGACATCCCCCATTTTCCGGTATCAACAGTGGAAAGTCACTCGGGTCGTTTATTATTCGGAATACTTTCGGGTAAAAATGTAGTGTGTATGGAAGGCCGTTTTCATTTTTATGAAGGCTATACCATGCAGCAGGTCACTTATCCGGTAAGGGTAATGAAGCAACTGGGTATTCATACCTTACTGGTGTCCAACGCATCGGGCGGGCTCAATCCTTTGTTTCAGGAAAGTGACATGATGATCATCCGGGATCACATCAGCCTGTTCCTGCCTGCCGGTCCGCTTACCGGCCAGCATTTACCGGAATACGGCGACCGTTTCCCGGATATGTGTGATCCTTACGATCTTTCGCTGATTGAAAAGGCGCAGCAAATCGGTGCAGCTCATGACATCACACTCAAAACCGGTGTATATGTCAGTGTACCGGGTCCGCAGCTTGAGACACGGGCGGAGTATAAATTGTTGCAAATGATTGGTGCGGACGCCGTAGGCATGAGTACCGTACCGGAAATCATTGTGGCACATCAGTCCGGTATCCGTTGTTTCGGACTCTCCGTCATTACGGATATGGGTCTGCCCGAAACCTTAAAAAAATCAGATTTCAGTCATATCATTAAAGCCGCCAGAAAAGCAGAACCCAGTCTGACTTTATTATTCAGGGAATTATTAAAAGTAATGTAAACAGCTGCAGGAGGAATTACGCCAGTGATTCCTCCTGTCTGATAATTCTGACTGCATGTTTTTTGGGAACAATCTCTACCCCGTCCATTTCCGCATAAACCTTGGTAAACACAGCTCCGTAATAAAGGATAATAGAAGAATAATACACCCAGCTTAATAAAATAACCACAGAGGCTGAAGCCCCGTAGATGGCCCCCAGGTTAGATTGCCCCAGGTAAAACCCGATCAGGAATTTCCCCAGACTAAATAAAAAAGCCGTAAAAACAGCCCCTACAAGTGCTTCCTTCCAGCGGATGATGCCATCCGGAAGTACCTTAAAAACAACAGCAAAAAGGATTGTAATCACCAGAAATACAATACCGTTATTAATCACCTTAAATAAATCAACCGATGCCGTTGAAACATACTCAAGCAACGGGCTGCTCAGAAGCTGAACAAGTGCATTAATACCCAGTGCCACAATCAGTAAAAAACCCAGTCCGATAATCATAGAAAAAGACACCAGCCGGTTTTTAAGAAATTCAAGCCATCCTTTCTGCGGTTTGGACTTGATAGACCAGATAAAATTGATAGAATCCTGCATTTCCACAAAAACCCCGGTTGCCCCGACCAGCAATGTGACAATACCTATTGTAGCTGCCAGCCCCGACTTCTCTGCCAGTTGTGCATTCAGCAAAATCTGTTCTACATATTCAGCAACAGAAGTCCCGGCCAGATCCTGAATCTGATGAAAAACCTCCGTCTGTATTTCATTTCTACCAAAAAAAATGCCCACTACCGAAATCATCACCAGTAACATAGGTGCCATGGCAAATACCGTGTAGTATGATAACGCCGCACTTAATTTAAACCCCTTGTCATCCAGGAACTGATTGAAACTATCTACCAGTAATTTGAGAATCTTTTTAAATAAGTTCATTGATTTCCGAAGTTAGGTTAAATTCCAAGAAAAGGCAGGCAAAAGCATTTCAAGAGTCAAAAATTATGCCACTGTCCCTGCAAACCTTTTAAAATTGTATAGTGTAAAAATAGTTATTGCTTGTTTCTGAGCAACTGTAACTCGATAAAACGAGGCGGTTTCAGAAGAGATCAGAGCGCCTGCTTCAGAAAAACACAACAAAAGTGCAGCCCAAAAGCAGGATCAGTACATGATGAGATGAATTTATAAAGGTTCTGATTTCACCAGTCTTCCTGCTCATCCATAAACATCCGGTACGCCCTGCTCAGTTCACTCAGTGCTTTGGCGTTCCCCTGCTTTCCGGCCAGTTCAATTCCTTTTTTATAGATCAGTTCCGCCTTTTCTATCTGGTCAAGTTCTGCGAAAAAACCGGCAGCATGATAATAAACAGGCAGATAATCGGGATGCTTCTCTAACACCTCATCAAAAAACAGTAACGCTTTGGCGGTATCTGTTTTCCGGTATTCAAGCGCCAGCGCATAAACATTAAAAGGATCTGCCGGATCTTCTTCGTAAAATAATAATAGTTTTTCGAGAAAAGTTGTATTCATAAAAATGTTATGCTTGCATACTATTTAAATAATTCCGTATATTCGCATCATACAGAACATCAGTTATACCTGAAAAACACAGGATGTTCTTAAATCAAATAAAATCCATAACTAACAAGCCACCACCTGAATACCTTATGAAAATTTTAGTTTGCATCACCAATGTCCCTGACACAACAGCGAAAATAACTTTTACTGACGACGATACCAAGTTTAACAAATCCGGCGTGCAATTCATCATTGGCCCTTATGACGATTATGCACTGGCAAGGGCAGTGGAACTGAAGGAACAGACCGGAGGCAGTATTACCGTTGTAAATGTTGGCGGAGCAGATGGTGAAACACAAATCAGAAAAGCATTGGCCATTGGCGCGGATGATGCCATAAGGGTAGATGCAGAACCCGTTGATTCGTTTTTCGTTGCAGAGCAGATTGCGCATATCGCCCGTGAGAACGCCTACGACCTGATCCTGATGGGGCGAGAATCCATTGATTTTAACAGTGGGGTAGTACATGGCCTGGTTGGTGAATTATTGAATATCCCCTCCTATTCGCCGGTCATGAAACTGGATATTGAAGGTAATACGGCACGTTTTGCCCGTGAGATTGATGGAGGAAAAGAATATCTGGAAGCTCCCCTGCCGTTGGTTTTAGGTTGTCAGGAACCCATTGCAGAATGGAAAATCCCAACCATGCGGGGTATCATGACCGCCCGTACCAAGCCGGTTTCAGTGGTACCTCCGGTAGATATAACCGAAACGGTTACCCTGAAAAAATACGAATTACCGGCACCCAAAGGAGCCTGCAAAATGATCCCTGCCGAAGAAGCAGAAAACCTCATCAAACTGTTAAAAACAGAAGCAAAGGTGATCTGATCACCGGCTATTTCAAAAATCTAAATTCCCTTTAACATGTCCATATTAGTATTACTGGAAACCGAAAACGGTGCCATCAAGAAAATTTCCCAGGAGGCTATTGCCTACGCTGCTGCCATTGCTGACACTACACAGGAACAAGTAACTGCGCTTGCATTAGGACAGGCCGAAACCGCAGAACTCGCAAAAGCCGGTAAGTATGGTGCATCCATCGTTTATCATGCTGCCGATGAAAAACTGAATCATGAAAACAACATAGCCTATGCCGATGCGCTGACACAGATAGCAGAGCAAACCGGGGCCAGGCTGATCATTATCGCACGTTCGGGCCTGGGTGACGCAGTTGCAGCGAGGTCTGCCGCCCGCCTGAAGGCCGGTCTGGTATCAGGCGTCACCTCGTTGCCGGTCATCAACGGAGATACATTTACAGTGCAGAAAGCGATCTACTCCGGAAAAGCTTTTGCTCAGGTGGAAATCAGTACGCCTGTCAAATTTCTCTTAATCCGTAAAAATGTTATTGACTTTCAGGAAACGGATCAGACAGCATCCGTAGAGCCTGTGACAGTTCAGCTGAATGATCAGGATTTTGCCGCCCGGGTTATTGAGACAGAAAAAGCAACTGCCGACCTTTCTCTTACCGATGCCGACATTATTGTATCCGGAGGGAGAGGCATGAAAGGACCGGAACACTGGCAACCTCTACTTGACCTTGCAAAAACACTGGGCGCAGCCACGGGATGTTCCAAGCCCGTTTCCGATATGGACTGGCGGCCCCATCACGAGCACATCGGCCAGACAGGGATCAAAGTAGCTCCTAATTTATATATTGCCTGCGGAATTTCCGGTGCCATCCAGCATCTGGCCGGGGTTAACGGATCAAAATGCATCGTTGCTATTAATAAAGATCCGGAAGCTCCGTTTTTCAAAGAAGCAGATTACGGCATTGTAGGCGATGTTTTTGACATTTTACCCCGTCTTACCAAAGCAGCTGAAGCCTTAAAATAATCCGGCATAATCAATTAAGCCTGTTCCGCATTTTTTTATGCAGAACAGGTTTTTTATTTTTGTCCTCTTAATGCAATTATAAACAGAGTTCGTGAAAAAAATTAAGTTGGAAATACTCGGCTTATCTCCAAGCCAGTCGCAAACCGGTTCTTTTGCACTGGTACTGGGAGAAGAAATGGGGAACAGGCGTTTGCCAATCATTATCGGAGTATTTGAGGCGCAGGCCATAGCTGTTCAAATCGAGAGTATCATTCCGAACCGCCCGATGACCCACGATTTATTCAAATCCTTTGCTGAGCAGCTCAATTTCACAGTTAAAGAAGTTTACATTTCGGATCTCAGAGAGGGTATATTCTATGCCAAGCTGATTTGCGGTGATGATCTTACACAGGTGGAAATTGACTCAAGACCTTCTGATGCCATCGCCATAGGGCTTCGCTTTGACGCGCCTATTTATACCACAGAATCAATTCTTTCGGAAGCGGGAATTGTTTCAGGCACTATTTCAGAAGACAGTGAAGAAGCCATCGAGGAACAGATACGGGAGAGCATCAAACCCAAACGTAGCCTGAGTGACGATCTCAAAGAAATGGGGAATGAAGAACTCAATAAATTACTCGATGAAGCGCTGGCCAATGAAGAATATGAGCGGGCTGCTATTATCCGTGATGAGCTGGGCAGAAGAAATTAAATCCCCATAACAGTGTATCCTGTTAATTTTAGTTAATCTGTCTGTATGAAGTTCAGGTTATGGTATTAATCCTTACTTTTGCCTTCACAGGTAGTAAAAGCAGGTAAACACTTACAAAAACCGGTTTATTTATGGCCAAAAAGAAAAAAATCGGCAGATATCCCAATCTCATGATTATCACAAGCCTTACTTCAGCACTTTTTCTGATCGGACTGTGCGGTATGCTTGTTGTACAATCAAAAAAGCTGGTTTCCATTATCCGGGAAAATATTGAAGTCCGGGTTTTTCTTGACAAATCGCTTTCTCAGGCGGGAAAGGATTCGGTTCTTACAGCCATTAAAAATGAACCCTTTGTTCTGACATCTTCAACAGATTCGCCAGCTATTATCTTTGTGTCGAAAGAAGAGGCCGCCAAAGATTTTATTGAAGGAACAAAAGAAAATTTCGCAACATTGCTGGAAGACAATCCCATGCGGGACAGCTACAGGGTACGTGTAAAGGAAGCCTATTTTGAAGAATCCAAACTGAAACAGATCAAGGAATCACTCGAGCATATTGATCATGTTTACGAAGTAGCCTATCAGGAAAACCTGGCTGATGATATCAACCGTAATGTGACCAAGATTTATATCATCCTTTCGTCATTTGCCCTTATATTACTGATTATTATTGTGCTGCTTGTCAATAATACGATTAAACTCGCCATTTATTCGCAGCGGTTTCTGATCCGCAGTATGCAGCTGGTGGGCGCAACCAACGGATTCATTCAGCGGCCTTTTATTGCAAGAGGTGCTTTCCAGGGACTTGTCGCCGGTATTGTAGCCTGTGTGCTGCTGGCATTCCTTCAACAGGGAGCCGTACAGAACATTGAAGGCCTTGAACAGTTACAGGAATATGACAAACTTGTTTTCCTGGGACTGGCTGTAATCGCATTAGGCATTATTGTGGGTATAATAAGCACATTTCAGTCGCTTTACCGGTATCTGCGCATTACGGCAGATGAGCTCTATTAATTCATCGAAAATCATAGCATACATACGGATATGGTATCACAAAAAAAATCTTTCCCGTTTTCATCCTCAAATTACCGATTACTTCTGGTAGGACTGGCCATCATCGCCCTCGGGTTTTTCATCATGAGCATGGATAGTGAACCGTTTGGGTTCGGAGCATTAGGACTGACAGTAGGTCCGCTGATTGCCGTCATCGGTTTTATTTTTGAATTCTGGGCAATCCTACACAAACCAAAACAAAAATAAATGAGTTTATTACAAGCGATTATCCTTGCCATTATTGAAGGGATTACCGAGTTTTTACCCATTTCCTCAACCGGACACATGATCATTGCTTCCTCTTTTATGGGGATCAGCCATCTTGATTTTACCAAGATGTTTACTGTCAACATCCAGTTCGGTGCTATACTTTCAGTAATCGTACTTTATTATAAAAGGTTTTTTCAGGATTTTAAATTCTATTACAAGCTCTTTATCGCCTTTATTCCTGCAGCTATACTCGGCTTTCTTCTGAATGACATCATTGATTCATTACTCGAGAATATTTATGTAGTAGCCATCATGCTGTTATTAGGAGGCATTGTACTGATATTTATCGATAAAATCACCAATGACCACCAGGAAGAGAAAGAAATGACGTACGCTACAGCCTTTAAAGTGGGGTTGTTTCAGTGTATAGCTATGATTCCGGGCGTATCCCGCTCTGCCGCAACCATTATAGGAGGAATGCTGCAGGGGCTTTCCAGAAAACAGGCCGCTGAATTTTCTTTTTTCCTGGCGGTTCCCACCATGGCGGCTGCCGGTGGATATAAATTGCTGAAAACCTATGATACCATTCAGTCAGAAGATATTAAGATTCTTTTGATAGGTAATCTGGTAGCATTTGTGGTAGCGATGTTTGCCATCAGGTTTTTTATAAATTTTCTGACCAGATACGGATTCAAAGTCTTTGGTTATTACCGTATTATACTTGGACTGATACTTTTAGGGCTTCTGGCTTCAGGATATAAACTGGATGTAGTCTGATTACCATTCATGAAAAACGAGGAAGAAATTGTTGACGAGGGGGAGGTAATCCTGATTAATAAGCCTTACGAATGGACCTCTTTTGATGTGGCAAACAAGCTTAAAAAAGCATGCAAATTCAAAAAAATAGGCCATGCCGGCACTCTTGATCCTTTGGCTACGGGTTTGGTTATTTTATGTACCAACAAAAAAACCAAGCAGGTTGATCTCTATCAGGCTCAGGAAAAAGAATATACCGGCACGCTTGTATTAGGGAAAACAACACCTTCTATTGACCTGGAAACCGCATTTGATAGTGAAAGCCCAACCGACGCAGTCACTGCTGAAGCTATGGAGCTGGCCAGAATTCAGCTGACCGGGCCTATTGAACAGTTCCCTCCTATCTATTCTGCCGTAAAAATGGGGGGAGAACGATTATACAAAAAAGCACGCCGGGGTGAATCTGTAGAAATCAAACCGCGTCTGGTAGAAATAAAGCTTTTTGAAATTGATACCACGCAATTCCCCACGGTTTCATTTCGTATTATCTGTTCCAAAGGCACTTATATCCGTAGTATGGTCCGTGATTTCGGCCTTAAACTCGGCTGTGGTGCTTACATGGCTTCACTTTGCCGCACCAGGATCGGCGCATTCAGACTCGAAGAGGCATGGGAGCTTGAAGACTTTATTCTGCAAAAAAGAACTGCCTTAAATCTTACCGTTCAGTAATTATGCAATATCATTACAGCCTGGATGAATTTGAAAAGCCTGTCCACCCGGTTGTTACGAGCGGTACATTTGACGGCGTTCATCTCGGTCATCAGAAAATATTAAAAAGACTGAAAGAAATCAGCCGGCAATGTGGTGGTCAGACCGTGGTGATTACCTTCTGGCCTCATCCGCGGACGGTCGTGGCAAATGACGCTCAGCAACTTCACCTACTCTCAACTATTGAGGAAAAGATTGAACTTTTACAGCAGCAGGGAATTGACCATCTGATCATTATCCCGTTTACCAGGTCCTTTTCCGAATTAAGTTCTGACGAGTTTATCCGTCAGATCCTGGTTGATAAAATAGGTACTCAGAAACTGGTGATCGGCTACGATCATAAATTTGGCCGGAACCGGGAGGGCAGCTTCGAATTCCTGAAAATCAATGCCCCGCATTATGGTTTTGAAGTAGAGGAAATCTCCCGTGAAGACATTGACGAAACTGCCATCAGCTCTTCCAGAATCAGGAAAGCCCTTTTATCAGGACAGGTTACTGCAGCACATGAGTTACTGGGCCGCCCTTATTCACTGACAGGAACTGTAATCAAAGGACAGCAACTTGGCCGCACGATCGGTTTTCCAACGGCCAATATACTGGTTAAGGAAGCCTATAAATTAATCCCGGCTAACGGGGTTTATGTGATCAAAGTGCATTATAACGATGAAGTTTTTCATGGGATGCTGAATATCGGAGTCAGGCCAACCGTAGACGGTAAGGAAAAAACCATCGAAGCCAACATTTTCAGTTTCGGAAAAGAAATCTATGGCGAAACCCTGAAAATCGAATTCATGAAATACTTACGTCCTGAAATCAGATTCAACGGGCTTGATGCGCTTGTAGAGCAATTGAAACAAGATCAGCAGGACGCTATCGCTTTTTTCTCTTAACTGTTCAGATTTTAAAAATAACACCAAAGTTGGTATTTCCCTGCAAAAAGAAGAAATTCTGCCGGGCCCTGTCTGCCTGAAAATGAGTGGTTAATATGTCAGGCATATTAATAAATCCGCCTTTAAGCTCTCCCTGAACAAAAAAATGCCTGAAAAAAGTAACATTCAGGCCTGCCACCAGACTAAGGCCATAACCTGCTATATGCCATTGATCATTCCGGTCAAAGTTCATCAGGGTAACATTTGATTTGGGAAATAAAACACCTGCCCCAACTCCTTCAAACATACTTATCTGAATATTCTTCAAATTGAGTTTGCTGAAACCTAGAAAATCATCCATTCTTCTCAATTCAAGGTTCAGGTAATTCAGTCCGTCGGTATGCTCAAACTGTAAAAACTGATCTTTGAGCTGAATCACTTCGTTATCATACAGGCCGTCATATTCAGTAGCAGTACCGGATATGGTTCCGTTAATCACTACCGACTGATCCTGCTGCATTACATACTTCATATGATCAAACCCGAATGAAATGCTGTATTTAGGTTTAAAGAAATATCCAACTCTGAAGTTATACTGCGGAATTGTAATTTTTGAAGGATTAAAGTATGCACCCGAAAAAGGTGTCTGCCTGTCTTTGGCAACAACACTTTTTAACTTAAAATGATAATCACTACCCTTGAAGGAAATATCTGAATTGGTATAGGCGGAGCGGTTCCACCCCCAATAAGCAAAAAATTTACCCTGATTATCTGTTGTTGAATTCTGGGCAAAAGTTACTAAACTACAGGCAGTAAACAGGGCTGCCATAACTACTCTGATCATATAAAAAGGGCCTACGTACTTCAGTCAGCCAATAATATTCCGTCGATACTGACTTAACTCATTTAATTAAAACAATACTTATAATGCTTAAAATCATGACTTGCGCAAATGTACATAAACAAGATTTAACAAAGTGATTAAATCTGTTATTTAATAGCAGATACATGAAAATATGATATTTAT
>JBEBXQ010000119.1:0-15304 GCA_040391535.1 Telluribacter sp. | reverse complement strand
ATAAAGATTAACATACAAGCTCAGGAAAAAAATGATTAACATACAAAGCTTTACATTCAACCCCTTTGCTGAAAATACATACATCCTTTCTGATGAAACGAAAGAAGCCATCATTATCGATCCGGGTAATTTCAGTAAAAGTGAAAATGAAGAAATAACCTCTTTCATCGGGCATAACGGACTGAAACCCGTCCGGATTGTTAATACACACGCACATATAGATCATGTGCTGGGCGTTTCCTTCCTCAAAGAACGGTATAAAATTCCGTTCAGCATTCATAAAAATGATCTGCCGGTACTGAAATCAGCCAAAGTAATTGCCTCCAATTATGGCTTCCCTGAATTCTGGGAGCCGGAAGTAGACAGCTTTCTGGGTGAAACCGATCTGGTAACTTTTGGCAATTCAACACTTTCTGTACGTTATACACCCGGTCATGCACCGGGGCATATCGTTTTCATCAGTAACGACCAGAAATTTGTAATTGGCGGGGATGTCCTGTTTTACCAGAGCATCGGACGGACAGATTTGCCGGGAGGCGATTATAATACCCTGATCCAAAGCATAAAGACGCAGCTTTTTACACTGGATGATGATTATCAGGTATATGCAGGCCACATGCAACCTACGACGATCGGGCATGAGAAAAAACATAATCCTTTCCTGAAATGATCAAAAAACATATCCCCAACGCATTAACCTGCTGTAATCTGCTTTGCGGCTGTGTCGGTATCGTGGAAATATTTCATGGCAATATGCTGCTTTCCTGTATGCTGATCGGGCTCGCCGGAATATTCGACTTCTTTGACGGACTGGTTGCGCGTGCGCTGAAAGTCGCTTCGCCGATCGGGAAAGATCTGGATTCTCTGGCCGATGTCGTGACATTTGGTGTACTTCCCTCTATTATCATTTACCAGCTGATCCTCCGCAGTACAACCTCCCTCAGCGATATATGGATACCTAATATTGCCTTTTTAATCGCTGTTTTTTCGGCCGTGAGATTAGCAAAATTTAACAATGACCCAAGGCAGTCCGAATCCTTCATTGGTCTTCCAACGCCAGCCAACGGTTTTCTGATCGCCTCTTTCCCTTTTTTACTGAAAGAAAATCCGGATTTCTGGAACCCGATTATCGTTGATACAACCCATTTGCTGCTGTTTACAGTAATCATTTCTTACTTACTGGTATCGGAATTACCCTTGCTGGCTTTAAAGTTCAAACATTACCGATGGAAAGGCAACGAGGCCCGGTTTATGCTCATACTGGGTGCGGTGGTATTGATTGCGCTGTTCCAGATAGCAGCAGTGCCGGCTGTTATTATATTCTATCTGTTATTGTCGGTCATAACAAACCTGACTAAATCAGGAAGTTAGTGACCGGCTTTTCATTTTAGTTGTTATTTTTGTGTGATGCGATCAACAAATAAATTTAAAGTAAATATCAATAACAAGGCACTCTCCGGGAGCCTGTACTTAATCATCTGACATCACCCTTCATGAACTATTCTAAAATAACGGGACTTGGCTATTATGTCCCTGAAAATATTGTAACCAATACAGACCTTCAGCAATGGATGGATACCTCTGACGAGTGGATCAGAGAACGGACCGGAATTCAGGAAAGGCGCTATTTTACTTACGGTAAGGAAACCAATGCCAGTATGGCAGCAGAAGCTTCCAGAATTGCGGTGGCCCGTGCCGGACTGACAACCTCGGAAATAGATGTTATCATCTATGCCACCATTACCCCTGATTACTATTTCCCCGGCTCAGCATTTCTGATGCAGCGGGAACTGGGTATGGAAGGCAAGCCTGTTATTGATATCCGTGAGCAATGTTCGGGTTTTGTTTACGCATTATCTGTTGCGGATCAGTTCCTTAAAACCGGAATGTACAAAAGAGCGCTGGTTGTCGGGTCAGAGATTCAGTCATCATGGATTAACAAAAGTACCGAAGGAAGAGGAGTTGCTGTCATCTTTGGAGACGGAGCCGGAGCCGCTGTATTAGAAGCGACCGCCAATCCGGAACACCGGATTTTATCCACTCACCTGCATGCCGACGGGCGCTATGCAGAAGAGCTGTACATCAAAGACCCGGGCAGCAGCCGTCCCGGACGCTCAGCCACAAAGGATATGGTAGATGCCGGAGGATTTGATGTATTTATGAATGGCAATACCGTATTTAAACACGCTATTGCCCGTTTTGGAGAAGTAGTAAGAGAATCCCTTGATGCCAACGGATATACTTCCAATGACCTCGACCTGCTGGTACCCCACCAGGCCAACATCAGAATCTGTGATTATGTCAGAAATGAATTAGGCCTGAGCGAACAACAGGTGATTGTTAATATTCAGAAATACGGTAATACGACCGCGGCCTCTATTCCCATTGCTCTCACGGAGGCCTGGGAAGCAGGCAAAGTGAAAGAAGGAGATCTCATTTGCCTTGCGGCATTCGGAAGCGGCTTTACATGGGCGTCTGCTCTTATACGGTGGTAAACACTGATACTTATTATCACCGTATTTTATAAAAAACCGTATTTACCAATGGCCGAAACCTGCCAATATTAATTTAAAATTCAACATTTTTAATTAATATTGACCCGTGGAAAGCAAAACAAGTGTACATGCTCTCAAAACGTCTATACTATTTTGGCTTAACATACGTTCTAATTCTGGATTTTCTGCTCCGGGATTAAAAATAACCCTGACAGGTTTTAATTTTAGCAGATATTCGTAATACTCTCTTTGATTCAACGCTGAAAGGTAAACCGTAACCGTATGAATATCGGTAAGCGTTACTTGTTCAGTCATAATGGAATAGTCATAAATTTTGCCAACCCTTGCACCAATCAGTGCAACCGGATGACCGGCAGATAACAACCTCAACGTAGCAACGTAAGAATATCTGGATGGATTAGTACTGGCGCCCAGTACCAGTGTTTTTTTGGAATTAGTTTTTAACATGCAATGAAAAGTAAATGAAATTTTAAGTATAAACCTTTTGATTGTAATTATAGTTTATACAGGTGGTATTTAATCAACTATGTTTTAGCATTTGATTTTTATGAGTGAATTGAAAAAAAATAGCAATAGCAGCTATTGGAATGAAAAGTGGGTGAGAATCAATTTTGGGGAAATTGAAAACGCCCCGCATTATGAGGTTTCCAACTATGGCCGCCTTAAAAGTTTCCAGGGCTCAAAAGAAGGTACACTCATAAAAGGTTCGGTAATTCAGGGCTATCGCTCCCTGAATATCAGGGTAACCGGAGGTGCAACCATTAACCGGTACATTCACAAACTGGTCGCTGAATATTTTCTTGAAAAGCCTGTAGAAGATCAGAAATACGTGATCCATCTTGATTATGATAAACAAAACAATTATCATGAAAACCTCAAGTGGGTAACCAAAGATGAGATGACTGCGCATAACCGTGAAAATCCTGCATTGCTGAACAGGGTAATGCCCAAAAGGACCAAAAATTACAAGCTTACGGAGAGCAAAGTCAAAATGATTAAGAAGCTGCTGAAAAACGACAAGAACCGTTTAAAGATGATCGCAAAACAGTTTGGCATCACGCATACACAACTCAATCGTATCCGCTCCGGCGAAAACTGGAAACATGTAACTATTGACGATTAATCAGCTTGATCTTTTTTCATACTGACCGTGAAGCCGGCCCCGTTAGCAGCCTCTTCATAGTCAACTTCAACGCCTAGAACATACATCAGGTGTTTCCGGTCAATGATTACCTTAACTCCTTCGACCTGATACACCTGGTCTTGCTCTGTCGCGGTATCAAAACCCAACAGAAAAGTACCACTGCATCCTCCGCCTCTGATTCCGACTCTCAGACCATAGCTGTCCGGAATCTTATTGGCCGATAAAGTCTCTGTAATTTCTGAAATTGCACGGGAAGATATTTGTATTGGCTGCTCAAGCATCGTAATTTTATGCGCTAAGTATTTTACACTAACAAAAGAACATGGATAATTATTCACTTTTGCTGATAATATTTGTTGTGGTCATGGTGTTGGGTGGTTTTATGGTAATGAAAAACAAGAGTTTTTCTCCCCAACCGGAAACCTCCGGCAAAAATAGAGAAATTATTGTTCCGCTGCGTTTACAAGCTTACGAACGGATATGCCTTTATCTGGAAAGAATTACCCCTGAAAACCTGATTCTCAGGATCGCAGGCCAATGCAACACGGCTATCGAATTGCAGCAACTTGCACTTCATGAAATAAGAGAAGAATTTAATCATAACCTGGCTCAGCAGATCTATATCAGTCCTGCTACCTGGGAGGCTGTTAAAAACGCCCGCGATGAAGTAATTACTCTGATCAATCAATCGGCCGGCGCCGGTGAACCCACCGACAAGGCTATTGTACTCGGAAAAAGAATTATGGAAACGCATGCTGAGGCTAACCCTTCGATTACGGCACCTGTTATTCTTTCCCTGAAAACAGAAATTCAATCCTTATTCTGACCGTCCCCTTACCACTTCTCAACATTTATTTGATTCTTTTACGATTACATGTTATATCCTGAAAATATAGAACAGAAAATCGGATTTGATACCGTCAGGAACCTTCTGTCGGAAGCCTGCATAAGCCCTCTTGGCAAAGCTTATGTCAGTAAAATCAGATTTTCAGAAAATTATGACCTGATCGGGAAACTCATTCATCAGACGGACGAAATGAAGCAGATTCTCGAACAGGGTGAGGGCTTCCCTTCCCAGCATTACATTGACGCCACCCCCTCTTTGCGTAAAGCCGAAATAGAAGGAATGGCTCTGTCAAAAGAGGAGTTTTCTGACCTTAAAGCTTCGCTGTCGACCATCAGGCAATGCCTGCTGTTTTTCGAAAAACAGGAAGAGGACAATTTCCCGATTTTATCGGGTTATGCTGAAACCATCAAAGTAGAGAAGCAGATTATACAGGCGATTGATGCTATCATTGATGACCGCGGACAGGTTCGGGAAAATGCTTCTCCCGAACTGATGCAGATCCGCAGACGATTACTCGCCGCCCAGTCTTCGGTGAGGAGAACACTCGATTCTGTGCTGAAAAGTGCCAAGCAAAGCGGATGGGTGGGTGATGAAGTCTCTCTGACGATCCGTAACG
The DNA here is from genome assembly GCA_040391535.1 of Telluribacter sp. GTDB lineage: Bacteria > Bacteroidota > Bacteroidia > Cytophagales > Spirosomataceae > JBEBXQ01. The sequence continues at coordinate 10,181 of JBEBXQ010000119.1, read as the reverse complement.
GCAGAATGGTCATTCCGCTGGCTGCAGAACACAAGCGTAAAATAAAAGGTTTTATCCATGATGAGTCTTCAACCGGACAAACCATTTTTATAGAACCTGCTGATGTTCTGGAGTCAAATAATGAAATCAGAGGCCTTGAATATGAGGAGATACGGGAAATACACCGGATTCTCATGAAACTCACCAGTACTCTACGTCCTTTTTTACCTGATTTGCACAAAGCTTATCAGTTTCTTGGGCTGATGGATTTTGTCAGAGCAAAAGCCCGGCTGGCTATTTCAATGAATGCCATCCGGCCTGAATTTAAAAAAGCCCAGCTGGTCAGATGGGAGAATGCAAGGCATCCGCTATTGTATCTGTCGTTTAAAAAGCAGGGAAAAAAGATGATTCCGCTTAACGTAGAACTTACTGAAAAGCAGAGAATTCTGATTATTTCCGGGCCCAACGCCGGCGGTAAATCCGTAGCACTGAAAACACTGGGACTGATCCAGTATATGTTTCAGTGCGGCTTACTGGTCCCGGTCGCTGAAACTTCAACACTGGGTTTGTTTCAGAACCTCTTTATTGACATCGGTGATGAGCAGTCGCTTGAAAATGATCTGAGTACATATAGTTCGCATCTGACCAATATGCGTCAGTTTCTCAGCCGGTCTAACAAAAAAACACTCTTCCTGATCGATGAGTTTGGTACAGGAACCGAGCCTGGCCTGGGCGGTGCTATCGCTGAGGCGATTCTTGAGGAGCTTACGGCTTCCGGTGCTTTTGGTGTTGTGAATACCCACTATACCAATTTGAAAATCCTGGCCAGCCGTACCCCCGGACTTGTCAACGGAGCTATGCGTTTTGACGGGCAACAGCTGGAACCCCTTTATGAATTGGAAACCGGAAAACCCGGAAGTTCCTTTGCCTTTGAGATTGCTACTAAAATTGGTTTGCCTGATAAGATTATTCAGAAGGCAAAAGAAAAGCTGGGCAGACAGCAGGTAGATTTTGAAAAATTACTGAAAGAGCTTGAAATTGAAAAGCGGGTATTTTCTGAGAAAAATATAGAGGCAGGCATTAAAGAAAGAAAACTGAGCCAGCAACTCGCTGAGTATACAGCTCTGAAAGTTCAGCTTGAGAACAATCAGAAAAAACTCCTGAACGAAGCCAAACAAAAAGCAAAATCGCTTATAGAAGAAACTAACCAGCGTATTGAAAAAACGATCAGAGAGATCAGAGAAAGCAAAGCGGAAAAGGAAATCACCAAAGAAGTAAGGGAAGATCTGAAAAAATTCGCGTCCGGTTCTCTTCAGATCCAAAAGACGGAGGCACCCCAGACAACCGAGGAAGAATGGCAGAAAGAGGAAGGTGATATTGTACCCGGGGCATACGTACGGGTAAAAAATCAGGCGACGGTAGGACAGGTTCTGACGATCAAAGGCAAAGAAGCCGAAATCAGGATTGGCGATCTGAAATCAACGGTCAAGATCAACCGGCTGGAAAGAGTTTCAAGCAAAACCTTCAGGGAGATCAGCGGTGAGAAGAAAACCCGCAATACTCCGGGCGGGCTTGATATGAATGAAAAGCACATGCAGTTCAGCTTTAATCTGGATATACGTGGCAAGCGGGGTGAAGAAGCGATAACCGAAGTAGACCGTCTCATTAATGACGCCATGATGCTTGGCTATGATGAATTAAGGGTAGTCCACGGAAAAGGTGACGGAATTTTACGTAATTTGATACGGAATCATCTGAGAGGGTATACGCAGGTGGCTGGGTTTCAGGATGAACATCCTGACCGTGGCGGCGCCGGCGTGACGATCGTCAAAATGAAATAGCAGGGAGCCAATGGCTCCATCATACACATACAAACATACACTATATTATGCCGAATTCAGTTTCAGAGGAAAAACTCTGTCTGCTTGCTTTACATCATACTCCGGGTGTGGGACCGGTAATGATCAGACAACTGATCAGCTACTGTGGAAGTGCCGCCGGTATTTTCAATGCCAGCTATAAAAAGCTGATACAGATTCCCGGAATAGGAGAAAAAACAGCCCGGTTGATTTTGGCAAAAAAAGAGCTTGAAGTGGCTGAAAAAGAACTCAATTCAGCTGAAAAATCGGGATTTCAGATCATTTTTCATACAGATGATACTTATCCCCGAAGAATGAAACCGCTGTATGATGCCCCCCTTGTTTTATACGCTCACGGAAACCTGGATTGCAACGCTTCCAAAACAATCGGCATCGTCGGGACACGCCAGCCAACCGAATACGGCATTTCAGTAACTGAAAATCTGATCAGGGATATTGCCCGATTAAATCCGGTAATCATCAGCGGCCTGGCCTATGGAATAGACATAGCGGCACATAAGGCTGCCCTTCGTCATCAGGTGTCTACCATAGGTGTGATGGCAAGCGGACTGGATATTATCTATCCGGCTATTCACCGTAAAACGGCACAGGAAATGCAGAAGAACGGGGGTTTGATTACCGAAAATCCCTTAGGAACAAAACCCGACTTTAACCGCTTTCCGGCCCGGAATCGCATTATTGCCGGTATGAGTGACGTAATTATCGTGATTGAATCCGCTAAAAAAGGAGGCAGCCTGATCACCGTGGAATTTGCATCCGGTTATCACAGGGAAATCTATGCCGTTCCGGGTCCCATCGGGCAAGCTCAATCTGAAGGCTGCAATAACATCATCAGCGAAAATAAAGCTGCTATTTTCACTTCAGTCGAAAATCTGCTGATGAATATGAACTGGGAGCCATCGTCGGCCCCACAGCCCGCTCTGACCGGCTATTCGGATGGGCATCCTGTATTTGATGGATTCTCGCATGAAGAAAGCCGGATTCTGTCCTTACTTCACCAGCATAAAGTGATGCATATTGATGAACTGGCGTTCCGTTCTGATTTTTATACCGGCAGACTGTCCAATCTGTTACTTTCTCTGGAATTCCAGGGAATGATTAAAAGTCTGCCAGGGAAAAAATATCAGCTGGTTTAGAAATCACCAAACTGATCGTACATGTCTTTCAGGCGCTTCTCACTCTCTTTGGCTCTGATATCCTTTCTGATAGCACTAACCCCCTGAATATCTGAAAGCAGTCCCAGTACCTGATAGGCGCCAAACCTCACAAAATAAGCCGGGTTGTTACGGGCCAGCCCCTCCAGCAGAGGAATACTCTGGCGCTGGATATCCTGCGGGCATTTGATCAGATACTTGCCGAAAACCTGCAGAAAATTATATTTATCCATGGAGTTCATGCGGTTCAGTTTTTCAAGGAACCACTCAAAACGCTCAGGTTGCGGGTTTTTGGAAAAATAATTTCCGACGGAAGTAACCACAGCGTCATTCGGAGAATTTTCAAATTCTGCAACTACCGTTTCTGCATCATCCTGAGTATTCATTAAATAGGAGTCCAGCGCAATGGACACTACGTGATAAGAGGTATCCTGTAGTGCTTCCTTAAACAGCTGATCATTTTCATTATCCCCGAAAGAAGATAAAACCAGAATAGCCTCCGCCCTTACCATTGAGCTCTCATCTTTACGGGCAAGTTCCCTGATCACTTTTTCAATATTGGCGAAATCCGGTCCTGTATATTCCGTAAAATTAGCAACTGCCAGTTGACGCAACCTCCAGAACGAATCATTCAGTGCTTTGGTCATTACTGCCCGTACCGTCGGGTCGGCAAGCTTCCCTTCCAGCGCAATAAGCGCGTCGTACTTATGCAGGAATCTGGTTGCGTGTTCATACTGATAAATCCATTCAGGTATTTTCTTCTCATGATCAATGGTTCCCAGCAGCTGCGCTTCGGTGTCAAACAGGATAAGGTCAGGCTGATTCTGATACGGCAATTCCAGTACATACCTCGACTGATCCATCACTAATGGTATCGTTTTTTTATTACCGCCTTCCCAGATATCTATTTTCAGGGGCAGGCGATAGACCGCATTGGCGACCGTGTCCTGTACCTGTCTGATATCAAGTTTCAGCATTCCCCTGCCCCGGTTATATTCCTGTGTCAGTTTGAGAGAAGGGTGCCCGGGTTTCATAAACCACTGATCAAAAAACCAGTTAAGATCCTCCCCTGTCACAGTTTCAAAAGCGGTTCTTAAATCACTTATTTCAGCTGTTTCAAATTGTTTCCTTTTCAGATACAGTTCCAGAGAACTGAAAAAAGCGTCATCACCTACGTATTTACGGAGCATATGCAGCACACGCCCCCCTTTTGCATAGGAGTGACTGTCAAACATATCCTCTCTGTCTTTATAGAAATACCTGATCAGCGGCACTTTTTTAGATTCGGATTCACTCAGGTAATTCCTCATTTCCTGAAAATTGGCCCAGTCGGCTTCATCCACACCCTTGTCGTATTCGGCCCAGAGATATTCAGCGTAATTTGCAAAGGATTCATTAAGCGGAAGCTGTCCCCATTCCTCACTCGTAACCAGATTTCCAAACCAGTGATGAGCCAGCTCATGCGCTATAACCGCATCGGAATTACCGTCAACAAGTGAACGGGCATCCGTCTGTACACCTTCTTCGTGAACTGTCGCGGTGGTGTTTTCCATAGCTCCGGCTGTAAAGTCCCTGACCGCTATCTGCGCATATTTTTCCCACGGATACTCTACTCCGAAAATATTGGAAAAGAAGGCTATCATTTCAGCCGTACGGCCGAAAATCGCATATACATCCTTTCCGAACCTGGGCTCTACATAATAAGAAAGCTCCAGGCCATTCGGCATCATTTCTTTTCCAACGGCAAATTCTCCTACCGCAAGCATCGCCAGATAAGGCGCATGTGGCACCGATTGTTTCCAGTGATCGGTACGGGTATTATCATCATTATCGGCAGATTGCAGCAATAGCCCGTTAGAGAGTGTCTGATAATGCTTGTCAACAGTAATAAAAAAGTCGTGTGTTATTTTTTCATTGGGCGTATCCTGCGTGGGGAACCAGGCCGAATTCATTTCAGTCTCCCCCTGTGTCCAGATCTGCTTCGGTTTGCCTTCATCCATCCCGTCAGGATTGATAAAATATAAACCCTTGTCGGTCGGATGATCATCATCCTGATCCCTGGCAAGTTCATTCGGTTTGGCTACATAGTCGATTTTAATATAGACGGTATCCTTTCTGGTATAGGATTTATTCAGCTGAACAGTAAGTTTGCGCTGATCATAACTGAACTTCAGCTTTTCACCGTTTTCTACCAGACGGGGATTTATGCCTTCTTCCGTTTTCCCGACCAGATAAACACCATCAATCTGAAATGCTTTTGCATCCAGCACCAGTTCCGACTGAGGATAATAGTAAGGTTTGAAAGAGATGACCGCAGCCCCGTTCAGCTGTTGTCTGCTCCAGTCAAAAGAGACATCCAGATTGGTATGGATAATATCATTTTTTAATGTTTTAGAGGGTCTGTAAGGACCAGCCAGATTTTTACTGCCAGGAACCCTTCTTAACGTATCAGCAGGGAAGGCGTAAGAGGATACTACGCTTATCTGCAAAATAAAAACTCCGGCTCCCAAAATGCGCAAAATTCTGCGGCTTAAATTCTGATTCATTCGTATGTGAAATATTTTCCTGATTATGCAGGTATAGAAATTCTTTATTCTCAAAAACAAAACGTAAAAATAACAAGGAATTGCAGAACTTATAATATAATATTCCCTCAAAGTACTTTCTGAGGGATTCCACTGTTATCTGCAGCCCTGTAAGCCGGTAAAAACGCTACCAGAATCGTAATCACTATAATAGTAGCACTGGTTATGAAAAGGTCAGGCCAGATAATTTTTACAGGATAAGCCTCTACCATGGAACTTTCAATCCCCATGGATACCCACCCGAACCGCTCCTGCAAATAACAGAGCAAAAGACCAAGTGCAAGGCCGGCAATAGCTCCGGTAAATGCTATAATGGTTCCTTCAAAAAGGAAGATTTTGCGAACCAGAGAACGTGATCCACCCATAGCATAGAGGATGGCCACATCATTTTTTTTCTCAATGGCAAGCATACTCAGAGAAAAGAATATATTGATGGCAGCCACCAGAATAATCACCGCCAGGGTGATGGTCACGAATAATTTCTCAATACGGATTGCTCTGAGCAGATCCGCATTCAGTTCATCCCTGTCTTTTACCTGATAGGCATCACCCAGCAAACCACGTATGGCCATTTTAACATTACGCGCCGCTTCAGGATTACTGACCGTTACTTCCAGAGAGGTAATCTGATGATCATATTGCAGCAGTTCTGCGACTTTCTCTATGGGTGCAAAAACATAATCATCATAACGGCTCTCAATAAAAAAAACACCTCCGGGCCTTATCATTATCTGTGAAAATGCATCCGGAGAGGTGAAATCCATCAATCGCCGGTCTGTTTTCGGATAAATTATTTCAAGAGGCACATAATTATCGATGGCGGAAATCAGCAGAGAAGAGCGTACACCATCTGCTATGAGCGCAAATGATTCACCATTGACACCATATAGAGACGTACTGCCGGTAATCATCACAGAATCAAGCTGTCCGCGTTCCTGAAAACTTCTGTCAACTCCCCGTAACCTGATGACCATCTGCCGGTCATTATACCGAAGCAGTGCATTATCCTCAATTACGTTCGTCAGTGCTGCCACACCCGGTATGGCCCGCAGCTGCCCCCGGACAGCATCATCAAGGGCAAACTTTCTTCCCTCAACAGGTGAAACGGTAATATCGGCATCAAACGTTTTGAAAATGAGCCTGTTCAGCTCTTCCATTCCGTTAAAAACAGACAATACCACTACCATAGCCATGGTCCCGATGCCCACGCCCAACATTGCAATGGCAGCAATAATGCTAATAAAGCTTCTCTTTTTCTGCGAGAAAAAATACCTTCTGGCTATACGGAATGAAAGATTCATATCCGGAACAAATCAATTTTCTTCCTCGTCTTCCTCCGGAGCAGGAGGAATGACAATTCCCGCAAATAAATCATCCATTTTTGAAACATACTCCGCCGTATCATCCAGAAAAAACTGTATTTCAGGGACAATCCGCAACTGATGCCTTACCCGTTCAGCCAGCTTCTGACGGATAAATTTTGAGTTGGCCTGTATATTTTCGAGCATAGCCTGCTTCTCTTTCTCAGGTAAAAAGCTCAGAAAAATTCTGGCCAGACCCAAATCGGGAGACATCCGTACAACCGTTACGGTAACGAATACCCCGTTCACTAAATGTTTGGCTTCCTTCTGGAAGATATCGCCCATGTCTTTCTGTATCTGGCGACCTACCTTTTGCTGTCTTTTTGACTCCATTTTACTTGTAACAAAAGGAAACTGACCTTTTGCTCTGTTGCGTTAGATTATTAATTAAATTTGTTCTGTAAAACAGATCCCCGGTTCAGGGTGTTATACAGAAATGATACCGGAAAAATGATATTACAAATATGCCGGTATATTTTGCTTTTATAAGCGCTCCCATATTACTTTCGTGAAATTAGTTAATAATTCTCAATACAAAACAAAAACACCTTGCTGAATTTCTTTAGAGGCTATTCATCGGTTCACCTGCTGGGATTGGTGTTGTTCTTTTTGCTGATCCGCCTTCCGTTCTTCCTCTACGAAACGCCTATTCTCATTCCTGAACTCGGATGGATGCTGGCCGGCGAGCAAATGAGTAAAGGATTTATTCTTTATAAAGATATATGGGATAATGTAAGTCCGCTTGCCGGAGCGGTTTACTGGGGTATGGATCTGCTTTTTGGCCGTTCTCAGTTTGCGTTCCAGGTGGTGGCACTGATCCTTTCTGTTTTTCAGATTATTTACTTTAACTACACCTTTGTTTCCCGGGATATGTTTCCGGAAAGAAGCGTGATCCCCGGTGCTATTTATGCTCTGTTGCTGAGTATTTCTTTTGATATGGCCACACTTTCACCTATGCTTATGTCCACCACTTTTCTGCTGCTGGCTTTGGGGGGGATGGTCCGGATTGTCGCCAAGCGCCAGGCTACCGGGGATGTATTTGAAATGGGTATTTATATCGGTACAGCAACATTGTTTTATCTGCCTTCCGCTATCTTCTTTTTCTGGGTCGTCGCCTCTTTACTTTTTTATTCCATAGCCTCATTCAGGAATTACTTTCTGGTATTGCTTGGTACTGCTCTTCCGTTACTCATGACTACGCTGGTCATCTATCTTAACGATGCCGCTGACAGTGCTATGCTCAACATGTTCAATTCAGTATTTGACATAAAATCCTATGATCTTAACTCCCTCTATTCCACACTGGTTTCACTGTTTGTGCCGGTGTTGATCGGCATACTGGGTTTCATGAAAATGACTACTTCCAAGCGTTTTTTCAATTACCAGATCAGGATGCAGCAGGTGATGGCGTTATGGGTGATATTCGCGGCTTTTTCAATCCCTTTTAAGCAGTATTTCGCACCGATGCAGTTTATTAACTTTATCCCGGCCATTGCTTTTTTTGCCACCTTCTTTTTTATCAATGCCAAAAACTGGTTGTATGCTGAACTTCAGTTTCTGATGATCATCCTGATTACGCTGTCGGTTCAGTATTACGGACTGACCGGCTTTCTGCCCGGTTCACGGCCCGTACAGCTGGCAACCCTGCGTGTAAAAAAGGCTGTACTCCCGGAAGAAATAAATAATAAGAAAATTCTGGTATTGGGTGCTGATGAAGGTGAATATTTACATAATCAGAGTGCTACTCCCTATCTCAACTGGGAACTGGCCAGTAATTATCTGACCAATCTCGACAACTTTGACAGCGTCATTCATATTTATGACAGCTTCCGGAAAGATCCTCCGGAATATGTCATTGATAAAGTTAATCTGATGCCTAAGGTCTTTACACGGATTCCCGAACTCAAAAAAGATTACAAGCCTACCCAGTGGAAAGGAATTTATGTCAGGAATTAGCAGGACATTTTATCTACTCTGCGCTGGTGGCGCCCGCCTTCAAATTCAGTAGACAGAAATAAATCTACACATTCGATTGACTTTTCGGTGGAAATAAACCGTACAGGCAGACAAATGATATTGGCATCATTGTGCTGACGTGCCAAAGGTGCCAGCGGCGTGTCCCATACCAGCGCGGCACGGATATGCTGATGCTTATTGGCAGTCATGCAAACGCCCTGTCCGCTTCCGCATAGTAAAATACCGAAATCAAAATCTCCTGATTCCACCGCTTCTGCTACCGGATGCGCAAAATCAGCATAATCTGAAGAATCAGCATTGTAAGTACCAAAATCCCTGATTTCAAAACCCTTCGCAGTCAAATGATCAATGATAGGTTGTTTGCCCGGGAAACCGGCATGATCAGAACCAATTGCAATTTTCACCTTAATATAAAGATTAGTGTTTAGTAACAGAACCCACAAAACTAATGCAGAGTTCTCATTTTTCACTTTACTTTTTCAATTAAAATGCAGGTAAGGCAATATTTTCCGGATGGTAAGGGAGTCAAGAGACTGCGAATTGAAAAGATCGGCTTCAGAAGTAAACGGACCGTGGTGCGTTCTGTAATTTAACAGGATAGTTACTTCTTTCTTTTTACCCCGCAGATAGGGATGACGCAGCAGTTGTGCTGGTGTACACTGGTTAATATCCATTTTTGTAACCGGCTCACGGATAAAAGTATTTTTACTGATTTCCCCTATGGCCATACTATCCAGCCTGTACACTTCATACAATTGCTGCATGCTGTGAAAACCACCCAATGAACGCCTGTACTTCAGAATTCTGTCTGATAGTACCGGCCCTATCCCTCTCAGGCTTATTAATTGCAACGAATCGGCCTTATTCAGATCAAACGACACTTTCTCCTGTTTGACGGGCAGGTCTTTCCATAAAGGCACACTTTCTTTTGTTCCCTCCTTCTTGCTGACAAAATCTTTTCTGGCCTGTTCCGGTAATGTTGCGTTAATGACGATATACCCCTCTACCGATTTATAAAGTGCCGACGGGAAATCATAGATTTTCAGAAGATCTTCTTTCTTACGGAACCGGCCACCTTTTGAACGGTAATGATCAACCCTCCTGGCCAGAAAAGCAGGAAAACCCAGTGTTTCCATTTCGTCTGTCGTCACAGAATTAGGGTCAAAACGGAACAGGCGAACCGGTTTCTTTACGGACTCTTTCTCCTCATACCCTGTTTCTTCCCTTTCACCGGATAAAGTGCCG
>JBEBXQ010000118.1:0-15491 GCA_040391535.1 Telluribacter sp. | reverse complement strand
CTGTTTTAATCTTTTATTCCAAGGCAAACGCGACATAACTATCGCCTTTTTTAGTCCCCAGTTTTGTGCCTCCGCAAGCGATAACCACATACTGTTTTCCATTGACCTGATAAGTCGATGGCGTCGCAAATCCCGAAGCCGGTAATGTTGTTTCCCAGAGCAGTTTTCCGGTTTTCATTTCAAAAGCCCTGAATTTTTCATCTTTGGTAGCCGCTATTAATAATACACCGCCCGCGGTGATCAGCGGGCCGCCATAATTTTCGGTCCCGGTTTTTTCAATACCCTGCTCCTTTAAGGCTTTCATTTCGCCCAGTACCTCCTGCCAGACTTTCTGACCGGTATTCAGGTCAATAGCCGTAAGTGTTCCCCATGGCGGACTGATCGCCGGTAACCCTTTGCTATCCAGAAACTTGGTATAACCATCAAACTTATAAGGCATATGGGGCTTTTTCTGTTTTGCAGTTGTGGGCGTGGCCTCTGTTTTTTCCTCTCCGAACAGATATGCCATTAAGGCCTGTTTCTCTCCGGCGGAAATCATGGTAAAGCCGGGCATCATCCCTTTACCACCGGTGATAATCCGGGAAACGTCATTTCTGGTTTGTTTTTTACCGATATCCGTTAATGATGGATACCCACTGGCCGGATTGCCTTTCAGCTCACTGCCATGACAGGAGGAACAGTATTGCGTATACAGTTTTCTGCCTGGCGTCAATCCTGCCAGATCATCCTCTTCAGGTGTGGGACTCAGTGTAAAAATCCAGGCCATTTCATTGGCATTCACATACATAATCCCCTTCGGATCCACAGCAGCACCACCCCATTCCGCACCGCCATCACAACCCGGAAACAGAATGGTGGGTGTCTGGCTCAAAGGAATAAAGTGACCGTTTCTGGCCTTTCTGAATACTGTCAGTAAAGAGTCCTTATCCTCTGAATAGGGATTTATATCTGTTTCTGTAAGGTATTGCCGGCTGAAAGGAACCGGCAGCTGCGGCACGGGTTGTGTAGGCCATGCCTCTTCTCCCGGCATATCTGAGGCCGGAACAGGTACCTCGTCAATCGGAAAAACCGGCTCACCTGTTTCCCGGTCAAACACAAAAATGCGCCCTGCTTTGGTAACCTGTGCTACGGCATCGATCGTCCTTCCCTCCTTCTGAATCGTAATCAGATTAGGCGGTGCGGGTAAATCCCTGTCCCAAAGATCATGATGGATGATCTGATAATGCCAGATACGCTCTCCTGTTCTGGCATTGAGCGCGACTAATGAATTGGCAAAGAGGTTTTGCCCTTTCCGGTTGCCACCGTAAAAATCAAATCCGGCAGAACCCGTAGGTACAAACAGGATACCCCGTTTCCGGTCAACCGACATACCCGCCCAGCTGTTGGCTGCGCCTACATCTGTATTTTTATAGGCATTTTCCGGCCAGGTATCGTAGCCCACCTCGCCGGGATGCGGAATCGTATGAAAAACCCAGGCCAGTTTACCGGTTCTGATATTAAACGCCTGAATATATCCCGGGGCTGCATCCGCTCCTTCCGATAAACGGAGGGGCATCATGATCAGATCCTCAAAAACTGTCCCCGGCGTAGTGGAAATCACATATTTATCCACAGCATTCCCCCCCAAGCCTTCTTTCAGACTTACTCTACCACTGTCCCCGAATGCTACAATTGACTTTCCTGTCTTTGCATCCAGCGCATAAAGCCACGCACCACCGGCAAAAAGAATCCGCTTTTCATGCCTGTCCTCCCAGTAAGCTACACCCCGGTTGATATTATAATTAGAACCCGAAGGCAGATTAAAGCGCCATATTTCTTCCCCGGTGGCGGCATTGAGCGCAAAAGGCTGATTTTTTGCTGTAACGCCATACAAAACCCCGTCGATCACAATGGGGTTGCATTGCACTTCACCGGAATCGCCGGTGTGATATTCCCAGGCTTTGGTGAGACTACTGATATTATCAGTGGTGATCTGATCAAGTTCAGAGTAATGGTTGCGGTCAGGGCCACCCAGGTATTCGGCCCAGTCACCCGGATTTTTCTGCTTATTACAACCTGATGCAACCAATAGGGTCGTCATTAATAACCAGCAGCCGGCAATGTATTTGTTCATTGTAATCAAGAGGTTTAAAGGGAAATTCCTGCTCTGATTACGAAAGTTTCAAACGGCTGTGAACTACTGAAATCCGCGGCAGAGAATTCAGGAGGATACCTTGAGGTAGGCTTCCATTTTTCTTTTAATCTCGGCATTATCCGGATTCATTTTTACCAGAAAATCATACACCTTCTTACTGATAAAGCGGTTTTCATGATTCAGCAAAAGGGAAATCTTCTGTATCACGTTCTCTTCACGGATACCTTTTACGGCTAATAAATCCAGGATACTTCCGATCATATCCCCGTTTAATGAAGGAAGCAAATCTACCAATGCCTGTATTATTTCCGGATCAGGTTGCTCTGCCAGTTTTAATTTATTAAGTACCGCTTTTTTTAATGTGTATTCACCGTGGACAAACAAAGCCAGCAGTTTTTTCTGATTTGCAGAATGCTCAACTGCCTGCCGGTCCAGCGCGTTCAGGCTTCTTTCTGCAAGATTCAGGTTGGTATGGTGGATAAGGTCAAAAATCACCCCGGTTAATTCATCACTATACGGGGAAAGCTTTTGCAGATTGTTCAGGACCCATATCTGATCACGCACAGAACTACCCCGGAGTATTTCCAGGGCCATTGCTTCTGAAAATTTACTGAGTGTCAGTCCGGTGATTTTTTCAGGGGTAATTCCGTAAAAAATATGCCAGAGACGATAGGTCGTATAAGCCGCTCCCGGAATCACATAATGCTGTATTTCGGTAAGCGTGGCCGAAGAAACCGCATCCACTCCCTCTGCATTTTCACCCCCGGAAACCAGCTCAGCAAATGAATAATCACCCAAAGGGGAAAGCGAATCACTTAAAATGCCATGAAGTTTCTGATATTCCTTTTCTGTAAACGGATCATGTTCCGCTTTACTCAGAAATTCCCCGTCGGGTAGTTCAAACCCCAGATAGCTTCCGGTCGGATTCCAGTACAGCACAATATCAAGCAGCCGGCACAGACCGTCAAAGCAAACACTGGTCCTGATTTTCCGGTGATAAGCAACAGGAATCCCCTCTGTAGATATGCTCTGATACAAGGTATCATCGCCGATAGAATCCTGAAAAGCCACCGGAAACGCAATGACGGAATCCGGTGGCTTGCTGATAAGAGGTTCATGAAAGTAACGGATATCTTTTTTTCCGGAAAACCCTGTTACGAATAACATGGGAACAATCACCAAAAACAAAATAGCCGGAACGGACTTCAGCATCTCAGTTTCATTTAACTTTTCAGAGGAACAATAGCTCCGTGGTCGGTGAGCATTTTTCTGACATCCTCAAACGGGACATCAGCAGGCGTTTTTCCGGAAATACTGGCCAAAGCGGCCGCTACTCCGGCAGCTTGCCCCATACCCATACAGGATGCCTGAACCCTCAACGCCGAATTTGCCAGTCTGTCACTGCTCACGCAACGGCCCGCTACCAGAAAATTACGGCTGCCTTTTGGAATCAGGGCCCGTAATGGTACCGTAGGAACAACCCCTTCCAGAAGATGATCCGGAATCACGCCATTATCATCATGCAGGTCAATCGGATAATAGGAATAGGACACGGCATCATCGAATATTTTACCTGTCACATAATCCTCCTTGGTGATCTGGTACTGCCCGTCAATCCTGTAGGTCTCCCTTACTGCCGTTTCATTCTGGATATCCCCCACCTTTGTTTTTTCAAGTCCGGGTAATGTCCGCAGAAAACGAAGCATCTTCAGAAGTGAGGTCCTTCCCTTGATATTGGCCACAGTATGAGTTTCTGAAGTAGTGGAATCAGCACCTGCGATGTGCTGCACATTATCTCCTTTGTTGCGCAGCAAGCCCGAAATACTGAGAAATTCTTTCTTATTCAGTGTCCCCTTCTTCACTTCTTCGGCATACTTTGCTTCAATCATCTTCAGATCAAGCTTATCAAAGTCATAACCTTCCAGCCTGAACATCAGGGTACCGGGTTGGGTTTCAGCCTCTCTCAGTACATTAAACCCTGCAATGGAAGTGGCAAAAGCATTGCCTGTACAATCAATCAGCTGATTGGCAATAATGGTGGTTTCTGTTCCCTTACCCACGGTGGTTACCTCCCAGCTATTTTTGCGGAAACGAATCGCAACGGGTGTTTCATAAAACCGGATATTTACCCCTGCATCCAGGCATTTTTCTTCAGCCAGCATCGCATACAGTTGCCCGTTTACCCTTACCTGATGCCTCCAGTGCTGCCGGCCGTGCGGTATGGAAACGTTAGGAAGCGGATCATCATTCATTTGCACAGCTTCCTGTACCAGCTCCCATCCGATACCACCGATTACCTGTTTTCCCCAGGCAAAAAATATTCCCGGAAAATTCACTCCTCCGGTTGTAGTAACTCCCCCAAGCTGACTGCCGTTTTCCACCAGAATTGTTTTTCTTCCGGCCCGGCCAGCCTGAATAGCCGCAATCACCCCCGCAGTACCTCCACCTACAACCAGTATGTCCGTTGTGATTGTTTTCTTTATGATCTTATAGGGATCCTGCCAGTACTCACCTTTTCCCAAAACAGGAGAAGCCATACCAAATGATATCGTACCTAACGTCGCAAGCGCTGACCTTCTTTTCATTTTTTCCATTATTCCTTTTTATTAATAGCCCGGATTCTGATCAGAGGCCGGATTAAGTGCCTGGTTATAGTTCATTTCAGAAACAGGGATCGGCCAGAGCAGATGCTTTTCCGCCAGTGTTTTACCCTTCCCTTCCAGGATCAGCTCTGACGCTCTTTTTATCCTTTTCAGTTCATGCCAGCGTTTTCCTTCGTAGAGGAATTCATAACCTCTTTCCCTGACCACCAGGTCAATAAATGCTGCAACAGACATACCTGCATCAAAATCCAGCTCTGATGCTGCCTCCGGATTCAACCCATACCCTCTTCTTCTTACCTGATTAAGCACTTCGAGTGCTTTATCACTCACGGCATTTCCCGCACGGGCGGAAGCCTCTGCATAAATCAGCAGAACTTCGGCATAACGGTACACCGGCAGATCATTCCCTGCACCATTCTGACTGATGGCATTAGGATCTACATATTTTGAACTGACCAGTGTATTTTTCCCTAAACCAAAATCAATATTATCCCAGAGATCTTTTCTCAGGTCGTTATCATCCCAGTTCATGTAATTCGGATTGGTCAGATCACCATGCACAGCATAAGCACCTCCAAAGTTGAACAGATTAGTGCTGGGATGATTGGAAATCCAAAGAATATAATTACCCTGGTTGGCGAGCCGTGAGAATTTGAAATAAAAGATTTCTTCAGTAGTGGTCAGAATTTCAGGGCCAAAAAGCTTATACTGGATATCCTCCTTATTCTGCACACTGACCAGCTTGTATTTACCCGACTGAATTACTTCATCTGCTTTATCCGCTGCTTCCTGGTATCTCTCCAGTTGAAGATAAACATCAGCCAGTAAAGTTTTTGCAGCCCATTTTGAAGGTCTTCCGATTGCATTGGGTACATCAGGAAGATTGGATTCTGCATTCAGCAAATCACTTACGATGAGTCCGTAGACCTGTTCAGCTGAACTCTTGGGCAGATCCTTCTCGGTCATGTTTTCTTCTGTACGCAGTGGAACAGCACCCCAGTTCCGGACCAGGTGAAAGTAGGTCAGTGCCCGTAAGAATTTTGCTTCAGCCACCAGTCTGTTTACATCTTCCGTACTGATCGCATTACCGTTGGGCGCATTCTGAATAACCAGATTAGCGTTTCTTACCGCCAGATAGAAGGCATTCCAGAATCCTGAAACACGGGTAATGTTGGCATCATTCAAGCCTTGGTACTGACTCAACGGATCCCAGCTGCCCCGGCCATACATCCAGTCGGACTGGCATTCAAGAGTAGCGATATAATTTGCCATGGTACCATCCCGCAAAGGCGAATAGATCGCATTCACAGCCGCTTCGACCTCTTCACGGGTATTATAAAAAAGCTCAGCCGCAACTGACTTGGGTTCTTCTTTCAGCATATCTTCACAACTGCTCATGAAGATCACCGCTATTACTAAAGACGGCCAGTACAAAATTGTACTGACAAGCTTTTTATATGTATTTCTATTTTCCATAATAATCAAAATTTTAAACCACAGATTTACTTAAAACCCAACTCTCAGACCAAATGTTACGGATTTTGATACAGGGTAACTATTATGATCCAGACGGAAATTGGTCTCCGGATCCCACCATGAATACTTCGTAAAAGTCAGCAGATTTTGCCCTGAAGCATATACCTGCAGACTTCTCAGCGCTTTAATACCCAGATTCTGTACAGGCAGATTATACGCCAGCATGATATTCTTAAGTCTCAGATATGATCCGTCTTCGATATACCGGTCGGATACCCGCGTAGGTGTACGAAGGCTGATCCTGGGATAACTGGCATCACGATGGTCAGGCGTCCAGTGATCGTTGAAGACTGATTTCGGCATATTCAGACCAAATCCGAAATCCATCGTATTGGTAATGGCACTGGCATTGAAAATATCATTACCCTGTGAACCCTGGAAAAACAGATTGAATTCAAAATTCTTAAAGGTCATTGTAGAGTTAAGGCCGTAAATAAAATCAGGATTGGGATCACCTATATAGGTTTTATCCGCTTGCGAAATAGATCCGTCACCATTCGTATCGTCAAAAATGATATCACCTTTCTCATCATAACCAAGCTCCCGGTATCCCCAGAACTGTCCGACCGGACGGCCTTCCCTTAAAATACTCGTTGCATCATTGATAATGATAACGCCCACATTATCTCTCAGGATATCTTCCCCGTTATACAGGCTCAGCACCTTGCTCTTATTGAATGAAATATTGGCATTCATATCCCAGGTGAAAGCACCTGTCAGGATTTTGGCGTCCAGGCCCAGTTCTACCCCGCGATTCTGAATTTTACCGACATTCTGAATGGTATTGGTATATCCCAGAGAAGAGGGCAGCATAACCGTACTTAGCAGGTCACGTGTATTTTTATTGTAAAAGTCGGCAGTCAGCAACAGCCGGTTACTCAGAACCCCAAAGTCAATTCCCAGATCAAACTGCGCTGTTGTTTCCCATTTCAGTATGCCGGGAAGCCGTGTACCAGGGGCAAAAGTATTGGCGTAATCATCATTAAAAATAGTACGACCTGCGATCAACTGATTTAAAGTAGAGTAAGGATCAATCGCCTGGCTTCCACTTAATCCCCAACTGCTGCGAAGCTTCAGATCAGAGATAAACGTATTGCCACTCATGAAGTTCTCATTTGAAATTCTCCAGGCCACGGCAGCAGATGGGAAATTGCCCCATTTATGTCCTTCACTATATCTTGAAGATCCGTCACGCCTGATGCTGACTGTTAACAGATATTTATCATTATATACATAATTAACCCTTCCCAGATAAGACAAAAGAAGCGATTTGGAATAGCCGGAGCCCGGCACACCGGGAGTCATAGACGCACCCAGATTATACGTTTCAAAGATATTGCTCAGGAAACCTGTACCACTTCCGGAGAGAGATGTATTCAGAAAATCCTGATATGTAAATCCGGCGACAGCGGATACCGAATGTTTTTCAGCAAAAGTCTTGTTATAGTTCAGGGTATTTTCATTCAGCAGACTGGTAAACTGTCCGGCAGAAACTGACGCAGCTCCCTGTGAGTTAAAAAAACGGGTGGTCGTATAGTTATCGTTTCGGTCATCCCGGTTTTCAATTCCTCCGGAAACTTTCAGCATCAGATCCGGCGTAAAGTTATACATCAGTGCCAGGTTCGCCAGCACCACATTTGCCCTGATCTGATTAGACTGCTCGTTGATAAAGTTAATCGGGTTACGGATGTCGGTTGCAATAAACGGATAGGCCGTGGAAAGCACCCTGTAAGAACCATCCTCATTATAAGGAGTAAGTGTGGGAGGTGCTGAAATAGCCGCATTGATCATCGAATTACCACGGGAACCTCCGCCACTGTCCTTCCTTTCAGTCATCAGCCGGCTGAGCGTTGTGGAAAGATTGATTCTGAACTTGTCGCTTACTGTATGCAGTACATTCGACTGAAGCGCATATCGGTTATAGTTACTGCCTCTCACTATACCATCCTGGCCAAAGAAGCTGCCGGAAACAGAGAACTGCGTTTTTTCATTCCCGCCGCTTACATTGAGCGAGGTAGTGAGCATAGGAGCCCTTTGAAAAACAAAATCCTGCCAGTCAAACCCTTCCCCGAAACCATCAATATCGGCCTGAGAGAAAAAGGGCGCAATGTTATCATTAATGGCCTGCTCATTATAAAACATAGCATACTCTTTCGCGTTCATCAGGTCAAGTTTCCTGATCAGTTTCTGCGAACTGAAACTGGTTTCAAAATCCACGACCGTTTTTCCTGTTTTACCTCTTTTAGTGGTAATCAGGACAACCCCGTTGGCTCCGCGTGATCCGTATATAGCTGTTGCTGACGCGTCTTTCAGCACTTCCACACTTTCAATATCTGAATTATTGAGATGCGTGGGACCACCATTTACCGGGAATCCGTCAATGACATATAACGGCTCATTAGAACCCAGAATTGAATTTCCTCCTCTCACTCTGACAGACATACTGGCGCCCGGCGCACCAGAGCTTTGCCGGATATGTACACCTGGTGCCCTTCCTGATAATGACTGAAGGACATTGGCATTGGGGAAAGCGTTGATTTCCTTGGATTTCACCTGAGCGACCGATCCTGTAAGATCACTTTTCTTTACGGTACCGTAGCCAATGACCACGACCTCTTCAAGCGACTTAAGATCCGGTTCCAGCACAATGTTAACTGTGCTCCGGTTGTTTACATTCACTTCCTGGCTCAGGTAACCCACAAATGAAAAAATCAACGTGTTTTCTCCATCATTCAGGCTCAGTTCATAATCTCCTTCTATACCGGAAGTAACCCCGCGCTGTGTGCCTTTAACCAACACATTGACCCCGGGAAGCGCGTTATTTCTTTCGTCGGTTATTTTGCCTTTCACCACCGATTCCATCACCACCGACTCAAACGGGGTTTCGTCGGGCAGCAAACTCTGCTCACCGCCTGTAGCTGCCTTTTTTCTGATCCGTTTCAGCATGATCTGCCCTCTGACAGGCTGATATTCTATATTGAGGTCGGCAAAAAGATCATTAAGCACACTGTCCAAAGGCCTGTTGACGGCCCTGACATTTACCTTTTCCCCCACGGGAATGATACTGCTGCTATAGGCGAAACGGATTTTGGTTTGCTGTTCAATTGTTGCAAGTGCCTTTTGCAGCGTCACATTCTCCAGATTCAACGTTATTTTTTTATCCAGAAGATCCTGCGCGCCGGTAACCCGGGCATTTGCCACAACAACAAAGACCCCCACTAAAATGAGCTGTAAGAAGGATAAGCGCATGATGAGAGTTATAGTCTTGTTTTTAGATAATTTATTCATATTTTCGTTTGTTTATTACCAAATGAACAAAAAGAGGTACAGTCATATCCGGGTATGGTTATGATGATTTAAGTGCTTCATTCTTTATCAGGAGTGCCGCGAACACTCCTGATTTTCTGAAGCTGTCAGGAATCAGGTATTAAATTGGGTATCAGTTGTTTTTTATCATCTGCAGCTATTATTTTAAAGGTTAGGAAATCAAATTGGTTTATTAAAGAATACAACCGTTGCCATCCAGTCTGATCGTATCCGCATCTATCTCATACTCCATTTCAAGCATTTCTGAGGCTGTTTCCAGTATTTCCACCAGTTTCTGGTTTTCAAACGCGGCTTTCAGTTTGCAGTTAGCCAATGCCTGATTGGTCAGCTCGATTTTTACACCAAACTTAGCCTCCAGCCGCTGAACCACTTCATCCAGACCAATGTCATCGAAAGTAAGGCTGACATTTCTCCATGTCACTGCGTGATCACTCTTTTCGGGCAATTTCGACGCTGTCAATACACCTGATGCTACTTCAAATACAGCCTTTTCTTCAGGAAGCAAAATCACATTATTCTTTTCAGTATCATTCCTTTCGGCAGAAGATACCTCTACCTTTCCCGAAATAACGGCCACTTCATACTGTGTTTTTCCGGGAGTCGCATATACGTGAAAACTTGTACCGAGTACTTTAATATTCATCTTGTCAACTTCTACCAGAAACGGACGCGTTACATCTCTTTTAACTTCAAAAAATGCTTCTCCGGCAATCCCTACCTGGCGCATTTCAGAGGTAAAATCTGTAGCGGTATAAGTCAGTTCTGCATTGGGATTCAGCCATACCACACTACTGTCCGGCAACTCATACCGCATAATCTGCTTGCTGCTGTTGTTAATTACCATTGCATCGGATACCTGCCTCACATCAGTAGTATCTGCGGGAAACCGTAAAAGATGATATCCGGCAAAAACCGCAAGCAACAGCATCGCAGCAGCAGCATAGCGCCACCATACCGATGTTCTTTTCAATGGCAATACCTTCTCTCCGGTTTCATTTTCAAGGGCGACAATCTGATGCTGTACTTTTTTCAGATGTATTTCATTATTAAATGCCGGTATGTCGACTGTTTCAGGATTCTGAAGACTGGCATACCATTCTTCAACAGCCTCCACTTCTTCCTCATCAAGATTACCCTCCAGATAACGCCTGAGCAATTCCGTTGTGATAGGGTGTTTTGCCATATTTTTCAGTGAAATTATAATGTTTTAGGTATCCTCTTATATCTACAAGACATTAAATCCAAAGGCCACCCTAGTGAAAATCAAAGAAAATTTTATAATTTTTTATTAGTTCATTTCATTATCTTTGAATTAGTATTCTAATTCTGCCATGAATAACAGTTATTCGCAATGGGAAGACCTTGATTTATGGAATGAAGTAAAAGATCACAGTAACAAAGAAGCTTTTACGCAACTTCATAACCGGTTTGCTGCCCCGCTTTTCAGGCTCGCTTACAGGAAAACGGCAGATGTTGCCGTCGCCGAGGATCTGGTGCAGGATTTGTTCGTTACACTCTGGATGCACCGGGACCGGATTATCATCAAAAAGGATGTGAATATTTACCTGTTCGGTGCATTAAAAAACAGGATCATTTCGCAGTTACGCAAAATGATGGGTAATACGGCACACTCTCTCAGCGAAATCAATCCTGATTTGTTGATTTCTTATTCCAATAATACAGTAGAAGAGTCCATCTTCGTGAATGAAATCCAGGAGCAATACGAATTTCAGTTAAAGCATATTCCTGAAAAAAGCAGAGTCGTATTTGAACTGAGCAGAAGCGGACTGACCCATAAGGAAATTGCTGAATTATTGGGCATCGTGGAAAAGACGGTGGAATTCCATATATCAAAGTGCCTTAAGATTCTTAAAAACAATCTGATTTACCTGATTATTCTGATTGCCGGCTTATCCGCCATTTCTTAATGAGCCGGTCTTTCCCGGCTCAGAGCAGCATCACATTCTTTTAATTTCCGGCTGATAAAGTTCCGGTCCATCTGTGATCTGGCCAGATCAAGTGCCTTCCGGTAATGGTTTTCAGCCTCATCGAACAACTGCAGCTTCATAGCTATAAATGCCCTGCCCAGAAAATATACAAACCTGTTTTCGTGTGTAAAACAGGCCTCTATAGCCTTCACTTCCAGCATCAGCCGTTCACTCAGATTGACATGACTTTCGGCTATAATCCTGTTTAGTTTGATTAGCGGGGAAGCGGGCTCCCTGTCTTCAAGCTGTCGGTAAAGCGAAATAATATACTGCCAGTTGGTCGATTCATAGTCGGGAGCGGCACAATGCACTGATGCAATCAAAGCCTCCATATAAACCTTATTTAGCTTATGTAACGGTCTGCCCGCGTCAAGATAAAAGAACCCTTCCCTAATACATCTTTTATTCCACAGCGAACGGTTTTGCTCTTCCAGTGTCAGCCATTCTCCTGAAGAAGTTATCCTTGCAGGAAACCGGGCGACCTGAAAGAACATTAATGCCAGCAAAGCATTGATTTTCTGGTCATGTTCATTAACACTCCGCATTATTTTTGCCAGACGAATTGCTTCAAAACATAAATCGGCATTTACTCCACCGGCTTTTCCGCTTGCTTTATACCCTTCATTAAACAGCAGATATACTATTGTGTGAATAATTTCGCGGTGAAGTTTCAGATCTGTTTGCAGAGGTATCTGCCCTTTGATACCGGTTTGCCTCAGTTCCTGCTTTGCCCGGAAAAACGCTTTCCTGACCGATTCTTCCGACATAAAAAGCGCATTGGAAATTTCAGGTATACCAAAACCGCAAAGGACACGAAGGGTAAGTATTATTTTAGGTTTATCCGGCAACTTTAGCTGACAGCAACGTATCAGTAACTGTACCTGACTATCCTGAACGGTATGCTCAGGAATCTCTACCTCAGGTTCCGGTTCAAAATCAGCTTTATGTACCCATTCTGTTGTACTTCTGCCTTCTTTCTGGATAGCATTAATAACCTTATTTCTTGCCACTTTCATCAGCCATGCGGAGGGATTATCCGGCAATCCGTGAAAACGCCAGTTCTTCAGAGCGGTTTCAAAGGTATCCTGCACGGCATCCATGATACAATCAAGGTTTACCAGCCCGTAAGTATGAGATAACACAGCAATCATCTTTCCCGATAACTCCCGGAAAAGATGCGCCGTCAGTTGATTAATATCTTTCTCTTCCTCCATCGCCCGCTACTCGGTCTGCAAAACCTCCCTGATTTCCAGGGTTGCGCCCGTCGCTAGCGCCGGACATTCAGCCGCAATTGCTGTGGCATGCTCCAGAGAATCGGCCAGCAGGAAATAATAACCGCTGATACACTCCTTCCCTTCTGCAAAAGGCCCGTCGGTCACAATTTTATCGGCTCCTTTGATATGAGCCCCTTTGGAATCCAATGGATTTCCATCCTTAAAATATCCTTTCTCAATAAGTTTTTCAACCCAGGCCATGTGGCTTTCTATATCGGCCTGCATTTCTTCCGGTGATAGCTCTCCGTACTCCGCATTCTCTCTGATTAACATTAAAAACGTTTTCATCTTTGTTTATTTTTTTGTGAAATATTTTCAGACAATGACAAACGAAGCAGCTCTTTGGGGACAAAATCTCATTATTTTTTTTCAAAAAAAGAAATCAAATGCAGGAACTGCTATTTCATCAGCCATTATTTCACCGGAAATCCTCCCGGTCTTTCACGAAACACCATTCTTGCCCACTCAGTACGAAACTAATCATAACGTCTGTTACGTTATAGTAAGATTAAGCTTTTTGCTTCACAAAGACAGCCATATCTATTCTTCACTATGAAATTTGAACTCATCTCCGATTACCAGCCTACCGGCGATCAGCCTCAGGCTATCAAACAACTGGTAGAAGGCATTAAGGAAGGGGAACAATCGCAGACATTACTGGGTGTCACCGGTTCAGGAAAGACATTTACAGTCGCTAACGTGATTCAGCAAATCCAGAGACCGACACTGATACTGAGCCACAACAAAACCCTGGCAGCGCAGCTATATGGTGAGTTCAAACAGTTTTTCCCCAACAATGCTGTTGAGTATTTTATCAGCTACTATGATTATTATCAGCCTGAGGCCTTTATCGCTACAACAGGTACTTACATAGAAAAAGATCTGGCTATCAATGAAGAAATTGACAAACTTCGGTTATCCACAGTGTCTTCGCTGATGAGCGGCAGAAGAGATGTAGTGGTGGTGGCCTCGGTTTCCTGTATATATGGTGCCGGAAATCCGATTGAGTATAAAAAGAGTATCATAAAATTAAAAACCGGGGATACCATCAGCCGGAATCAGTTTTTATTCAGATTAGTTGAGATTCTGTACAGCCGTACGGTAGCAGAATTCACCCGTGGTACTTTCCGGGTCAAAGGAGATACGGTAGATATTTTCCCGGGATATGCCGATTTCGCTTATCGTGTTATGTTTTTCGGGGATGATATCGATGAAATCCAGCGGATTGACCCGGCTACCGGAAAGAGATTATCAAGTGAAAATCAGATTGCCATTTTCCCTGCTAATTTATTCGTAACAGGCAGGGATGTGCTTAATCAGTCTATTAAAGAAATCCAGGATGACCTGGCAAGCCAGATCCGGTATTTCGCCAAAGATGGCCGGTTATCGGAAGCTGAACGTATCAAGGAGCGGACTGAGTTTGATATGGAAATGATGCGGGAACTGGGTTACTGCTCAGGAATAGAAAACTATTCCCGCTATTTTGACCGGAGACAACCTGGTCAGCGGCCTTTCTGTCTGCTGGATTATTTCCCTGAAGATTTCATGCTGGTGGTGGATGAAAGCCACGTTACCATGCCCCAGATCCGGGCGATGTGGGGAGGAGACCGTTCCCGCAAGGAATCGCTCGTGGAATATGGTTTCCGCTTACCGTCGGCCCTTGACAACCGTCCGCTTACCTTCCAGGAATTTGAAGAACTGACCGGCCAGGCCATATTTGTAAGTGCCACACCGGCCGATTACGAATTGCGCCGCTCGGACGGGGTAGTTGTGGAACAGATCATCCGTCCGACAGGCCTGCTTGATCCTGAGATTGAGGTACGTCCGAGCCTTAACCAGATCGATGATCTTCTCGATGAAATTAACCACCGGATTAAAAGGAAAGAGCGCGTGCTGGTTACCACGCTCACGAAACGTATGGCTGAAGAGCTTTCCAAATATCTTGACAGAGTAGGTGTCAACTGCCGGTATATTCACTCCGAAATAAAAGCACTTGACAGGGTAGAGATTCTGCGGGAACTGAGACTTGGCGTTTTTGACGTACTGGTAGGAGTCAATCTGCTGAGGGAAGGCCTTGATTTACCGGAGGTTTCTCTGGTGGCTATCATGGATGCTGATAAAGAAGGCTTCCTGCGGGATATCCGTTCACTGATCCAGACCATTGGAAGGGCAGCAAGAAATGAAAACGGGAAAGTACTCATGTATGCCGACCGGATAACGGGCTCAATGGAAAAAGCCATTGATGAAACCCAGAGACGCCGGAATATCCAGATGGATTATAATACGCAGCATGGCATTACTCCGCGAACCATTCTGAAATCGAAAGAAGCCATCATGGAACAAACTTCTGTGGCCGATGCAAAAACCAGACGAATTTACGTTGAACCCGATGAAGTACATATTGCCGCCGATCCTGTGGTACAGTATATGGGAAAAACAGACCTTGAGAAACTTATTCAGGAAACGCAACGCAAAATGGAATCAGCAGCCAAAGATCTGGATTTCCTGGAAGCTGCCCGTTATCGTGATGAACTTACCCAGCTAAAAGAAAAAGTAGCAGAAAAGGTCTGATAACAATTATAAGAAGGTCACTCTGAACACCCACGGACTCGCATAGGGAGAAATATTT